>JBEKDY010000114.1:0-18731 GCA_050014115.1 Candidatus Sulfotelmatobacter sp. | reverse complement strand
CGTTTCGTTTTTCTTCGCCTCGATCCTGTCATACTGAGCTTTCAAGGCAGAGTACTGAGCTAACACTTGGTCGTTCCGAGTCTTCATTGCGGAATACTCCACGTAATACATTGCGCATGAGAGTACAAGAACGACCACAGTGCGGATTTTCCGTCCAGTTCCGTGTTGGCGCTCTTGCCATCTTTTGAAGTCGTCGTAATCCTCACTCTGGAGCTGAGAAGATGCCACTTGCGAGTAGTTCTGTTCCATAGTCAAGAGCGTATTAGGGCCACGAGTGCGAGGCCAGATTACCTTCGGCACTATGAGCGAGAACCGTCAGATGGCGAAATCAGGCGATTTCACTCTTTGAGAATCGGCGGTCCCTCGGCTGGGTCAATGAGTGATATCGAGATTTATCGACAGTTGAGTGGAGTCCCTAGCGGTTGACGGTCGCGGATAACCTCCTGTTTGCCGACTAGCCATTCAGAATCGGCGTGCACCCTCAGAACTCCAACCGCGACTGAAAGGCGATCATGCATGGACTGCTATCGCCACCTAATCCGACTCCCAGCCAGCCGGTCGGCGGAGAAGTTGTGGACGCGAGCGCTCCAAATCCACCCTGCGTGGAAAGATTTCCTGGAGTGCCGGCCTGCACCATGCTGGGGAGCGCAAAATTCGGATGGTTGAAGACGTTAAAGAACTGGCTCTCAAATCGCAGCTTCACATGCTCCGTCAACGGGAACCATTTTGTCAGGTAGAAGTCGCTCCAGAGGAAATCGGGACCGCGCAGGGCATTGCGGCCGAAGCTCTTTTCGACGGCCTCAGCGTATTGACGGCCAGTGTACAGCTCACGACATTTTGCATAAATGTCGTGATGCAAGGTCTTTATCCCAGCGACGTCTTCTGCCTCCGGGAGCGCAAGCGTCAGCCGCTCAACAAAACCCTCCAGCTTCTCAATCCCCCAACGTAGTGCTCCTTATCTTACAAAAGTCGAAGGTGGATTTTGGAGACCCGCGCTCCTGAATTTCGCTGGCAACTTCAAACTCAAGCGCAATTTCTCTCCCTTCATAGGCACCCTTGACTTGGGTTATCGTTTCAATACGCCAGCTCGTGAAGAGATGGAGCCAATCGCGGTATCCTGCGCTTCGCTCCGCGACCTCTGCCTTCGCGGCGATGTCTTCACCCTCTCGAATGCGCGCGACGAGCAATCTTATGAACCTGTTCACGTGGCACCTTAATTGGGCTGCCATGGCGAAGCTTTTCACCATCTCCCAATTTTTAATTGGCGCCAATTCCGGATCGATGAAACTAACGCTGAAACGTACCGCTGACAACCGTGCCCGCGTCCGTCTCAACGGCTAGCATTTCCTTCCCGCCGTCCACAATCACGACGCTGAAGCGCATTTCGGAGAGCCCCGTCGGCGTTATGATAACCCTCCCCCTGCAGTCCGGGGCGACTGTGTAAGAACCGGTGACGGGCACCTCTGCTAGAAACGTGCCATCCTCGCTAGCTGCTATGGATCCGCTTACCACTCCTTCTCCAGAAGGGTTGACCGTTAACTTCAACTCACCGATGAAAGCCACCGCCGTGGCGGGCGTCCCTGCGAGGAACACGCCGGTTGTTTCAAACCCAAAACTACCCTTAACTCCGGCATTGGTGCAGGTCGAGGAGCCCTGCTTCACGGCGAATCCCTCCGCAAAAACGTGGAGGGCCAAAAATCCTCCCGACGTAACCACAATGGTGAAGGGGCTGGCTCCCGTGGGGGTGCCCGTGCCGGTACAGTTCGAGGCGACTGCATAAGTTCCGGTGAGAGACTCGGTGGCAATCACGCCGCCATGAGATGCTGTAGTTTCTACGTTAAACGTGGCTGTGGTTGAGTCAAACGTGATCTGGCTCACGGCGGCGGTGGCAGGAGCGCCGTTGCTATCTGTGCTGTCGTGCAGAAACCCGTAAGTGCCATTCAGCGAGGCGTTAGAACAAGGCGCCGCCCAGGCAGCGGAACTGAGCGCCAAGCTGGCAAGAACAATCACTGATGCCGTGCAAAACACTTTGGAAATCATAGTTTCCCTCCTCCCGTTGGACTTGCAGTAGCGCACTATACACCCGTCCCCGTGGTCGCCTAGTATGAAAGAATTTTCACCTGAGCGCTCTGCAGACGGTGCCCAGAGGCTCAGGGACGATCAGAACTGCGCGTAAGGCAAGTCAATGAAGGTCTGGAAGAGGGCTGCTTCTCGCAGGGTCAGTTCGTAAAACATCGCGATTGCACTCATCGACCAGCGGTCGAAACGTGTAATGGCCTGCTTTCGCCAACCATCAAGCGTTCGGTTGTGAAGGCCCTTTGATTACAGGTAATTAAGAACCAAGTTGACTGTCGATTATGTTTGGAGGAAACTTTCCCGGCCCGTCAAAGGAGACGCTATGAAAACAACTTCGGGCCCCGGCCTTGGGACGTATTTGTCAAGGGAAAGCGCTATCTCGGATTGAGCCTCCAGCTCAATGGAGAAACCTACTATGGATGGGTGCGGTTGAGACTTCTGAAAGGTGGTGCGGAAAAGGCGCACCTGGCCGGCTACGCTTACGAAAGCACCCCCGGTATGCCAATCAACGCTGGCCAAACAAAATAAGCACGCGGCAGAACTGGTCAATAGTGAGCATTCCAGAAGGCATTGCTGCTGGATCATAGGTAATGACGATGAGGGTCATGTTCCTCACTTGACCGCCTCCAATTCCCGTACTTCCTGCGGTGCAGCAATTTGACAACGTTTCTAAACTCGATCCGGGAGAAAAACGCGGTAGTTCTCGGGGGGAACTGGAGGAATCTGATGAGCTATGCGGAAGCGAGAAACCACTTTGAGACGGGGAGACTCAATACCGTTGATAAGGGCGTGATCGAGACGATAGACGAACGCAAACATTCATGCGAGGAAATCACCGTAACTACTCCCCTTAATCATAAGGTTAAGGTTCGCATGAAGAACCTCGGGGACGATGTATGGGACACAACGCTTGTTTACGTGCGGCAGCCCCATCGGGTTGGAAAATTTAAGGGGTGGGACCACGTAATACAAGCAGCAACCAAGAAAGCGATAGAAATCGCCGATGCGCCGCCCTCTCCCGGTCTGGTCATTTGCGTGGGCGATGACCCCGAATGCAAGAACCCTAAAATAAACAACTAACTTTTACCTACGACGACGTGCTCCTTTGTGAAACTCTGCCAGTCTATGCCATCGCGGCTTGGGTGGCCCTCAGCTTACCGGTGTGGTGGCGGCGCAGGGCATAGCCGATTCCAGGCAGACTGGCCTCGGAGCATGCGTCAGTTGCGAAGAATCTCTATAGCACTCATGTTCCGATCAGTTTCGAACACTTCAGATGTGAGCTGAGTCGAAAGAGTCGAAATTTGAGCTCTATCGCCTGATAGCGTCAGTTGACCGGGGTCCACCGCTCACGGAAATCCCGCAAAGAGGGCACAATCTTGCCGTGAACGCGAAGGCAAAGCATCTCGAATGGCAGTCGTGCACGTCCGTCCGGATGTCGAATTCCGAAAAATTGAATTAGGGGCATACGGAAATCCCGCACCCCAACCTATCTACAGAAGAAGCTCGACATCACCCTCGAGCCATTTTGGATCTTCATACTTTCAAATTATTATTTAGTATGTTTGGGTTGTAATGCGTCGATGAATGTGTTTCCGTCGCAAACTGCGGTTGTTCGGAATGACAATCGAACTGCGCCATCATCGTTTCTTGTGACCGAGTCGCGTGGGAATTTCTGAGAAATGGAGAGGCAGATGAAGCTTCTGCGCTGTCTTGCTGTGATGTGCTTCCTGCTCGGAACTTGTTATGCCCAGTTGCCGGAATACTATCAAGCTATCAACCGCGTTACGTGGCTCTCGCATAACATCGACGGGATATTGCCGGCGTGGACTGCACTCGGAATGACCGATATCCATAAGTCCGCGAAGATCAAGGCCGTGGGAACCGATCATGGCAAGCCCACGACCATCGATACATGGCAGGCTACCGGACGTCTGGGCAACCTAACCGTCAATTTCCTTCAGCCAGACGAAGGCCAGTCGGACTCTTACAATGATTTTCTGAAGAAACATAAGGACGGCATTTTTTCCGTTGTCCATGAGGTCCCGTCCAAGGAGGCGATGGACAAGGAGATTCAGCGCATGGCCCGCCTCGGAGTGAGTGTGCTGCAGCAGGTCACATTTGAAATCGACGGCGCGCCGGTCACCTACACCTACTTCGACACGGAGCCACAGGGCAAATACGTTCTTGGCCTGGTTTACTGGCCGGGCGGAGCCCCCAAGCCTCTGCAGCAGAAAACCGTCTCCCACCTTGCTGTTGCGGTTCGCGATGCGGCGGCGGTCTCCAGCTTCTGGCAGAAACTTGGCTTGCCTGGGTTTGAGTTGGAGCATGCTACGCCCCGCGACGATTCGCGCTACCGCGGCCAGCCCCTCTTACTGTCGTTTGAGGTGGGATTTCAACGGATTGGCGTCATCAGTTATGAGTGGATTCAGCCACCATCCACTCCAGCGAATGTTTATGAAGATTTCTTGAATCGCCATGGGGAAGGCATCCAGCACATTGGCCTGCCGGTGGACGACCTCTCCAAAGCTACTGCCACATATGAAAAACTCGGCTTCGCGGTCTGGCAGGCCGGTGCATGGGGGGATATCGGAAAGCCCAGGTCCGGACAGTACCACTATATGGACACGGACAAAATCGGAGGCGTAAGTGCTGAGCTGATCCGGGCGTATTAGGAGGCAGTCCCGGAACCGGGATTCTGAGCGTGATGGCCCGACAGTTGACTTCCGGTTTGCCCGTCATCCGTTAAGAACCGCGTATAACTTTGACTCCGCTTGCAATTCCTGCAGATTTCCTAAAGTCTGTCGAATGGACCCATTCTCGCCCGTCATACGGATAGGCGCCGAAAAACCGATGAGACTCGCGTCAAGAAGAGAAAAGGAGAAAACGGATGCAGTTTGCCTTGATGATCTACCACACACCGGAAGAGTTCGACATGCGGAAGAATGACTATAGCGATCCTCATCTCGGCGCTTGGCGGGCTTACTACAAGGCGCTCGTGGAGGCCGGAGTCTACGTCGCAGGCGATGCACTTGAGGTGCCCGAGACAGGAACAACGGTGCGTCTTAGGGAAGGAAAGCGCCGCGTGCAGGATGGACCCTATGCTGATACGAAGGAACAGCTGGCAGGGTTCATCATTCTGGAGCTCCCTTCCGTTGACGCCGCACTTGAATGGGCTGCGCGATGCCCGGGGGCTTCCATCGGGGCAGTGGAAGTGCGCCCGCTGGCGCCCGAAGCGAAGCGGCGGGGGTTCACAGGGTGAATGGAATCCATGAGGAGGACACTCAACGGGCGGTCGAGCGCGTAGCCCGCGAGTCCTACGGCCGGTTGGTGGCCTATCTTTCCGCGAATACACACGATGTAGCCGCCGCGGAGGACGCGCTGAGCGAGGCCTTGCTCAAGGCGCTGAGGGTGTGGCCGCAGGAAGGACCTCCGCAGAATCCAGAGGCTTGGCTGCTAACGGTGGCCCGGCATTCGATCATCGATCTCATTCGGCACCAACACGTGGTCTCGGAGAGCGAGCCGACGCTCCTTTCGCTTACGAAGGAGTCCACGGAGATGAATCTGTCCACTGAGTTCCCGGATGAGCGGCTCAAATTGCTCTTCGTGTGTGCCCATCCGGCGATCGATCCGGCCATGCACACGCCGCTGATGCTCCAGACCGTGCTCGGGCTGGATGCGGCACGCATTGCCGGCGCATTCCTCATCTCACCGAAGACCATGGGACAACGGCTGGTCCGCGCCAAGATCAAGATCCGTGACGGCGGCATTCGGTTTGAGATTCCTGACCAGAGGGAGCTGTCCACCCGACTTGAGGCGGTGCTGGAAGCGATTTACGCCGCGTTCGGAATCGGCTGGGACGACATGGCAGGTATCGACCAGCGTGGCCGCGATCTCGCGGAAGAAGCAATCTGGCTTGCGCGTGTGCTTCTGCAACTCATCCCCAACGAGCCCGAGGTGCGGGGTTTGCTTGCGCTCATGCTGTATTGCGAATCCAGACGGGCAGCCCGACGGGGACCTGATCGCGACTACATCCCGCTTTCCGAACAGGATACGCAGCAGTGGTCGAAGCCACTGATCGCCGAGGCGGAGCAGCATCTTGCGGTGGCTTTCCAGTGCGGACGACCAGGCCGATTTCAGCTCGAAGCAGCCATCCAGTCAGTTCACACCGAGCGCAGGCAAAGCGGCCGGACCGACTGGACGGCCATCGTCGCCTTCTACCAGCAGCTCATCCGAATCTCGCCCACGCTCGGGCGGCTGACCGGGTACGCCGCCGCCGTGTCGGAAACGAGCGGACCCGAAGCCGGAGTCGCTGTGCTCGACGGACTGGAGTCGGAGTCTGTTTCGTCCTATCAGCCATACTGGGCGGTTCGCGCTCACCTGTTGCAACGGCTGGGTAAGACCTCAGAAGCGCTGGAAGCCTACGACCGGGCGATTGGTCTGGCGGAAGACCCTGCCGTAAAAAGATTCCTGCTTAGAAAACGGGGCTGAATTTTTCTGCCTCCGCCCTGTAGAAATCCCTTGATCTGACCCGTCACCAATATAGAGGTGGCTTAGCGGTCACGCTTCGCCACCCGATTGAGAGGTGATGCGATGTGCCCATTCTGCTTGTCGACTATCGGTCTAGTCGTAGCCGGTGCAGTCTCTACCGGCGGGCTGACGGCGTTGGCTGTGAAGCTGTCTCGGAAGGAGAAGAACGGAAGTGAACGCAATCTCAACTCGGAGGGAAAGGAGCGGTTCCAATGAAAGAACCAGTCAAGATGCCGACCGGAACAGTCGCTAATCAAGAAATCGTGTCGGGGCAGGAATGGGAGGCTAAGCGCCAGGTTCTCCTCGCGAAGGAGAAGGGGTTGACGCGCTCCCGTGATGCGCTTGCCGCCGAGCGTCGACGGATGCCGTGGATGCTGGTGGAGAGGAAGTACGACTTCGACGGGCCCAGGGGTAAGGTCAGCCTGCTTGACCTGTTCGAAGGCCGCAGGCAGTTGATCGTGTATCGTGCCTTCTTTGAGCCCGGAGTCTTCGGCTGGCCTGAGCACGCTTGCCGCGGGTGTTCCATGGGCGCCGATCAGGTTTCGAACCTGATCCATCTGAACGTTCGCGACACCACCCTAGCCTACGCCTCTCGCGCTCCGCAGGCGGACATCGGGCGGTTGAAGGCGCGGATGGGCTGGGAGCAGATCCCTTGGTACACCATCACCGACAGCTTCGACAAAGACTTCGGCGTCGATGAATGGCACGGCCACAACGCCTTCATCCGCGACGGCGACAAGGTGTTCCGCACATACTTCATCAACAACCGCGGCGACGAGGCCATGGGCACTATCTGGAGTTACCTCGATATCACGGCGCTCGGCCGTCAGGAGAACTGGGAGGACTCGCCAGAGGGCTACCCGCAGACTCCGCCGTACAAGTGGTGGAACTGGCACGACAACTATGATGCCGAGGCCTCGCCTAACCGGAAGTGGGTCGAGGTGTCCGACGCTGGAGAGGCCGCTTTTCGAAAGCGCACCCCTACCGAATAAAGCCCAGGCAGCAGAGGTCTTAGCTTTTGTTTTTCATGTTTCGAAATTGCAGTGATTTAGAACCGCCCAGCTGCGGTTCAAGAGGAGAATGGTCATGAACATTACGAACAAGACAGTTTTGATCACGGGCGCTAACCGTGGCATCGGCAAAGCGCTTGTCGATGAAGCGCTCCGGCGTGGAGCGAAGAGGGTCTATGCGGGAATGCGCAGCCCCGTCCAACACTCCGACAAACGTGTGACGCCACTGATGTTGGACGTAACGAACGCTTCACAGATCCAACGGGCAGTGGGAGCGGTCGACACCCTCGACGTACTCATCAACAATGCCGGGATCGCCATCTACGACGACTTGAGCGATCTCAAGGTGCTTGAACAGACCTTCGCGGTCAATTTCCTCGGTTTGCTCAAAGTAACCAACGCGTTTTTGCCGCTTTTGAAACGCTCCAAAGGAGCCATCCTCAATAACCTGTCCCTGGCGGGGCTCGCTCCCTTGCCGGTCATCCCGTCCTACTCAACCTCGAAGGCAGCCGCGCTTAACCTGACGCAATCGTTCAGAGTGCTACTGGCTAGCCAGGGCGTGACGGTCCACGCCGTCGTCTTGGGGCCTGTCGACACCGACATGAACCGCGGCTTCAACATACCGAAGGTCTCGACCGAGTTCGCGGCCACGGGCATCTTCGAGGGGTTGGAAAAAGGAGAAGAGGAGATCTTCCCCGATCCTGCGTCCCAATCCATCGCCGAAGCTTGGCGCTCCGGTGTGAGCAAAGCCCTCGAACGCCAGTTCGCAGCTTTCATGCCGCAGAGCACGACGGCGTAAGTGGCGTATTGACGTATTAAGGTCAAACACACGGGCAACAGGAGCAATTCACGTACGTTACGTCCGATTTGTCGGCAACTCGGACGTTACCCAGAACCCCCTATTCGGTGGCGGTGGCCCGAGATGGCTGGACGATGAATTCAAGGACGTGATCGATGCAGTCTTCTTCGTCGACTCTGAAGAAGAATTTTGCAAGAATCCTTCAGACATTTGCGCAGGAAATCGCCGGCAGCTTCTTCGGGGATAAGGTGAGGGTCACTGCGGAGCTGGAGAGTACTCCGCGAGCGAAGAAGCAGCCCCCGATTTCTGACGAGGCTACCAAGGCAGCACGCATCGCGCAGCAAGTAGTCTGACAAGGAGTGAGCCCTACTACCTCGCTTCGAAAAAAGGATGTTCGACGGAGGCATATTGCTGCCCAATTGCTAGGGGCGTAATACTCGTGTGCAGTTGGCCAGAGTGCCTCACAAGCCCCGCTGTTCTTGCCGAGAGACTCAAGAACGTTGGTCCCTTCGCACTCAGCCGTCGGATTGGCTGCCTTGTTTTTCTACTTGAAGTCCGCCCCGCACGACCAAAACAGGACACGGTGCACTAGAAACCACATCGTACGCTGTTGGTCCAGGCAGATGAGCTGCGAGGCGCGGATAGTGGGTGCCGCGCACACCGAGCACGATCAACTCGATCTGTAACGTCCCGGCGATCTCCAAAATGAATTCAGCAGGCACGCCAAACTCAACATGGTACTCAGGAGTGATTCCTTCTTCCAATGTCCAATGTTTTTCCATGAAGCGCAGGCGGAAGAAGTCGGCAGGCTGCATCCGGGTTGAGATCGGTTCTTGGTATGCATCCCGGGTAACATGCAGGAAAGAAAGGGCTGCGTTGTATTCTTTAGCTAAAGAGCATGCGTAGCGCATCGCAGGTTCGGACTCTGGGAGAAATCTGTCGCATACAGAATTCGCCCCGGCTTGGCCTCTGCTTGCGGTGAAACCAAATTATCTGGGCCCACCATCAAAACTGGAGAACGCGAACACCGGAGAATCTCTTCCGCAGTCGATCCTAGTAGCAACTTTTCCACACCGCGTCGGCCGTGCGTTCCGATGACAATGAGATCGATTTCGTGCTTTTCTGCCATTACCGAGATCACCGGCCAAATATGCCCGTGATCGACGAGTGCGTCATGTATGAGTCCCCGAAGAACAGAACTTGCTCGCAATCCAGCCATCTGTTCTTCGACGTGGCCACGCATATTTTCCAGGGCCGAATCTCGCTCGGCGGCCGGAATGGGCGAACAAAGACTGGGTGCGCAAGACGTTTATGTGCTCAAAGCGACACCCCGTCCCGGCTATAAGCCTCCCAATGCCGAGGCCAAGGTGTTGACGGGCATGGAGGGCAAACTTTGGATCGACAAGCAAACATTCCAGTGGGTCAAGGTCGAAGCCACAGTCATACACCCGGTTTCAATTGGAGGTTTTCTCGCCGAGGTCGAGGCGGGTACACACTTCGAACTGGAGAAGATGCCTGTGGCAGACAGCATCTGGCTTCCCAAACATTTTGCAATGAAATCGCGGGCCAAAATACTCTTCTTGTTCACCCGGAAGTCGCAATCGGACGAAACCTACTCCGGCTATCACAAAACTGTGCCAATTCAAGCCGTCGCCGCTGAACGATGAGCTAGCCGCCAACTCCTGACCAGCGCACGCCCATAGGAAATCCTGCTGGAGTGTTCCATTCTGACCAGACAGACGTTCCTTGGTTACTCAATACTTTGTAAACCACGGCCGGAGCGTAGCAAAGGTCTGTGAGTACCCAGGAGGATTTATGTCTCGTTTGAGGATGTTGCAAGGTTTGATAGCGACGGCGGTGCTCAGTGCTGGATTGGCTGTCGTGCCCATTATGGCCGCGGGCACGACCCAAACCTTTACCGGAAAAGTCAGCGACGCCATGTGCGGCGCCAAGCACACAGAGGGGCTTGCCCCCGCAGCCTGCGTTCGTGCCTGCGTAAAGAAAGGCGCCAAGTACGCTTTGGTTGTCGGCGACAAAGTATATACCCTTGACACTTCGGATCAAGCGACGCTAGACACACTCAACAAGCTGGCTTGGGACCAGGCTAAAGTCACAGGCACGGCCGACGGGGCCACCATTTCGGTGAAGTCGGTCACTGCCGCCACGTAGGTCGCGGAGAGAGGGCGTTCACTATGCCTTGGGTTGATCGTCATTATTTGGGTGTCTCGCGGCGCCAGCGATGAAGGTCCTGGAGATCATGGGGGACGTCAATCAACTCCCCCGTGATGTCGGACGGACGGGTTGGGGGCATTTTTTCTCGTGCTCACGCGCTGCACGCATTGCGGTCGCGTGCCGAACTACAGGTGCCACCATGCCTGCCACGAGCCGCATGAGAATGCGGCCCTGGTCGAAAATTTGATGGATCAATTTCATTATCGCGAGCACCCAGGCTGGTACGGAGGCGGCTCTGATGACAACTGACTTGGATACAACGGATCCTGAAGAACGAAGGTCCATCTGGTTCGGGATTGGAAAGCTCCTGTTTATCGTTGTCCTGGCAGTCCTCTTTTTTCTGCTTGCCCAGGCACAAAACGGTAGGAACTATCGCATAAGATGAAGCAGCGCGGATCATAGAGTGCATTTGTCCGGATTCGGGAAGGTTGCGATCTTCGGTTGCCAACTTGGGGCACCACTTACCCGGTGTACGACCAATATCCGAGCCGCGAGGGCGCCCTTGGAAAACCCTCGACTAAGCCTCTGAAAGGGGTGCCCCTCCGGCCACGACCGCTATTGTCCGCCGTCCTCCGGCGGAACATAATTTGACCGGGCACAATCCTCACTGGTGCGTACACGCCTCTCAGGTGGTCATCAGCATCCTCGACACCGCTGACGGCCTCCGCCTCGTATGCTTGATCAGTATCGGCGAGTTCTTCGACGCTCTCGTCCGCAGCGTCTGCGATTTGCGAGAGGCCCTGGGTATCCCCTGACTGCCCAGCACAGTCCGAGCCTACTTGCCCGGGATCGCTTCCTAGTTCATCAAGCTGCGCTTCGTTATCACGCGACCTGCGTTTCACCATGGCACCTCCCGAGAATTATCTTCAAATTTCAGCTCAGCGCGCGATTGTCCTTCGCTTGTTGTCTGATCGCCATTTCAGCTTCGTGTGTCCCCGTCTATCGAGCCGGCGTAGCCAGCAGGCCTTTGAGCGAATTGATTGCTTTCTGCGCTTCCGCAAGTTGTGCCCTGGCTTGGTCCAACACTGCTTTCGGCAAGAGTCCTTGCGTCCCGCTCGTTTGTGCCGCTTGCGACGACTGCCCTGGCGATGTTCCAAACAAGGCGCTCAGCGACTCGTCGAGCGTAGGTTCCATCACGACTTTATCTCCCGTCGCGACGATCACGCGTTTCAGTTGAGGGAAATGCGCCGGGGGATCGTTTACGAAGGCATATACCGGAAACATCATCCCTTACGGCACACAGGATCTCTTCAACATCCACAACTTTCCTCGTCTTTCCCACGAACTGTCTTGAATCTCGCTAATTCCCTTTGTTATAAGAACCCCTTGTTATTAAGGACCCAACTACAGGAGGTTTTCCCTTGCGCTTCCCCTGCCTCGATATCTTCGTCTGTCCTTCGAAGTCCTTGCGCAGCTTTTTCATCGGCGCACTCTCGCTCGCCTTCATGATCCAGATTGCGTCCGCCCAGCAGACGCTCGGTGCCATCACCGGCACGGTGAGTGATCCGTCGGGAGCTGTCGTATCCGATGCCGCCGTGAAAGCGGTCAATATCGCGACCAACCTCCAGGTTGCTGCTAATACCAAAACAAACGGCTCTTTTGTGCTCCCGGATCTTCCCGCCGGAACCTATCGAGTCACCGTCACCAAGGACGGCTTCAAAACGGAAACACACACGCAAATCCTGGTCTTCGGTAGCCGTACGACGACCGTGGATACGTCGCTGGTGGTGGGCTCGATCGGCGCCACAGTGGAAGTGAGCGCCGTGCCCTTGATGAACCAGGTGGACACTACGATCGGCTATGTCGTCGATACTCAAACCATCGCAACCACCCCGTTGGGCACCGGCAGCTTCACGCAACTGGCAATTCTTAGCCCGGGCGTTCATGCGGACTTCCTCGGTGGCGGCGGCGCCAACACGGGCCTGGGCAATCAGGCCATCTTCGCGAACGGAAACCGCGACACCAGCAATAGCTTTTCCCTGAACGGTATCAGCACAAATAATATCTTTAACGGCAATTCCACCAGCCAGGTCGGTGAGAACCGCTTCGTGCTCAATACGGGTGAGAACTTCGGTGCGGGCGGTTCCATCCAAACCAGCACATCGGTGTATGCCGCAATTGGCCAGGCTCTTCCCACTCCGCCCCCCGATGCCATTCAGGAGATTGCGGTCAACTCGTCGCAATACGACGCCTCGCAGGGCAACAACAGCGGCGCGCACATCAGCGTGCTGACCAAATCTGGTACGAACGCGATCCATGGTTCACTCTGGGAATATTGGCAGAACAGCGATATGAATGCCACGCCGTACTTCTACAATGCCGCGGGCATCAACCCTGTCACCAATGAGCCTTACCTGCCTCGTCCTTTCCTGAATCGAAACGCTTTTGGCGGGACAATCGGCGGCCCGATTATCAAGGACAAGTTGTTTTACTTTGGGTCTTATCAGGGAGTGCGCATTGCCGATGCGCAGGCTTCCACCAAAGATGCGACCGTGCCTCTCGGCCTGACGGGTGACCGCAGCACGCAGGGCATCATTAACATGATTCAGGCGACATACGGCGACACGATTACATCGAGCCAGGTCAATGGCGCTGCCGCGGCCATCCTGAATGCCAAACTTCCCAACGGGCAGTTTCTGGTGCCAAGCGCGCAGTACACTAAGACGCAAGCGGTCACGCTCGGCTACGATGCCGTCGTGCAAGGCCCCAATACGCAAGCCACCGTAAACCAAGGGATCGCCGGCATCGATTATGTTATAAGCTCCAAGGATCGCTTATCCGGGAAATACTACCTTCAGAGCAATCCCACTAATAATCCGTTTGGCGCTGTAGGTTCGCTGCTCGGATTTCAACAGCAGCTTTCGGCTGGCAGCCAGGTGTTTTCCCTCGCGAACTCCGTCGTGCTGTCCCCCAACCTCACATGGGAACAGCATTTGGGTTTCACTCGCCTGCGCGCTTATGCAAACACAACAAAGGGATTCAGTCCAAATTCGGTGGGCGTTAGCCTGCCTGGCTCGGCGACTTTTCCTCAGTTCGACATCACTACGGCCGACCCAACGGTTGCCTCTGGTTTGGAGTTTGGTCCCAGCACCAGCTTCGGCGACGGTGGAATGTTTCAGAATCAATGGGAATACGGGACCTCCGCGAGCTGGGTAAAAGGAAAACATATCCTCAGTGTGGGGACGACCTGGGACCACATCCAGCTCAATATCCTGAATAACAACACGGATACCGATACGCTAGACTTCACGACCTTCGAGAACTTTGTAGAAGGCAACCTGCACGGCGGCGATGAGTTCGTTGGTTCGGCGAACCGCTACTATCGCTCCGACACAGTCGGCACCTACGTTAACGACAACTTTAAGGCGACGAAAAAACTGACGATAACCGCCGGCCTGCGTTGGGACATCGACGGGCCGCTCTCGGAAGAAAACGGCAGGCTCACAGGTTTTGACCCTTCCAGATACAGTTACAAGCAATGCACCGTCAATGGAGTTCCGGCGGACCCGGCTTTGACTGAGTACAACTATGGCTCTTGCGACACAGGGACTGACGTAATTACCGGCTCTGGTCTGGTCATCGCCGGCAATAACAAGACTGGCGCCACGCCGGGAGTTAGCAATTCGCTGATGAAAAATCACCAGTGGGGTTTCGCCCCACGGATCGGCATCGCGTTTGCTCCAACGTCTAAATTCACCGTGCGCGCAGGCTACGGTCTCTACTATGATCGCGGCGAGCTATTCAGCTACTTGTCGCCGAGCGCGGGCGCCGGATTTAACGGCCCCTTCGGCGTGACGCTCGCGCCTCCGTTCGTCCAACCGATTTCCGTCGCGAAGGGCGCGACACTGTCTCAGCCCTTCGGCACGGCTCTGCCACCGGCGCCGCCGGCCACCGCAGCAGCCTTCCTCGCCTACCTGCCGAACCTCGAGCAGACCGCTTGCGGTTACCCGGGATGCTGGCCCACCGGCAATCTTTATGGTCCCTTCCTGTTTGGCGGTTACGATATCCACAACAAATTGCCTTATACGGCGAACTGGACCCTCGACCTTCAATTTCAGCCCTCCAATAGCTGGATGTTAGAAGTCGGTTACGTCGGCAATCACGGTACCCACTTGGTTCTGCCCATCCCCTTCAACCAGCCGCTCATCGCCACGCCAACGAATGTGGTGAACGGGCAGAAAACTTCCTACGGGGGTACCAGTCCGTTGGCCAACCAGAACTATTACGGTGGGACCCCACTCCCCCTGGATACCGAGCCCATCTACACGAACGAATACGCCGGCAATGCGCCGATCCGCGTGCCCTATCCCGGGTACGACATGAATGCGGTGTCGTACAAGGCCGAGGGCATGTCGAACTTCGATGCATTGCAGCTCCAGGCCCACAAGCGCCTGTCCAACGGCCTGCAATTCACTGCCTCTTACACCTGGTCTCATTCGCTAGACGAGCAGAGTGGCTTGGGACTCTTTGTCACCGGGAACAATCCACTCACTCCCCTGGCAAACTATGCCTCTTCGGATTTCGATCAGACCCACGTTTTTCTGATCAACTACAGCTATACGATTCCGAAGCTCGTGGACAGCGGGGCACTGCGCTACGTGGTCAACGGCTGGACCATTGGTGGCCAGACTGTGGCGCAAAGCGGGCAGCCCTACAGCATCTATGACTATACGGGCTCGGTTGGGAGTCTGTATTTCGGAACCGACGACGAGATTGGCAACCCCATTGTGCCGCTGGTACCGGGCGTTACCTCCAGTCAGGCGGCGCACCCTGGCGCGAATTGCCAGGGATATTCGACGACAATTTGTAAGCTCAATTCCGCTGATTTCGCACCTCAGTTCGTGGCCCCGGGGACCAACGGTGTTCCCGCCTGCGACCGCACCGGGTGCGATCTTTATGAATCCCTGTATGGAGCGACAAGCAGGAACACTTTTCGAGGCCCATTCCAGGTGCGTTTCGACACGAGCCTGGCCAAGCAGTTTCAAATCAGAGAGCGCAGCCAGCTGATTTTTGAAGCCGATGCGTTCAATATTTTCAACCATCCGGACTTCGACACTCCGAACAACGACGTGACCTTCTTTCCCAATTACGAAGGTCCGCCATCGATTCCCCCCGTAGGTAGCTTAGGCCTCATCCAACACACGGTTGGCAGCCCACGCTTCCTGCAGCTCTCGATGCATTTTGTGTTCTGATTTGAAGAGGAGTGGAGGAATTCTGCATCATGAAATGAAAACTCGGCGGTCGGGACGGGGGCTGGTTGGCCTGGGGCTGACGGCCCTCGTTCTCTTGCAGAGCCTGGGGGCGGGTGCGTGGGGGAACGAGGGGCATACTTATATCAACCGGGTGGCTGCGGAGAGCATTCCGGCAACCATGCCGCGGTTCCTGCGCCGCGCCGTGGTTGAGATCGCCTACCTTGGCCCCGAACCTGACCGCTGGCGCAGTCCCTCAGAATTCGCGTTGAAGAACTCTCAGGAGCCCGACCATTTCATCGACCTGGAACGCGTCTCCTGGCTCGACCCACTTCCGCAGGGCCGCTACGAGTTCTATCGCAAGCTCTACGAAAAACGCGCCGCGACCCCGAGCACGGACCATCCCGATGATTATTTGCCCGAGCACGTCGGACTGCAGCCCTACATTACGATGGAGGTGTATGGGCGCCTGAAAGCTGCGTTCCGCGAGTACAGGCAGCGCCAGGCAGCGCATCAGCCTACGCGGGCGGTTGAGCAGGCGATCGTCTTTTACGCCGGCTGGCTCGGCCACTACATTGGCGATGGAGCGCAACCGCTGCACACCACCATCCAGTACAACGGCTGGGTCGGCGCGAATCCCAACGGATACACCACTGAGCACAAGATCCACGCCCAGTTTGAAAGCACCTACGTGGCCGCGAACATTACTGCTAAAGATTTTGCCGGACTGGTGAAACCTCCGCAGCGGCTGGATAATCCATTCACGGATTATGTCGCCTACCTTCGGCAGTCGAATGCTCTGGTGGAAAACGTTTATGCGCTGGAAAAGGCTGGAGGCTTTACGGGAAAGGGCTCTCCCGCCGCGTTCGACTTCACCATCCACCGTCTCGCCGCCGCATCGCAGATGCTGTTGGACCTCTGGTACACCGCGTGGTTGGAGAGTGCAGTCCCGGTGCCGGAACATCCGGCGCCGGTTCCAGCAAGCAAATAGCGGCACGGTTAGAAGTCATGTCACAAATGGTTTTGGGAAGGGCACGGCTTCGGCCGTGCCACCACGCTGTGACCAGGGAATTCAGGCTTTGGCCTCTGAGGTTTCGCTCGTGGCCGCCCCACTGAGGGTTTGTGAGATAGCCACTAGTTCAGCATGATGGCCGGAGCTGACGCCAGGACTTCCGCAGCCAACTCCAGATCGTGCAAGTCTTCGCGGCTGAAGTCCTGGGCGAAGCGCGCATCCAATGCTTTGCGCGAAATCTGAATCACGCCCACCACCGTCGAGTCCTGATCCATAATGGGAACCGACATCAACTTTTGAATGGGATTCGGCTGCGCCACTTCTTCCGAATCGGGCGTATTGGGCTTGATCGTTTCGAAGATGCTGGCATGCTTTACGCGCGCAAAATTGTTGAAAATCTCCGCCTTCTTGCTCAAAGCCGTGTGCGCCGCAACCGCTTTGCTGGAAAGCGGAATCGCCCCCGTCGTGCGCAGGTGCTCCGGGAAAACAAACCGCAGCAGGCCGCTTTCTAATCGCAGCAGGGCGACTTCTGTGTACTGCACGCGAAATATCTTAGCCAGGACCATGGAAACATCCATGGGCGTAACTCCATGTCCTAGAATAGCTTCCAGGGGCAGCAAGTTCTCGGGAAGAGAGATTTCTTCAGTTAGCCCAACGTTGGGTTGTTCGGTCATAGGACCTCACTGGATCGTCCAAATCGAATACATGAACTGTATCGCACGTTCAAAGCCAGACGGCTTTCCGGAACGGAACGGGCGAACCCCAAGTAAGTCGTTTATTTTCAATGCAAACTTTAGATCAGGACCTACTTTCACCGGGCTCCGGGGGCTGGTTAGCAGCCATAAACGACCAAAGATTGACAGTTTTTGTCATGGTTCCTTGACGAGCGCATGGCAACCAACTGGCAGGGGGTCAGATTTCCAAGGCCTGGCCTTCCCTTTCGACCGGGAAACTCATTACACTGCGTTGCTATGAGCATTCCAACGCAACCTAATGTGAAGCTGCTGGGCGACCCGAATTACCGGGAAGGCTATGCGAACAGCGTGCAAATGCGGGTCAACATTTGGGACTTCTTTCTGGTTTTCGGTACATTGCAGCAGCAGACGGAAACCCAGGTGGAAATCCGCAATTTTCAGGGGATCTATCTGAGTCCGCAGCAGGCCAAGGCATTGCTGGGACTGTTGCAGCAAAACATTGCCGGCTACGAGAGCGCATTCGGAGAGATCAAGCTCGATCCGCGGATGGGACCGAGCGGGCCGGTGCACTAGGGTGGGCCTTTGGCGCGCCGTTTCCGCGTGGATCCGCAGCGCAGTTTTATCGGGACAGGGCCCCGGCGGCCGGAATGAAGCAGTTCCCTACAGGCCGCACCCGGGCGTGGTGTTTGCCCTCATCTTCGCGTTTATTTTTCTGCTGCATGCGCCGCTGCTGCGCTTGCCGTACTTTTGGGACGAAGCTGGTTATTACGTTCCGGCGGCGCGGGACATTCTTCTCAGCGGCAGCCTGATTCCGCACACCACGTTATCAAACGCGCACCCACCGCTGGTGCTGTGCTGGCTGGCGCTGTGGTGGAAGCTGGCGGGGTACGATCCGCTGGTGACGCGATCGGCCATGCTGTTGGTGGCGGCGTTTTCTCTGCTGGGAGTTTTTCGGCTCGCCGAGCGCGTGGCGAATCTGCAGGTCGCGGTTGCGTCGACGCTGTGCACCGCGCTCTATCCCGTGTTCTTTGCGCAGAGTTCCCTAGCGCACCTCGATCTGGCGGTTGCCGGATTTACGATTTGGGGATTGTGCGCTTACCTGGAGCGCCGCTTTTTTTTGTTTGCTCTCTGGTTTTCGCTGGCCGCACTGTCGAAAGAAACGGCGATTCTGACGCCGATGACTCTGGTCGC
>JBEKDY010000113.1:0-28374 GCA_050014115.1 Candidatus Sulfotelmatobacter sp. | reverse complement strand
AAGAAGCTCCAGAAGACCGCGCTCGTGTCCGAATACTTGAAGTCGCGCACCACGGACGAGGCCGCGGCGGCGGCCACATTCCTCTCAGGACGGCCATTTCCAGCGTGGGAAGAAACCACACTGCAGTTCGGTGGAAGGCTATTGTGGCGCGTGGTCGCAGAACTGTCCGGGCAGACGGAATCCGCGCTGACCACGTCGTACCGCAAGCACGGAGATCTGGGCGCAGTCGCCGGAGAGATTCTTTCCGAACGATCGGGGCAGGGATTGGGAATTCTCGAAGTCGCACAGATGTTCCGTCAGATCGCACTGGTGCGCGATCTGCTCGCGCGAGCGACGCCGCTCGAAACCAAGTACATCGTGAAAATCATGACCGGAGATTTGCGGATCGGCCTGAAGGAAAGCCTGGTCGAAGAAGCGATCGCAAAGGCTTACGCCGGGACGGTCGCTGGTGAGTTGGCCGGTGCTTTGAAGAACGATGCCCTGAAAGAAGTCCAGCGGGCGAACATGCTGCTCGGCGATATCGGCGCGACCGTGCGACTGGCGGCCGAAGGCAAGCTGGCCGATGCGAAAATGCGGATTTTTCATCCGCTGGGATTCATGCTCGCGAGTCCGATTGAGTCGGCTGAGGAAGGCTTAAGTTACTTTACGGAAGCCGCGGTAGAGGATAAGTATGACGGCATCCGCGCCCAGGCCCACGTGTCCGATGGCGAAGTAAAGTTTTTCTCGCGCACAAGAGATGAGATCACCGACTCATTCCCCGAGCTGCCAGGCGTGTTGGCGAGCCTTCCGCAAGATGCGATCCTCGATGGCGAAATAGTAGCCTGGAGCTATAACGAATCAGAACGTGTAGGGCGGACACTCTTGTCCGCCACGGCAGCGCCAGCTGCCGGCAGTCCAGCGCCGCCCAAGACGTCTGCCCCCTCCACTCACGAGCATTCTGCCGACCACCCTAACGAACATGCCGCCGGTCATGCCGGCCATGCCCGCCCCTTCAGCATCCTGCAGCAGCGCCTCGGACGAAAGAAAGTCAGCGAGAAAATGCTGCGCGAGATCCCCGTCGCATTCCTGGTTTTCGACGTCCTCTATGCAGGAGGCGAGTTGCTGATCGATCGTCCGCTGCGCGAGCGGGCGTGGATTCTAGATCAGTTGCTCATCGCAAAAAGAAAACCCGATAACCACGCAGACGCTGGGCCACGGAGAAGAGGCTCGCAAGGCACATTCGCCTTCGCCGCCGACGATTCGGTAATTGTGGCACAGGCCGCCGTCATCCGCGCACCGGTATTTCGCGCGGCCACGCCCGAAGATCTGGAAACGCTCTTCGTGGCGGCCCAGGCGCGGGGCAACGAAGGCCTGATGATCAAAGATCTGAACTCGCCTTACACTCCCGGTAAGCGCGGAAAGTCGTGGCTGAAGATGAAGCGCGAACTGGCCACGCTCGACGTGGTCGTGACTGCAGTCGAGTACGGTCACGGCAAACGTGTGGGCGTGCTGAGCGACTACACTTTCGCGGTGTGGGATCGCGACAAAGACAAGCTGGTGAACATCGGGAAAGCGTATTCAGGATTGACCGACGTCGAGATCGCCGAAATGACGCAGTGGTTCTTGGAGCACACGATCGAAGATCAAGGCTTCCGCCGCGTAGTCGAGCCGAAGATCGTGCTGGAGGTAGCGTTCAACAACATGATGCAGTCGGAGCGCCACGAAAGCGGCTACGCCCTGCGCTTCCCGCGAATCGTGCGCCTAAGGCCAGATAAATCGCCGGAAGACGCCGACACGATCGAACGGGGGCGGGAAGTTTACGAGAGGCAAAACCCTTAATGGCTGTGGTGGTGTTCCTCTTCGCTCTCCGCCACTGGAATCACGCACCCATGCGCCACTTCGCACACCACATGCTCAAACTGAATCGTCGTGTGGTCGATGCGGAAGCTGTGGTGCAGGCAGTCTTTCACATCGCGCAGGATCCGTTCGCTCGCCGAGGGAGGAATATCGGCAATCGCGATATGGCAGGAAAGCGCGCGCGTCTCCGACCCGATGCTCCAGCAGTGCAGGTCGTGCACGTCGTTGACGCCTTCAATCGAACGGATGGCGACCTCGACCAGCTCCAGCTTCACGCCGCGGGGCGTGCCTTCGAGCAGAATGTTCAGAGTTTCGCGGACGATGCCGTAACCCGACCAGAGGATCAAAGCGCCGATCCCGAATGACAGCGCGGAATCAACCCAATAATTTCCCGTCACCAGGATGACCCAGCCGCCCACGATCACCGCGGCGGTCGAAAGCGTGTCGCCGACTTCGTGCAGCAATGCGCTGCGGATGTTGACGTCACCCCCGGAGCCGCGGGAAGACCGGTACAGCATCAGCGCGATCACACCGTTCATCACCACGCCCGCGCCCGCGACCCACATCATCACCGCAGCCTGCACATGCTCGGGATGCTGCAGCCGTCGCGCCGCCTCGTAGAAAATGAAAAATGAAACCGCGACCAGGGACGTGGCATTGACCAGCGCGGCCAGCACTCCCGCGCGATGGTAGCCGTAAGTCTTGGTGGGGCTGGCGGGGCGCGATTGCAGATAGACTGCAACCAGCGACAGCAGCAGCGCGAGAAAATCGGAAAGGTTGTGTCCCGCCTCAGAAAGCAACGCCAGCGAGTGGGCGCGGATTCCGGCCACCACCAGCAGCGCGATGTAGGCCAGGGTCACGGCCAGGGAAATCTTGAGGACCTTAGTAGTGCTCCCGCCCCCGCCGTGAGAGTGAACGTGCATATCTTCAGTTTAAGGGTGCGGAAGGCGCGGTTCAAGGGCTGTTCGGAAACGGCGGTCGCGCCGATGGCAGCGCCTACGCAGAACCCGCCCTTGTCATTCCGAACGTCCGCGTTTTTCATCGCGGCGCAGGAATCTCAGGTCTCTACAGCTGCGGAGCGTCAGTCACACAGCCTGCCCTGTACGAAGTCGAAGAGGCGCCGTCCCCACAACTATCTCAGAATCTCAGCGCTTGAGCAGACCTTCGAAATAGCGGTTGTTGTAAAACGTGGTCGTTTTCTGCACGTACTCGAGAATCTTCAGCATCTTCTCGCGGCCTTCGCGGTTGGTTTCCTTGAACTGCACGGCAACCCCCACGCCGGGGTCGATTCGCGCCACCACGCCTTCGGCAGTTAGCGTGCCATCTTCCATCGAGAAGCTGAGGGTCAGGGTGGTTCCCGGGGAAAGAATATTGCTGGTTTCCACGAAGCAGCCGCCAATGCTGACGTCGGTTAGATTGGCGTACATCGGGTTTCCCGCCGCTTCGGACTTCAATTCGATGGTGACCCGGCACTTCAACCGTGGATGCAGGCGGCGATCTTTGTAGGAGAGTTGCTTCTGTTTCTCCACGTACATGCGGCGATCGGCTTGCGCGAGAAGTTTCTCGGCATCCTCTCCGTCTTCGGGATACACCGCCTGCCCCAGGCTGACCGAAAGAATTTCCTCGCCGCAAACATCGAACCCCGCCTGCTTGGCCAATACACGCAGCTGCTGCGCTTTCTTGGAGGCCGCTTCGGTGGGCAGACCCGGAGCGATGACCACAAATTCGTCGCCGCCCATGCGCGCCACGTAGTCGTACTCGCGGCAACTCTCTTTCAACGCCTGGGCAAACAGCCGCAGCACGCGATTCCCTTCCAGGTGCCCAAAGCGGTCGTTGATCTGCTTGAACCCGTCCATGTCGGAGACCATCACGGTCAACGAAGAATTATCGCGCTTGCAGCGGGCCAACTCTCGCTCAAGCTGCAGAAATAGCGAACGCGCGTTGGGCAATCCCGTGAGATAGTCGGTGGTCGCCGAATTTTCCGCCTGCTGATATTTCAGAGCGTTCTCGATTGACAGCGCCATCTTGCTGCTCACCGCCAACAGAATGCGGAGGTTGTCGGAAGTGAACGCGTCACGCTCAGCGCGATAAAGAGCGAGCACACCAATCACGCCCGACACACCCTCTAACGGCACAGCCAGCGCCGAACGCAAAGTGCTGAACTTGCTGGGATCGTTCAAATATCCAGGCTCGACCGAAGGATTCCCATTGACGATCGGCTTCTTGTTCTGCGCCACCCATCCCGAGAGCCCCTGCCCCAGAGGAATGCGCAGCGAATTGAAAAGGCGGTAGTTATCACCGTTCACGTACTCCGGCACCAGTTCATTGTCACGCTGCACGTAAATCGCGATGGCATCGTAAGGAACCATCGGCTTCAGCTTCACCGAAAACACGGAGAGCGTCTCGCCCAGCGCGAGCGACGCGCCCATATCCTGGCTCAACTCGAACAGTGACTGCGCTTCCTGCCGCGCGGCCGCAATGGAAGAAAGGAAAGTCGTCTCCTTTCCAACGTACTCTGGCGCGGTGACATTTTCGAAGCCAGCCGCGGGAGCTTCTCCGCGCTCGATTTTGATGGCCGTCGAGAGCGGCGCATTCATGTCCTGCGCCGACTTGGCCACCGCCAGCCGTTCCAGATGCTGGTAGCGTTTCTGCAAAACCGCAACCACTTTTGGATCAAACGACTTGCCCGACTCCGCTGCCAGCTTCTGCATCACGTCGTGCAGCGGCAAGGCGCGGCGGTACTGGCGGTCGGAAGCCAGCGCGTCGAGGTAGTCCACTGCAGAGAGAATTCGCGCACCAACGGGAATCTCCGCGCCCTTCAATCCCATCGGGTAGCCGGACCCGTCCCACTTCTCGTGGTGAGCGCGTACGATGGGCACGACCGGATACGGAAAACGCACGCGTTCCAGAATCTCCGCGCCCACCAGAGTATGAATCTTCATTTTCTCGAATTCTTCCGGCGTCAGTCGTCCGGGCTTCGAGATGATGTGTTCGGGCACCGCCAGCTTGCCAATGTCGTGCAGCAGAGACGCAGCGTGCAGCGCTTCCAGCTCCGCCCCGGCCACGCCCATTTCCTTGGCCACTTCAATGGCGTAGACACGCACCCGCTGCAGGTGCTCGTGCGTGGTCTGGTCTTTAGCCTCGATGGCCATGGCCAGCGCCTCGATGGTCCGAAGATGCAGGTTCGCAATTTCCTCGACGTGGACCTTTTCATCCTCAAGCTTGCCCAGGTAGAGGCGGTACGACCGGTAGATCAAATAAACCACCGGAACCATCAGCAGCGAACTCTCCCAGCCCACAATGTAGTAAGGGAACGACCAGAAATAGCAGTCGACCAGGAGCTTTTTGAGCGGCCGACGCTCCGTGATCGCAATCATCGTGGCAATCGAGCCGGCATTGGCCACGAAGTAGACCGATGCCGCAACCCCCAGCAACAGCGGCTTGCTGCCAATCAGCAGGTTGCTCCAGGGATGGTCATACACCACGTAGGTAAGCGCCGTCGAAATCGCTCCGGCGCAGACGTTGAACGTCACCTGCAACGCGTTAGGACGCTCAGGATAAAGGGTTTGCGCCAGAATGGAGACCGCACCCAGAATCAGCGTCTCCGAGAAACTCAGCTCCAGCACGCCCACCAGGATGAACAGGAAGTTCACGGACAGGGTGCCGGTAATGCCCGGCAAGGTCACCTTCAGACGGGATGCGAGAATCGCAATCCCCAGGTAGCAGATAAACTCTGCAATGTTCTTGCTGCTCTGGTGGATAGCACCATAAAGCAGCGTGGACGTGCCACCCGCCACGATGAGTCCGATGAAGAGTTTGCCAAGCGCAGGCGTTCCTCGCCACGTCTGGACGCGGCTTGGCATACCCTTAGCGCTATCAGTCACACTTGAAAGCACAGTTGTGTCCCCGGAGATTCCGGAATACCCAGTAATATCAGCTAACGTATTTAGAAACAACGATTTGGAGGGCTTTGCGGAAACTTCAGTAACCCGATTCCAGTACCTTCGGAAGGTTCACCAGCCAACCTCCGCGGGAGCTATCGGCTATCCCTTCCCGATTCAACGAGCTAGCCTGGGGGTGGCGGCGTCTGTGGAAAAATGGAGGCTTAAGGACGAACCCTGGAAAAAACATGAGGACGGGCCGCCCAAATTCCTGTTCGGATTTCGTAACCAGCAAAGGATTAATTTTCTTTTGACCGCTCTTCGTGAGACAGTTCGCGCTCCCTTCGACTCACGTTTACGGCGACACTTCCGATCAGGAGCAGGACAATGCACGCAACGCCCCTCTCGACCCAGCGTCTCGCACCGTTTTCACTGTCGCTTCTTCTGTGTCTCGGTCTGCTTGCCGCCGCAGGATCGGCGCAAGTTAGCCTCCCCGGGGCTGGCGAAAGGGCGCCCAGTTCATCGCATGCTCTTTATGCGCCGCTGGCTGGAATGCAGGATTTTGAGATTGGGATCTTGTCCTGCTCAACCGCGCTCTCATAGCGCAGGACGTCACCCTCACGATCCATTCCTCAGACGGCAAGCCCTACCCGTCGACCTCACTGTCGCTCACGCGCAAAGAGACGCGCCACATCGACGTCAGGTCTCTGCTGCCAACGGAGGCCGTCGAAGGAGAAATCGGAGGCATACAGCTGGAGTATTATGGGCCGCCGAGGACGGTGGCAGCCCACATCGTGATTCGCGGATTTCACGGCTTCGGCAACCTGGGCGTTCCGCTGCTCGAAGGCCCCGAGTTCAAATCGACCACGCTGGATGCGATATGGTGGGAGCCCATCGGCGCTCGTTCCTATCTGGTTCTGGGGAATTCTTCAAACGAAACCGTGCACGCGGAAATCATATTCGGTTCAGGCGCTAAGCAGGGTGTTGACCTGCCCCCTTTCGCCACTCAAACGAAGCCCTTCCTCTATGGCTCCGACGACGGGCCCGCGGAAGGCCGGATTTCGTCCGCGCAAATCACATACAGCGGCACTCCTGGCACGCTCAGAGCCGCAGGATTCTCCACGTCGTTTTCCGAACACTTCTTCGACACAATAGCGTTCGTCGACCCCAAACTCAGCACCGAGTCTGCCCTGTACGCCAATGGGCTTCATCTTGCGGATGCCTCGGGCCATTTGCTGGTGAAAAACATCAGCGATACGCCGATCGCTGTCTCGGGCGGAATTTATCCGCTTGGCCGTGCGCGATCGATGAAACCATTTCCAGTCCTGCCGAAATCGCTGGCGGCTGGTGAGTCAGTCGAACTCCCGCTGCCTGTGCCGGGGCGGCTCGATGGCGCGGCCGCATGGCTGGAGAGCTCCGGAGGCGCTGCCTCGATGATCGCTGCGTTTAGCAGTATCGAGCCCACCCACCGCATGGTACGGTCTGTGCCCTTCACCGACACTCGCTCCTCCAGCGCCTTAACGGGCGGGTATCTCTGGCGCATCGACGGCGACTATACTTCGACTGTGTCGATCACTAACATAGGCGGGTCGCGGGCGGCGATTGCCGGGTTTATCCGCCCCAATGGCGGAAAGGATTATAAGATTGACACCAAATACCTGGAGGCGGGTGAGACCGCCTTTTTCGATGTCCGACAAATTCGCGATCAACAGATCCCCGACCGCAAAGGTGTAAAGCTCCCCAAGAACGCCACCACCGGCCAATTCGAGTGGAGCTCGATTCTCGGCGACGGCGCGGAACGGCTGGTTGGCCGAGCCGAAATCAGCAGCCTGTCGTTGGGAGCATTCGTCCCACTCACCGATACCAATTGCGACTGCCCCAATTCCGCGGTGGGTGCTTTTGTCGACCCGGTCGATCCCTTTGTTCCAGTGGGTGGCGAAACCTCCGCCCTGACTGAAGTCGAGTATAGAAACGTATGCAATGACGAGCAGTCCGACGATCCTTTTGACGCCCTGCTGTGGACGATTGAGTATCCAGACATTCTGTCGCTGACCAAGGGAGAATCTCCTTCGATTATGAAGGGGCTGGCCGGTGGCGTGTCAGATTTTTCCACGACATTTACCGGCGAAACCTGGACGTTCAGCCCAACTCTTGGCTGTCAACACTCAACCGCGACCTACCCTCTCGATGGCGCGGGAACGGTGCAGTTGCCGACCAGTTTGCGGGTAGTTTCGTCGCAAGTGATATCGAACACTTGGTTGCCGAGCTGCCTGCCTACATACTTCGGCATAACGATCCAAATAAACTACCAGGTGCTTGACCAATATGGTGCCAATCTGGCCTCGGCTAACATGGAGCCCCAGGAGGAAATCCTGAATGAAGTAATTAACGGCACCCCGATTGGCAACCCCGAACCAACATGGGTCGACATTTGGAACGCCAACTATCCAGGAAGTACTCAGTTCACGAATGCAGGCGGACAGTTTCTCGATGCGCCGTTTGGGGCATGCACTCTCACTCCTTTTGTCGATACTTTTACGCAGCCAATCTCGATGCTCATGAACGGAAGAAACTACACAGTCAGAACGAATAGCTGGACCTTCACCTCAACCGCGGCAGGGCACGGCAGTGTTACCAATGGATCAGATGTGACTCAGTCTAAATAATTATGAGGTGATCACTTTGAGTGGAAACCGACCTCAGGAGACTAGAATGGCTAGGACAATTTTGCGCGTGATTTTGGTCTTTGTTTCCCTGACGGTGGCTGGATATGGGCAGTCCATGAACGACCCCTACTCGCTCAACTTGGTCAGCACCGAGCTCAACGCGAACAGCGGAGGCCGCAGAATAGTGCGGAGTTGGGCTCAGAAAAGACTCGTCCTGCTGGGGGACGGCGTTTCCGTTGCCCTTCTGAAGATCCTTGACGATTCCGATTTGAAAAATCCTGAAAAGGTCAGGGATCTCCTGCCGATCATCCGAGACGCGTTTTCGCGGCCGGAGTCGATTGCAATTGAGGCCGACAGGAAGCCGAGGGTAACTCTTTTCCTGCTCAACTATATCCGGCAGAACATCTCGGACTCGGAGGCCCAGTCGGAGGTCCAGAAGACGATGGACTTTATCGGCAAAGGGCCCTAGGCGTAACACCAGCGGGCAAACCAACGCTTTGCAGAGTTGGGCCGTGAACGGTACTGGTTTGGCCCACGTGAATGCGAACGTCTACAAATGCTCCTCGATCTCGATTGACAGCCACTGAACTATGGCTAGGATGAAGCGACCCATCGACTATGCAGGCGATCATTCTCGGGCTGACGCTGCTAGCAAGAACGCATGCAGCGGGGTCCACTGTGAGCGGCGTTGTCATCGACTCTGGCGGCTTGGAGGTGGCGCATGCACTGGTCGAGGCTGTGCCCATGGCGGGGAATGAGCCTGAAAAAGGCGGAACGGTGGGAGACCGCCCGAGCCCCTGGATACAAGCGGACAGCCATGGTGGATTCAGTATCAGCTTACGCCCGGGCCGGTATAGGATTCGCGCGAAGGACGAAGCCGACGGATACCCGGACTCGATTTTCATGATGAACAGCGACCCGACGGCAAGATTTCCCGAGATATCGGTAGGAGAGGTCGATTTGTCGGGAGTACGGGTCATCCTCGGGAAGCAAGGGGGCATTCTAACCGGCGAAATCGTTGACCTCGTGTCCAGCAGTCCTGTTCCCCGAGGAAAGGTCACGTTTCGCGATGCGCGGGATCCCAGAGCGTATGTTGAGGTTTTCGCGGACGAGCGCGGACGCTTCCTCTTCGTCGTTCCGAACAAGCCGGTCCTGATCTCCGCCGGAGCAAACGGCTACGGCATCGCCAAATTCGCAGGGGGCGCTGAAGTCACCCTTTCCTCCGGGGAGCGACGCAGCATCGTTCTCGAATTCCAGCACCGTTAGGGGAAATCTCAGGAAAGACAGGATGTTTCCCAGTTTTTCCAAGAAACAATCACGCGGTTTCAGATCGATCCCTTGCTTACTCGGCGAAGAAAATCTTCGGCATCGGCGCGCGCTTTTTCCATAAGGAGAGGCTTGTGGCCGAAACATGGGTCGATATTTGGAACCCCAACTATCCAGGAAGTACGCAGTTCACGAGTGCAAGCGGACAGTTTCTCGATGCGCCGTTTGGGGCATGCACACTCACTCCCTTTGTCGATACTTTTACGCAGCCAATCTCGATGCCCATGAACGGAAGAAACTACACAGTCAGAACGAATAGCTGGACTTTCACCTCAACTGCGGCAGGGCACGGCAGTGTCACCAGTGGATCAGATGTAACCCAGTCTAAATAATAGAGGTGATCACTTTGAGTGGGAACCGACCTCAGGAGACTAGTGTTTTCCAGCGCCGGAGTCGGCTACACCAGCAATGGTCCCACTCAATGAAAGTGCCCATAGCACAATCGATCCTCGTACTCTTCAGTCTTTCATTGTTTGGGCGGGGGTTGCCTCATGAACAGGGCATCTCGGCGACTGCGGCGCCGCCCCTAAACTACAGAGTGGGGCATTTTGACCTCAAGGACGCGATCCTCAGAGACGGTATTGCCGAATTGGGCTCCAACTCAATTGATGGGCTGCACCTAGGGCTGGAAGAGGTGCCCCGAGACAAAATTGAGCAGGACCCAAGGCCACTGAGCGCGCACTTTTCGCTGCACCTTGATGGCAGCACCGTGAAGGAGATCCTAGACGCACTCTGCGGCTCTGACTCGCGTTACACCTGGTCAGTGGACGGGGTATCAATCAACATTTACCCTCGGTCAACCATCGCAGACCCTGGCTACCTCTTGAATCTCCGACTGGAGAAGGTGGCTCTGGACAGAGCCCCAGACCCCGATCAGGCGTTGTCCGCACTGAGCCGCCGGTATCCGAACGAGCAAATTGGCTATATGCAGGCTGGCGGAGACATAAGCTATGTCGAGCCATGGACAGTGAGTTTCGAGCATCTCGCGGTCCGCCAGTTCGTTAACAGGCTTGCCGAGCACATGGGATCACAGAGTTCGTGGATATGGCAGGGAGGCCGGGACGAAAGAATGTTTACATTCCAAAAGGGGGGATTCCAAGCGCGTCCGACCGAATGACTCGGGACAGATGCCTTTGTGGGGGGGATTTGGGGCAGACGGGACGTTTCCTGATTTTTCCTCGGAAACAATCACGCGTTCTCAGATCAGGCCCTTGCTTACTCGGCGAAGGAAATCTTCGGCGTCGGCGCGCGCTTTTTCCATGAGGGCGGGCTTGTGGCCGAATTCCATCTCGATTTCCTGCAGCGCCAGTTCTACCGCGACTTTGGGTTTGTAGCCGCGTTTTATGAGGGTTTGAGCACGGTCTGCGAAGGTGTTGTCAGTGGGCGGGTTTACGTCTTTCTTGGCCGCGGCAAAGCTGGGCTCGGATTCGCACTTGTGATCGCGGAACTTCGCGGCGGCCAGGCGGTCATACGCGCCCATGGCCTCTACACCGCTCAGCAGCGTGGGGACGGGATATCTCCATCGGCAATTCGAGCACGACCAGCCGTTCTCTTCGCCTTCGAGCCAGATCAACGAACGTTCCATATCGCCACGACCAGACAGCAACGACTAGCCTAGCACCGCAACCGACGGTGCCCCAATGATATAGCGCATTCCCCGCTAGAGACGACACCCACCTTCTCGAGAGCGTGGAATGCCGGAGAGATCAAGAAGCGCAGATAAGATCGTTTTTGCGGCAAGTTATAGTATCTTGGCAAGCTTGGTAGTGGGTCAGGTTGACGGCGTTTACCACTAAGGACACAAAGTCACACGAAGGAAAACCCAGCCAGCGCGGCCCTTCGTGATACTTCGTGCTCTTTGCGGTACCTGTCTTTTGTCTTCCGTCCTCGAACTGACCCACTGCCGCAGGGTTGGTAAGCTTTTGTCCGTCTTGATCGTTTTTCGGGACCCGTGCAATTTTGGAAGCCAGAGGAAACAATCATGAAAATCGCGAAGGATGTTACAGAACTGATCGGCCATACCCCACTGGTGCGGCTGAATAAAGTGACGGAAGGTTGTGTGGCCGAGGTCGTCGCAAAAATGGAGAGCCAGAACCCGCTCGCCAGCGTGAAGGACCGCATCGGCGTCAGCATGATCGCAGAGGCGGAACGCGCGGGAAAAATTCATCCCGGAAAAACCGTGCTGGTTGAGCCGACCAGCGGTAACACTGGCATTGGCCTGGCTTTTGTGGCGGCGGTGAAAGGCTACCGGCTGATTCTGACCATGCCTGAGACGATGAGCATGGAGCGGCGGGTTTTGCTGCTGGCTTTCGGCGCGGAGCTGGTGCTGACGCCGGGGCCTAAGGGAATGAAAGGCGCCGTCGCCAAAGCAGAAGAAATTCTGGCCGCTACTCCCAACGGATATATGCTGCAGCAGTTCGACAACGCTGCCAATCCCAAGATTCATCGCGAGACTACCGGACCGGAAATTTGGGACGATACTGACGGGAAAATCGACTTTCTGGTCTCGGGCGTGGGCACGGGCGGGACCATCACCGGGGTGAGCGAATATATCAAGCCGAAGAAAGCGTCGTTCAAAGCGGTCGCCGTGGAACCGGCTGAGAGTCCGGTGCTCTCGGGCGGCAAACCTGCGCCGCACAAGATTCAGGGCATCGGCGCCGGCTTTGTCCCCAGGATTCTGCGCCGTGATTTGATCGACGAAGTCATCACGGTCACGAACGACGAAGCGATCGCGATGGCGCGGCGGTTGCCGCTGGAGGAAGGTCTGCTGGTGGGGATATCGTCGGGAGCCGCTGTAGTCGCGGCATTGCAGGTGGCACGCCGTCCGGAAAACAAAGGAAAGCTGGTAGTCGTGATCATTCCTTCGTTCGGAGAGCGTTACCTGAGTAGTATTCTGTTCGAGGAATTGCGGAACCGGGCGCTCCAGCTTCCGACGGCCACGGTTCCTATCTGAGCTTTCGTTTGAACTTTCATTTGAACTGTGATCCGAACTCATGTCCGGTCTGCTGTCCCAAATTCGCGAAGACATTGACACCGTGGTGAAGATTGATCCCGCTGCGAAATCGCGGCTGGAAGTGTTCGTGTGTTATGCGGGGCTGCACGCGGTGTGGGGTTACCGCGTCACGCACTGGTTCTGGAACCATGGCTTCTTGCTCCTCGGGCGCTGGCTTTCGCAGGTGGTGCGTTTTTGGACGGGGATTGAGATTCATCCCGGCGCTGAGATCGGTCGGCGGCTGTTCATCGATCACGGATCGGGAGTGGTGATCGGGGAAACCGCCGTCGTGGGCAACGATGTGACGCTCTATCAGGGTGTGACTCTGGGCGGCACCGGCAAGGAGCGCGGCAAACGGCATCCTACGATTGAAGACGACGTAGTGATCGGCGATGGCGCCAAAGTTCTGGGCAACATTACGGTCGGCCGCAACTGCAGGATCGGCGCGGGTTCCGTGGTGCTGCGCAGCGTGCCCGAGAATTCCACAGTGGTCGGAGTTCCCGGCCACATCATCTTCCGCGACGGCGAACGTGTGGTGATCACCGATCCCCGGGAGATCAATGATCCTCTTTCGGAGGCGCTGGCGGCGGTCGCAACCGAAGTGAGCAAACTGCGCGAGCGCGTGCAGCAACTCGAGGGCACGGGCGCTGTTCCGCACGAACCTCTGTCGGCTTCCATGCAGAGGATTATGGAAGACATTGATTACCAGATCTGAGGCGCGAGGCCGCCCACGCCGTGGTGGGAAAATCCCTCAGACGCCACCAGTCGTGCAGACTTGTAGGGATCCTTCGCTTCGCTCTGGATGACAATGCAAAACGCGGACTGAACATACTCAGTCTGCAGCCGAGGCCCGTCCTCCCGTTTCATCCCAGATGCGCACGCCCTTGGTTTCGCGCAGCAACAGACTGCCCACGATAAACGTTATCCCGGCTACGATCATCGGATAATAGAGCCCCGCATAAATGTTGCCGGTAGCCTTAACCGACCAGAGGCCGATCAATGGCAGCAACCCGCCAAACACGCCGTTTCCTATGTGATAAGGCAGAGAAACCGATGTGTAACGAATCTTCGCCGGAAAGGCCTCAATCAGGTAGGCTGCGATCGGTCCGTAAACCAGACACACGTAAAGAACTTGTATAAACACCAGCAAAACCAACTTGGGCAGATCCGGATTCGGCGCCTCTTTCGCGGGAACCAGCGCGCCGTTCGCGTCCGTGGTCATGGGCGTCAGTTTCGTCGCGCCGGTCACTTTGTCCTTGGCGGAGGTTACCGTGACAATGTTGTTTCCCGCGGCGCGTGCCATTGCCTTGTAGATCGGTATATACGTTACGACCGCAAGCAGGCAGCCCAACATCATGAGCTTCTTGCGTCCGATCTTGTCGGAGAGCGCGCCCACTACGGTAAAGAACGGCATCCCGCACAGCACGGCAATTGCCACTACTTCGTTTACAGTTTTGGGATTAATTTTCAGGATCCCGCCCAAATAAAACAGAGCGTAATACTGTCCGGTATACCAGACGACACCCTGCCCGGCCGTCGCTCCAAACAGCGAAATCAGAACAATTTTCAAATTCGCCCACTTGGCGAAAGCATCCTTGAGGGGTTGCGCGGAAGTCATCCCCGTCGCCTTGAGCTGGGCGAAGATGGGAGATTCCTTCATCTTCAAGCGGATATAGAGTGAGATCAGCACCAGGACGATGGAGACCAGGAAGGGGATGCGCCAGCCGTACGCGGAAAAGTCGTCCTTCGACATGGAATATTGCGTACCCAGGATCGCGACCAGCGAGAGGAAAAAACCGAGCGACGCCGTGATCTGGATGAAGCTAGTATAGAAGCCGCGCTTCTTATCAGGGACGTGCTCGCCCACGTAAACTGCGGCGCCGCCGTATTCTCCGCCCAACGCCAGTCCCTGCAGCACCCGGATCAGAAGCAGCACGATCGGGGCGAACCAGCCTGCCGTCTTGAAGGTCGGCAACAGGCCGATGGCGAACGTCGAAAAGCCCATGATGGAGAGCGTCACGAGAAAGGCATACTTGCGCCCCACCAGGTCGCCGATGCGGCCGAAGAATAATGCGCCGAAAGGCCGGACCAGAAAGCCGACGGCGAACGTCGCGAGATAGGCGAGATAGGCGAATGTGTCGTTTCCCTGAGGATAGAACTTCAGGGCCAGGATCAAGGTGAGACTGCCGAAAATGTAGAAGTCGTACCACTCGATCATGGTGCCAACCGACGATGCCATGATCACGCGCCAGATGCTGTACTCTGCATTCACCGTTCCCGCTACTTGCGCGGTACTCGCCATGCCCGCCTCCATTGACCTTTGGTCCGCCTGCCGGACCGTATCCTTGGGATTTCACTGCCGGAAGTGCTGCAAATTGGCGGCTCATTTTACATGTTTACGAGCTTCGGGCAAGGAAGATCTTATCCGCGGATTTTGGGACGACTAGGCTGGATAGAATTCAGTGGAAATTTCTGGAGGCCAGGAAAGCTGGTTTTGACCGGAAGATCTTCTTGAGCGGCCGGACGATGAAGAACGAAGTAGGGAGCGCAAGCCAGCGCGGAAATCAGCAGTCAGATCGGGAGTCAGACGCGGGTTGCGATTCAGACGCTGGCGGAACGGTGTTTGGCCGCACTCGACTTCACCCGGGGCATAATCTCCGCGAGAGCCGGAACGGATTCCGGAATCGTCAGGTGCTGCTCCGGCAGCGGCGATCCCTTGCGGATCGCTTCGGTCAGCATCTCCAGGGCCAGATCCGTGTTCGGGCGAATAAAGATTGTCGCGGCCAATTCCCCGTTTCGTACCCAGGCCTGCCCTGTCTTGGGCATGCCATCGCAACCCGTGAAGGGCATTTTCAGCCAGCGCTCGCGGTCTCCAATTGCCAGTTCCGCAAACGCTTTTCTCGCGCCCATGGCCATGCTGTCATCCTGGGCGCCCACCAGTTCAATGTGCATCTCGTGCGAGGTGCGCAGGCGCAGCCAGGAACTCACCGCGCGATAGGAACTTTCTTCGGTCCAATTGGCGCGCATCACTTTCGCTTGAATGTTGGCTGGTTTGGTTTCATTCATTCCGCGGGTTCGATCCTTGGCCGCGGAGCTCGCCGCCGGACCTTCAATGTACAGCACCGACCCGCCCTCGGGCAGCAATGCGGCAAACTGCTTCCCCTGAATTCTGCCAACTTCCACGTGGTCGGAACTGATGGAAAACACGGGAACGCCAGGATAGGCCCTGCGCAGTTGCGCAATGTAGTCCACCTCGTGATTCAGGACGACCCAGCCCATCCCTGCAGCCGCGGCGGCGCGCCCCACCTGCGGAAACGCCGTTCCTCCAGCGGGCTCGAAAATAATCGCGTCGGGCCGCGGGCCCGTTGTGTTCTGGATGAACTCCAGCAGTTGCTGGCTCTGTTTCAGGGAGTCATTATTGGCCTGAATGATTTTCACATCCACGCCGAGACGGCGCGCGGCTTTCTCCGCGGCCGCTGCCTGCTCCTGCTGGTAGTCGTTCTCGTTGTTGGTCAGTGAAACTATAAAGCTGAGTTTTTTCATCGTGTTCCCTGCTCGGATCATATTCCAACCGGATGGAATGCGGGGGTAACCAGAGTAACCATGAGCGGTGCTCATGTGGAGCGGACCTGTCCTGAGCGCAAGTCGAAGGAACTCTTGCCCGCTGATTTTGACTCTGCTGTTGATTCTGCAGTATCAGCGGCGGGCAGTTCGGATAACTTCTAGCTGCCGGCGGAAGCGCCCTTGGCCAGGTTGCCAATAAACGATTGCAGATTTTCCTGCAGGGCGGTGCGATCGGCGTCCGTCAATTCCACGAAGCGGAACGGCTGCATCCATCCCTGCGTCGCCCACATGGGAAACAACATCTGCGCCTTGCCGCGAATGGTGGAACGGTCGATGTGAAAAATCAGCTCCACTTCGATTTTTTCATCCAGAGGCTTTTCCAGATTGATGACGCCGCCGGTGGTCGAAAGCTGGTGCAGCGCGGCCCGCAATTGCCGTTTGTTAGGCAGCCGAATGAGCACCAGCACCGAGCCCCGCAGTTTCACGCGGAAAGGACGGTCGTTCAGCGTCACGGCCTGCGGCTCAGGACGCGGCGTCGCCGGCTTCCCCGCTTGTTTCTCGTTCTGTATCTCGACCTGCCCTATCTCAACCCGCGTTTCAGTTTGCCCTTCAGTCGGAGTCACGGCCTGCGTCGCGACAGGAATTCCGACCGTCTCGAAACGTAGTTCGTTTCGTGTTTCCGCCTGCGTCTGGTTCGGCGTTTCAGCCTGCGTTTTGACGTGCGTTTCCGCTTGCGGTTCAACCACGGGGTCGGCCTGGGTTTCGATCTGGGTTCCGACCTGGATTCCGACCGTCTCGAAACGAATTGCGTTTCGTGTTTCCGCCTGCGTCTGGTTGGGCGTTTGGGCCAGCGGCTCGTTCTTCGTCTCAGCTCGCGTTTCGTCCGTCTCGAAACGCATTTCGATCTGCCTTTCGTTCTGCGTCTCGACCTCTCCGAAGCACAACTCGGACTGCTGCGCCGCCTGCGCTTCTGCAGGCAGATTGGCGGGCGTGGATTCTGGAGTGTCGGACATATATCTCGCTCAGTATGGCAGAGGACGAAATTCGAGCGAGATTACGGAAGCCCCACGCCCTTCGAAGCGGAGCTCAATCGCCGGGAGGATTTTGTTTTCGTCCGATTTCAGGCCGCAGGGTTACTGTCTATTTGCGGCTCAAATGCGCCTCGCTGTTGGTCGTGAAGAGGTTGTATGGCCAGGCCTTTTTACCAGCAGGCGGTGCGCTGGAGTTTGCTGAGTTGCCGGACGCCGGGCTGAGAGATGACGCAGTGGCCGCTGGTGAGGCGCTTCCGAGCGCCGGATCGCGCGGGGCGGTCACATTCCAGTCTTCGGGCGGGTCGGCAACTCCCCAGAAATTTCCGTGCGTATAGAGCGCAGCGCCGATCAGGAAATATTTGCCATCGTTTCCCAGCGGCAGACAACTGGCCACACGCGCGGTCACGCTTCCACCGGCGGGCAGATCGCCAATCATGATGGGAGTTTCGGGGGCCAAGGCGCGCGGGCTGCGCAATCCGCATCCCTGCGCGCTGACCAGAATCGCTACACATTTTTCTGCGAAAGGACGAACCCGATCCAGACTCGTAACGGCGACGGGAATCTCCACGCGGATGCGGGTGCTGCGGCGTAGCGCTTTGGGTGTCTGGACTTCCATGTCTATGCCTTCATATTCATGCTTTCGTGGAGCGTGCCTCCCAGTCTGACGAGAGCGGCTCACGCGGCTTCCCGAACTCCATTCTGACAGGTCGGGAACCGGATTCTCAGATGCCGTAAGGTTCTCCGGCAGTGACAAAAGTAACTTGGGAAGCGTGGGCAGAAGCGGGAATGCCGAGAAAATAAATTTAACTCCATCTCGCTGCGGTCCGCTTACGCAAACCGGCGAGCGAACCGCGATTAGCGGGCGTTTCTTCGGCCCCGCTCCACTCCGGCCCTCAAGCCTCGGGCAACGGCGCGCGCGTAGCCGGCGTCATCCATGGCGGCCATGGTCGCGGCTGCGGTCCCACCCGGCGTGGCCGCCTCACCCAGCAGGACGTCCAGATCTTCACCGCTGTGGCGCCAATAAAAGATCCCGTCCGCAAGTGCATGCGCGGCGGCGTTGAGAGCCGTATCGCGGCCGAGGCCGGCTCTCTCTGCCGCCTTGGCCAGCGCCGCCAAAGCGTGATAGCCGTGGCTGGGCGAGAAGGTCGCGGTGAAAATGTCGATGCGATCTTCAGGAATTTCCAGCACCGGACCCACGTGCGCGAAGAATTTCCGGATTCGCTCGCGACCGTGCTTCGCAACTTGACGATCGAACGCCAAGGCCGTCAAGCCGCGCCCGATGCGGCAAACCGGACTGGGCATGGCCCGCGCCCACTGCACGGGAGTGCCGAGCCGCAGGCGCAGCTTTTTGATCGGGATTCCTGCGGCGAGGCTGACGGCGAGGATAGGTTTTCTTATGATGCCGGAGCGCTCGACTTCAGTCAGCAGATCCGCGACTGAAAGCGGGCGTACAGCGATGATCAGCATGTCCGCCTGCGCGACTGCCGATTTCAAGTCACGGGCGGCCTCGATGCGAAACTCCCGGCGCAATGCTCGCAGCTTTTCCGGATTGTGATCGTGCACGACGATGCGACCGTCATATCCATCCCGGCGCAAACCCGCGATTAGCGCGCCGGTGATGCGGCCTCCACCGAGAAAGACTGTGGTTTTGGGTTGCATGCGCGGCATCTTCCGTTGCTTGCGCCGCGCTTTCGTTCGCGTTCGACCCATCCTAACGGCTCGCCAGCCCGCCGGCGGTTTCTCCGCCGTCGATGGTGATCACCTGCCCGGTCACGTAGGCAGCATCGTCCGATGCAAGATAAGCGAACAAACCTCTCGCGGCTCCGCGTGACGGCGCAGGGGAATCTTGCGGTTCACTTCCTCCAGCATCGCGTCGCTATACTCGGCGCGCTGCATGGGCGTAAGCACGTATCCCGGAGCTACGGCGCACACGCGGACTTTGGGCGCAAGTTCCACAGCCATGGTTTTGGTGAGCGAGATGACTCCGGCCTTGGTGGCGTTATAGACGGCGTAGTAAGGCTGGCCCACCATCCCGTTGGTCGAGGCCATTTGTAGAATCACGCCGCTGCCCCGCTCGGCTGAAAAATTTTCCCACATGTGGCGCGCCGCAGTCTGCGCCACGTAGAACACGCCGGTGAGAATGTCGAGAAACTTGTGGCGGACGCTGATGCCGGCATTGTTGATGAGCACGTCGACCCCGTCCATCAGGCGGACGGCCTCGCCGAATGCGGCTTCTACCTGCATGAGGTCGGTGACATCGGCGATGATGGCCTCGGCCAGGCCGGCCAACTCGCGGCGGATGTGGTCGCATCCCTGGGCGTCGCGATCGAGCACGCAGACGCGCGCGCCTTCTTCCAGGAATCGCGCCGCCGTGGCCGCGCCAATTCCGCTCGCGCCCCCCGTGATCAGGACGCGCTTTTCTTTCAGACCTCGCATGGGATTCCCTCGTGGCTCAATTTAACCACGAAGGGACTCCAGTAGCTCATTCAGATTTCGTTAGATCGGTTTGCCGCGGAAGAAGTAGATCAGCTCGATGATCAGGATGACGACCACCATCAGTTCGAGCACGAAGGCGCGGCTCTGGTTGAACTGGTCCACCATGAAGCGGTAGAGATCTTCGGCGGTTTTCAGCTTTTCCTTCACCAGGTCTTTGTAGTCGGGCACGCCGACTTTCTGCGCGGCCAGTTTGTAGAGGCGGGCGGAGAACATGTCGCTGAGGAACTTGATGGCGTTGTCGGCGCGCTCGGTGAGTTCGCTCACGTCGAGCAGCACGGTGTGCAGCTTTCCGGCGGCGCGGGCAGTGCGCCAGCGCGACCACAGGCCGGTGCCTCCGGCATCGAGAAAGTCGTAAACACCTTCGAGTTCCTTGGTCAGGAGTTCGTCATAGTGGCGGAACTCGAGGAGCTGCGAATTGGCGTATTGCAGCAACTGGATGGCGGTTTCGGCGCCGGTCGGCGTGTCATAAATGAACGCCGCGTTCCAGCCGATGACCGCTAGGTCATTGGGATAGTAGGAGATGCGGGACTGGAGAATTTCCTGCTTCTCTCCATCGGAAAGCATCGCGGTTTCGCCGCGCACCACCTGCGCGATGCGGTCGCCCTGGCTGGCGAGCAAATCGGTGGCGGAGGGCGCGCCGGCAATCTCGCGCACGTGGAAAATGAAATAGTCTTCCTGCAGCCATTCGGCGGTGTAGGGCTTGACCAGCGCCGGAGCCGTGAGCTTCAGCTTTTCTTTCACGATGCGCGACGCCAGGTTCTCGAAGTTCGAATCTGACGTCCAGCGGTAAGAGAGCTGCACCAGATCGTCCCAGTCGCCGGAAAACGGCAACTCGAAGACCAGGCTGACTACGCCGTAATCGTAATATTTGATCTGTCCGTCGAGGCGTTCGCCGGTCTCGAGGATCAGGGGTTCGATGGTCTCCTCGACCGGGGGGCGCTGGTAGCGAACGTAGCCGGGGGAATGGTGCTTGAAGCTGGCATCGACCGTGCGGGCGCCGAGGATCTTGCGCAGGTCGTCGAGACGAATCTCCTCGCAAACGTCAAACTGGATCAGAACCAGGGCAGACCCGTAGAGCGGCGTCGGGGCGGCGTGAGGCTGGCTGGCCCGGCTCTGCGACTGGTCGTGACGCGAGTCGACGATGGCGTCATTAATGGCGTCGTTGTTGACGGCGGTGGCTATGCGTTCGCGTTCCATGAGGCGTTTCCAGTTCTAAAGATCCAGCGGCGGATTGAGACCCGCGCCAGCGAGCGGCGAGAGCTCTATTGTCCCAGAAACCGCGTGATCTGGCGAGAGGGAGGGGTTAGCGGAAAGCTATGGACGTTCGGTAAGCTGTTTGTAATCAATAGCTTCTTCCGATTTCCCATAACAGGAAAGCGCCGGCGGCGAGGGCTCCCAACCCCATCCCGGCCCGCTTCATAGAGGCCTGGACCTCGGCGTGACGCTGTCTGACCCGGAAAGACTCCGGATAAGGGAGAGAGGGTTGCCGGACAGCGTCTTCGCCATTTGTAGCGGAGTTTTCCACTGCTGGGCCGCCATCTCGACCCTGCGCTAGCGCCATTTGGAGGACTTCGGCCAGATGCAGGGCTTCGCGGTCGGTGCCCTGGGCGATCTGCTCGCGGCAACTGAAGCCGTCGGCGATGATCAGGCAGTCGGCGGGCGCGCTGCGGACGGCGGGAAGAAGCTCCAGCTCGCCGATGGCCATGGAAACGTCGTATTTGTCGCGTTCGAAGCCGAACGAGCCGGCCATGCCGCAGCAGCCGGGGGCGGGCTGGCGGAAGTCGACGCCCAGGCGGTGGAGGACGGATTCTTCGGCGGTCATCTTCTGAATGGATTTGTGATGGCAATGTCCGTGGAGCAGTGCAGTGCGCTCGAAGCGAGGGACTTTGAAATCGCGGGCGTGGGTTTCCAGGAATTCGCTGAGCAGGTAGGTCTGGCGGGCCAGGGCCTGGGCACGCTGGTCGTGGGGAAAGAGGTTGAGCAGTTCATCGCGGAAGACGGCGACGCAACTGGGTTCGAGGCCGACGACGGGAACTCCAGCTTCGATTTCGGGGGAGAGTTCGTCGAGGATCCGCAGCAGCAACGCCTCGGCGCGGTCGAGCATGCCGAAATCGTAGAGCGGACGGCCGCAGCACAAGTTGGCGCGGGGGACGATCACCTGAAAACCGGCGGCTTCCAGAACTTCGGCGGCGGCCATGGCCGTGGCCGGCAGAAAATAGTTGTTGAAGGTGTCGGGCCAGAGTAGGACGCGAGGACCGTTCGCGTTGCGCGAACTGGAATTTTCGCCCCTGCCGAACCAACTGCTCTTGAAGCTACGCGGAGCGAACGGCGGAATCTTGCGCTGCGGCGGGACTCCGACGAGGAACTTGGCTAGGTCGCGCAAAACCGGCAGTTGGGTAGTGAGGTTCGCGAGGCCCGGGGCGTTCGAAGCTAGCCGCGCCCAGAAGTCGATGTGGCCGAACGCATAGGCGTTCAGTGGGAGCACGCGGCCTTCGTAATAGTGCGAGAGAAATTCGGCCTTGTAGGTGGCGACGTCGACTCCGACGGGACAGTCGCTTTTGCAGCCTTTGCAGGCCAGGCACAAGTCGAGCGATTCTTTCACTTCTTCGCTGCGCCAGCCGTCACGGATAACTTCGCCTTGAGTCATCTCCCAGAGCAGGTGGGCGCGGCCGCGGGTGGAGTGTTCTTCTTCACGAGTGGCACGGTAGCTGGGGCACATGACGCCGCCTTCATCGCGGCGGCATTTCCCCACGCCTACGCAGCGCAGCGACGCGTGCGCCAGGCTGCCGTGATCGGCGGGAAACTGGAATCGGGTTTCGGGCTCCCAGGGCGCGTAGTTGGCGCCGAGGCGCAGATTCTCGTCGAGCTTGTAGGGCTCAATAACTTTGCCGGGGTTCATCTTCCAATCCGGATCCCATGCGGACTTGAATTCGCGGAAGGCCTGCATCAGTTCCAGACCAAACATTTTGGGAAGCAGCTCGGCGCGCGATTGCCCGTCGCCGTGCTCGCCGGAAAGCGAGCCGCCGTAGCTGACGACGAGGTCGGCAGCCTCTTCGACAAACTTGCGGAAGTGCGCGATTCCCTCTTTCGACTGTAGATCGAAGTTGATGCGGGTGTGCACGCAGGCGTGGCCGAAGTGTCCGTAGAGCGAACCTTTGTAACCGAATGCAGACATCAGCTTGCGCAGGTCGCGAAGATAGCGGCCCAGGTTTTCGGGCGCGACGGCGGCATCTTCCCAGCCTTCCCAATAAAGCGGCTCGTCCGGCACGTGCGAGGTCACGCCCAGGCTGGCCTCGCGAACTTCCCAGATACGCTTGGCTTGCTGCTTATCGGTGAACAGACGGAAGTTGGGAGGGCTGGCAAAGCGCGACAGAGTTTTCATCAGAGCGCGGGCCTGGGCTTCGGCTTCGGGCGCGGTTGAGGCGCCGAATTCCACCATGAGCCAGCCTCCGCCTTCGGGCAGAAGCGAGAGCCCTTCGGAGTTGATTCCTTTCGCCCGGGTGTAGCCGACGAGAAGATCGTCGAAGCCTTCTAGGCCGATGGGCTTGTGCGCCATGATTTCGGGAATATGGTCGGCGCACTGGAAAATATCGGGATAGGCCACGACCAAGAGCACGCGTTCGGGAGGGCTCTCGACCAGGCGGCAAGTGGCTTCTAGCACCGTAACGCAGGTCCCTTCCGAGCCGACGAGAGCGCGGGCAATGTGAAAACCATTCTCCGGAAGCAGGTAGTTCAGGTTGTAGCCGGACACGCGGCGCGGGATGTTGGGGAATTTCTGGCGGATGAGGTCGGCGTATTGGGCGGCGATATGTTTCAGCGATGCACGGAGTTGAGTGGCGCGGTCGGGGTCGCTGCGACCCGATAATTCCGGGCTGCCGGTCCCCACGTGATCGTGGATGAAGTTTGGGCCGACTTTCAGGCGCGCGCCGTCGTAGGTCAGGATTTCAAGCTCTTCGATGTTGTCGTCGGTTTTTCCAGCCATCACCGAATGCACGCCGCAGGAGTTGTTGCCGATCATGCCGCCGAGAGTGCAGCGCTCGTGGCTGGCGGGGTCAGGTCCGAAGGTGAGGTGATGCTTCTCGGCGGCGTTGCGGAGATTGTCGAGGACCACGCCGGGCTGCACGCGAGCGATGCGGCGAACGGGGTCGATCTCGAGAATCCGCGACATGTACCTGGTGAAATCGAGAACGACGGCGACGTTGCAGCATTGACCGGCCAATGAGGTGCCTCCGCCGCGGCAGAGCAACGGTGCTCCGAACTGGCGGCAGAGGGCTACGGTGGCGAGAACGTCGTCGATGTTGCGGGGAAGAACGACGCCGATGGGAACCTGGCGGTAGTTGGAACCGTCCGTCGCGTAGAGTGCGCGGGCTCCGGCGTCGAAACGAATGTCGCTGGGAGATCCGCCACGAATCTCTGCACGCAGGGCTGCCTCTAGCCCCGTTGTGTCTACTTGCGATGATTTTGAGGCTTGGGCGAGCGTCACGAATCTGTCTGGCATGGGAGGGAAAAATTCAGGGTTCAGGGTTCAGGGTTCAGGGTTCAGGGTTCAGAAGCGTTGTCATCCAACGCCGCGTTCCTCTTCGCAGCAAACTTATTCAGTTCGACGTAGCCCCGGAACCCATCCCACCCGCTGGGTGGCTAACGTGCGTGATCTGGATTTTTGTCTGACCGTCGTCCGCCTGAATGTCGATCGTGGTCATGTTCTTCTGGTCCTGCGCGATGATCTTGCAGCGGTTTTGATCGGAGGTGGTGACCATGGCATTGGGAAACTTGGCTTTGTAGAAGGCGGAAACCTGGTCCACAGAGTCGCCGCTCTTGAAAACGGCGGAGGCTGTCTTAATACCCGCAAAGCTGGCCGTAGCGGAACCATTCTTCATAGGCTGGGCGCCCGGATAGATGTCCACACCCAGGTCGCGAGCAATGTCTTCCGGGTTCTTGGAAGTCTCCACGCTGCCGAAAGGAGAGTCGATCTTCACGTGATTGCCTTCCTGCTTTACGTGCATGTTGCGCGCCACGCGCCATCCGATGAAGGCGACCGTGGATACTGCGAGCACACCCAGGATGACAAACACTCCCACGACAATGAGGATGACCTTGAGAACGCCACTGCCGCCGCCTTGAGTGGGAGCCGGCCCGGCCGCGACAACCGCACTGGCGGCCGGCGCGGAAGAGACGGCGGCGCCACACTTGTTGCAGAATTTGGTTCCCGGATCAAGACTGACGCCACAGGAATTGCAGAACGCCATAAGTCACCTCGCCACGGTCGGCATGTCAAACAGGATGGGCGCGAGTATACCGCAGAGCAAGGCAAAATGGCGGTTAATCCTGCACTCTGTAACGTACTTCTAACTCCAGGCCCGGGTGCCGAAGTCGGCCATGGAAAGAGAGAGCAGAAGGAAGAGAAAGAACAGCGCGGCAATTACGACCACCTTGATCATCTTGTCGCTGGATCCCCAGACGTGCATGAAAAACAGAGCCACCAGCGTGGCCTTGATGGTAGCGATGATGAGGGCGACCGCGGCATTGAAGGGGCCGAGATCGAGGAAGGCGACTCGATACGTAACGTACGTGGCAACCAGAAGCGTAGCCCAGATCGCGAAGTAGGTTTTTAACGGCGACGAGGTTGAGTGTGCGGACATGCTTGCCTCACTTGTGTTTGTCGATCAGGTAAAGCAAAGGGAACAGGTAAATCCAAATGATGTCGACGAAATGCCAGTACAAGCCGCCGATTTCGACGGGTGTATGGTATTCGGGCGTCAGGCGTCCCTTCCAGGCTAACGCGAGGAGCCATACGAAGATGCCAATGCCGACGATCATGTGCACGGCGTGGAGTCCGGTCATGATGAAATAAAGCGCGAAATAAATCTGCGCGTGATTCGGGTTGGCGAACTGGCCGGGATGTCCGGGGATGGGCTCGTTCTCGAAGCTGAAGGACGGTCCGGGCACATGGTGCTCCACGAACTTATCGTGGTATTCGATGCCCTTGATGCCAAGGAAGGCGAAGCCGAGAATCAGCGTGAGGATGAGGCTGGTGATCAGAAGAGTGCGGCGAGCGGTCTGTGCGGCCCAGACGGCGAGTACGACGGTCAAGCTGCTGCAGATCAGCACAGCAGTGTTGGTGGCGCCGAGCGCAGTGTTGAGAGTGGAGCTGGCCGCGCCGAAGTCGCCGAAATACTTGAGACGATAAATCAGATAGGCGCAGAACAAACCGCCGAAGAACATGACTTCAGTTGCGAGAAAAACCCACATGCCCAGGCTGGCTGCGTCGCGCTGCTGTTCCGGCTCGGCGAAGTGGTGCAGCAGGGCCGGGTTGTGGCCTTCGGTGTGAACGGCGGCTGCGGCTTGATCAGGCACCTGAACTCTCCTGTTCCGGGAAGGGGCCCAACTCTTCGTAGTTGTAAGCTTCCCAGGTCACAACCGGCGTCTCGTCGAAATTGAACGTGGTCGGAGGAGATTGCGTCTTCCATTCCAGACCAGCGGCGTTCCAGGGATTGTCGGGCGCGGGCTTGCCGTAACGCATCGACCAGAGGAAGTACACCATGGGAAGGAGATAACCGATGCCGAGAACCGTCGCGCCTGCCGTGGAGAGCACATTCAGCACCTGGAACTCGCCGGGATATTGATAATAGCGGCGGGGCATGCCGACGTAGCCGAGAATGAACTGCGGGAAGAACGTTAGATTGAAACCGATGAACACAATCAGCGCTGCGAGCTTCGCCCATCCCTCGGGATAGAGGCGTCCGGAGATCTTCGGCCACCAGAAATGCATGCCGCCCAGATAACCCATCACGGCGCCTCCGACCATAATGTAGTGGAAATGGGCCACAACGAAATAGGTGTCGGTGACATGGGGATCAATTCCCAGACAGGCGAGGAAAAGCCCGGTGAGGCCGCCGATGGTGAACAGCCCGAGAAAGCCGAAAGCGTAGAGCATGGGCGCATCGTAATGGATGGAGCCCTTGTACATGGTTGCAGTCCAGTTGAAGACTTTGACCGCAGAGGGAACGCCGACCGCATAGCTCAAAAGTGAAAATACCAGCGCGGCGTAGACCGAAATTCCGGCCACGAACATGTGGTGCGCCCAGACTAGAAATCCGAGGACGGCAATCCCGATCGAAGACAGCGCCACGAACTTATAGCCGAAGATGCGCTTGCGCGAGTAGCAGGCGATGATCTCGGTGACCACTCCCATCGAGGGCAGAATCATGATGTAGACGGCGGGGTGGGAGTAAAACCAGAACAGATGCTGAAATAAAAGAGGATCGCCGCCGAGTTTGGGATCGAAGATTCCGAGGTGCAGCAGGCGTTCGGCCGCAACCAGAACAATCGTGATGGCCACTACCGGCGTGCCCAGAAGCTGCACGATGCTGGTGGCGTAATGAGCCCAGATGAACAGCGGCAGGCGCGACCAGGTCATCCCGGGAGCTCGCATGCGGTGGATGGTCACCACAAAATTCAGCCCGGTAAGGATGGAAGAAAAACCGGCGATAAAAATTGCGATGCCGGCTTCGATGATCTTCGTGTTGGTGTAAGCCGTACTGAACGGCGTGTAGAAAGTCCATCCCGTATCGACGCCACCGGTCAGCATGCAATGCAGCATGATTGAGCCGCCGATGATGTAGAGATACCAGCTGAGGAGATTGACGCGCGGGAAGGCGAGATCCTTTGCGCCGATCATCAGAGGCACCAGGAAATTCCCCAGCACGGCTGGGATCGATGGAATCAGAAAGAAGAAGACCATCACCATGCCGTGCATGGTGAAGAGCTTGTTGTAAGTGTCGGCCTGCACCAGATCGCCGACCGGAGTGAGCAACTCCAGGCGGATGAGCAGCGCGAAGAAGCCGCCGATGAAAAAGAAAAACGTGATGGACCCGAGATAGAGCAGCGCGATGCGCTTGTGGTCCGTCGTGAACAGCCACGAGAGGGCGCCGTAGTGCTTGTTCAGATAATTTTCGCGTTCAACGGGTTGAGCAACCGCGGTAGCCATCTTATTCCACCTGACTCTTTGCTTTGGTCTCGGGAGTTGCCGTGCTGGCGCTGGTTCCGGCGGGGCCTTTTGTAGGAGACAGTGACTTCACGTAAGCCACCAGAGCGTTCACTTGCTCCTCGCTGACCAGGCCCTGAAATGTTGGCATGATCGGCTGGAATCCTTTCACTCTTTTTGCGCCGGGATCGAGAATGCACTCGCGGATGTAGTTCTCATCCGCGACCAGGGTCCGTCCGTCCGCCAAAGCCACGGGGTTGCCGAATACTCCGTGGAGATTAGGACCGCGCCCCTGGGCGTCGGAGCGATGGCAGGTGGAACAACCGAGCTCGGCGAAAATCTTCTCTCCAGTCACGGAAAGCGGGCCGGCAGGGCCACCGCTCATCCACACTGCATACTGCGCGGGCTCCATCACCACGATCGAGCCGATCATGCCCGAGTGCTGCGTGCCGCAGTATTCGGCGCAGAACAGATGATAGGTACCGGGCTTGGTGGCGCGAAACCAGGCGACGGTGTAGCGGCCGGGCAGCACGTCTTGCTTCATGCGGAAAACCGGAACGTAGAAGCTGTGAATCACGTCCTGCGATGTCATGATCAG
>JBEKDY010000112.1:0-30096 GCA_050014115.1 Candidatus Sulfotelmatobacter sp. | reverse complement strand
GCCTGAAAGCCTTTGGGGCCCTTGAGCAGATCAAACTCCACGGTCTCTCCTTCGTTGAGCGTGCGGTAGCCGTTCTCCTGGATTGCGGAGAAGTGCACGAACACATCCTCTCCCGTGGAGCGTTGGATGAACCCATATCCTTTCGCCCCGTTGAACCACTTGACTGTTCCCTTCTCTCTCACGGAAAAACTCCTTTCCCCCTAGTCGCTATGAATTGGTTCTCCGGACTCTCGACTAAAAACCTCGGTCGTTTAAGGCCCTATCGAGAAACCCCGGCGAGCCTGGTTGCGTTTTATCCGCGCGGAAGAAGCGCGCCAAAAAAGAAAAGACTCCTCAGTCCTCGTCCGCGATTTGTGTTCGCAGCGGGAACTTGCGGAGCCCGATAATTGGTGTGCATCTGCCACCCAACTCAACGTCAACCTGCCTACTGGTCTCACCACCGGACCATCGATCCGGTTATGAGCACAAGATAATAAGCAGTATTAAAACGATTCGCAAGAGGAATTAGAAGGGAATCGAAACGTGACCGTTGGTCATTCTGAGATAACTTTAACATAGATAAAGAAATAACCTGGTAACCACCTGCGAAACTTAGGTTCCGGCTGGCTGCGGCGAAAGCCCTCTACTCTGCTAGGATTTAATAGAATCTCGTGTCCACTCCTCCTACGATTGTTCCGCCGGCCGTTGCTCAGCCGGTCGTGGTTCCCGCGGCGAAGCCCGGCCCCGGCGCGGGGAATCCTCCGCCGCGAACCCCTCGCCGCTCCGGTCTGGTGCTGGCTACCACCAGGTACCTGCTGCGCACCGACGTCCACACCTTCGCGTTTTCCGTAGCGGCCAATGCCATTCTTTCGTTCTTCCCTTTTGTGGTTCTGTTGATGACACTGATCCGCCGCGTGTTTCGTTCGCGGGTCATGTATGAAGTGGTGGTGCAACTGTTGCGCGACTATCTTCCTGCCGGCCAGGATTTCGTGATCCGCAACCTCAATGCCATGGTCGACACGCGTCACCAGGTTCAGATTGTTTCGCTGGTCATTCTGCTGTTCACGTCCTCGGGCGTGTTTATGCCGCTGGAGGTGGCGCTGAATCGCATCTGGCGTTTTCCCGAGAACCGCTCTTATTTCCGGAACCAGCTGGTCTCGCTCGGGTTGGCCTTTGCCTGTGGAGTGCTCGCCCTGGTCTCGATTGGCATGACCGCGGGTAACGTGGCGCTGTTCGAGTTTCTACTGCATGGCCACGCCACGGGCCTGGTGCGCCTGGTGGGCTTTGTGCTGATGAAGGTGTTCGCCGTGGCTGCCAGCATCACGATTTTTTTCTTGATCTACTGGCTCCTGCCAAACGGAAAAGTCCCGGCGCGCGCCGTGTTGCCCACGGCCATCATCATGGGCTTGCTCTGCGAAGCGCTGAAGTACGCCTACATCATGGCGCTGCCTCGGCTGGATTTCCAGGAAGTATACGGCCCCTTCGCGCTCTCCGTCAGCCTGATGTTCTGGGCCTTCCTGTCAGGGTTGCTGCTGCTGGCAGGAGCGAATCTCTCCGCGGAAGAACATCTCGGACGCACGCTGTGATGTGCTCGGAAACCAGCGATGGGTTCAAGTCGAAGCAGATACTGTCTCAATCTGTTCCATTTCCATCCCCGGAAATCCACAGGGGAATGTGACATCCGTCACAGCTTTCCCCTTTCGATCCAGATAGCATCAAGCTAAGGTTTCCCCGGTTCCTCCGAGCAGACATTCCTGACCAGGTGACTCTCCATGCATGGGAGAAGTTGTGGTTCTCTGCTCGCCCTATGGTTGCTGACCTTGTGCTCGACCCCCGCGATGTGGGGTCAAGCACCCGCTATTTCCGCGAAAGCCGACGTGCATCCGCCCGTCCTGGGCCAGCCGATTCTGGGCCAGCCGATTCCGGACCCGCCAGTTCCAGCGCATCCGCAGCCCCCTGCGGGATCGGACTCAACTCTCTTTCGCCCCAATCCACCAGGACAGTTCCCCAGGCTGGGCTCTGGGCAAAGCGCCCCCCCAGCCAGCGCGCTCACCTTCCCTCAGCTCGCCCGAACCGCTGGGACGATTTTCGCGGGGACGGTCACCAGGATTGAATCCGGACCCGCTGCCGGAGGTTCCGCTGTGCCCACTGTAGCCGTCACCTTCCACGTCGAACGCCCCCTGCGCGGAGCCGTCCGGGCAGGGAGTTTGACGATTCTGGAGTGGCTGGGCCTGTGGTCGAGCGGGCAGCGTTACGCGGTGGGGGAGCATGTGCTTCTCTTCCTGTATCCCCCTAGCAAGATTGGACTTACCAGCGCGGTCGGAGGAGCGCTGGGGCAGTTCCACCTCGACTCGGCGGGCGGAATCCTGCCCTCAGAGCAGCAATTCGCCGCTTTTCAGGCAGATCCGCTCTTCTCAGGAAGATCGCACATTCCCTTCAACGACTTTTCGCAAGCGTTGCGGCAGTCAGTTGGAGAGGCGCTGGAATGACCGTAAATCCAATGAAGGCTGAGACTTCGATGTTATGCCACGTGCGCTCGCTGGTCTCCAGGCTGGTGATCGCCTTGGCGATTATCTTTTTTTTCACCCTTCTCTCGCGCGCCGGAGGGCCAAAGTACGTCGCCGGAACCAGTTACTTCAATTCCACGGTCGCAGGCCAGCCCTTGACCTGGGCGCTGGGCCAGATCACTTACTATACCGATCAAGGCGACCTCAGCCCGGTGCTGGACAATGGCGAAGCTAACGCCTTCGTCGCGACCGCTTTCAGTGTGTGGACAGCCGTCCCCACTGCGGCTCTGGCTATCACCAACGGCGGCCAGCTCGCCGAAGACGTCAACGGCAGCAACATCGTCGTTAACAACGGCGTAATCCTCGCCCCCATGGACATCACTCCTGGTGCCACCGATAAACCGGTGGGCGTTGTTTACGACTACGACGGCACGGTCACCGACGCTCTACTGGGTAGCGGCGCGGGTGCCGCCAGCCAATGTTTCGTGAATGGCGTTTTCGGGGGGGTCGATAACTTCAGCCCCGACGCTTATTTTCTCCACGCCCTGGTGGTCATTAACGGCCAGTGCGCCCAAGAGTCTTCGCAATTCCCCGATGTGGAATACCGTCTGTTGCGCGTGCTCGGCAGTGTGTTCGGGCTGGGATGGTCACAGCTGAATCTGAATGTGATCACTGGCAACCCGACATCACCGACGCCGGAGGACTTCGCCGGGTTCCCCCTGATGCACGATATCGACCCCCTGAATTGCGCGCCCATCACGTTCTGCTATCCCAACCCGAACGAACTGGCCAGCGACGACCAGGCCGCGGTATCGCGGCTCTATCCCGTGACGGCCGCGAACCAGTCCAGTTTTCCCAATTCGCAGATTTTTTCAGCCACCACGGCGAGAGTCTATGGCTCAGTGTATTTCGTCGACACCTCGGGCAGCGCAACGTTGGGCATGGAAGGCGCCAACGTGGTTGCACGCTGGATCGATCCTTCCACCGGGTTACCGTCCGGGCAGTTCGCGGTTTCTTCCGTTTCCGGATTCTTGTTCTGCGGTAATGCCGGCAACTCCGTGACCGGACTCATTGACCCACTGGGCACTGCCTACAGCGAGTTCTGCGCGACCGGCCAGAGCATGGAAGGCTTCTTCGATCTCGGCGGCTTGCCGTTTCCGGGCGGGGCTGGCAGCGCACAATATCAACTGACCGTGGAAGCTTTGGACCCCACCTGGTCGATTGGAGTGGGCCCTTACGCACCGCTGCAGGTTGCTCCCTCGGGCAGCGCTCCGCCGATTGTCTTGACGCTCGTTCCCGGAACGAACCTGGAGCAGGGCATCCTGATGTCGGGCAGCGCCCAGCCAGTGCCCCAGTGGGCGGCGTCAGAAACCTGGGCCGCTCCCGCGCCGATCCCGATGGGCGGCGACTGGCTGGGCTCGGTCGACGCCTTCGGCGATCTCCCGTGGTTTTCCCTTCCGGCCAAGGCAAGCCGCACGTTGTCGATAGCCATCACCTCGCTGGATGAAAGTGGCAATCCCAGCGAAAGCAAAGTGCAGCCGGTGCTCGGGATGTGGCCGGTTTCAGCGCCGCAGACATCGCCCCCGGGAGCGTTCACTCCGTCGTCGTTCAACACCGGGATCTTTGGACTGACGCGGCTCGACGCGCAGATTTTGACTCCCGGCGCTTTCCTGATCGGCATCTCCGACTGGCGCGGAGACGGACGCGCCGACTATCACTACCACGCACATGTGCTCTACGGGGACTCTGTCACGCCGGCGCGAGTCGGCGTAAGCGGCGGCGCGGTGGTGGTGACTGGAATCGGCTTTGCGCCGGGTCTGGCGGTTACCGTGGACAGCGCTAACGCCACGCCTCTCGCCGTGGGAGCTGGCGATATGATCGTGACTCTACCGCCGCAAGCAGACAGTGTGCAGACGATCACCATCAGAGATCCCGTCAGCGGAGCCTTTTCTATCATGACCGGCACCATCACCTTCGGCGCTGCGGCCACCGACAGCATCGTGTTGGTGAAAGGAACGAATCCGGCCACGCCGGTGGGAACGCAGGCCAACAATCCCATCATCGTGCGCGCCGTCGCTTCCGGCGGCCTCGTTCCTGTGGCCGGCGCGACGATCGCCTGGAACGCCAGCAACAGCGCGGCGCTGTCGGCCTGCGGCGGAGCTTCCACCTGCTCTGTGGTCTCGGATGAGAGCGGCAATGCCTCGACCTGGATTACTCCAGCTGTCACCGGGACTTCTACGCTCACGGCGACGCTGGCACCCGGCGCTTACCCCTCGTCGAAGCTGACTTCCACCACAGTGGTGGGCACGGAAACGTCTCTCGCAATCGGCCTCACCTCGCCGTATTCCTGGGTCGTTGCGGGCGGCAATGTTACCCTCCCTCTTACCGCGCGTGTGATGGACGACGCCACTCCCCTGAGCGGCGATACCGTGAATTTCACCGTCGCCCTGGGCTCGGGCACACTCAGTTCTTCGAGCGCCGTAACCAACAGCAGCGGCTACGTCAGCGTTACGCTCACGCTCGCAAATGTCGCGGCCCAGGTGCAGGTGAGTGCATGCGTGGCACCGTCGGACAGTCCTTGCCAGTCGTTCTTCGTGACGCCGGTCGCGCCTTCTCTGCTGAGCCTGTGGCCGGTCGCGGGGGCCGCACAGGCGATCGTTCTCGGCCAGACATTTCAGCCGGTAATCGTGCGCGTCACGGATTCTGCTTCGCCGCCAGATTCGGTTCTCGGCGCGGTCGTGACTTTTCAGACTACGGTGATGCGTCTGGCGGGAAGCACTTCCCCGGCCGGTTCCGGCGGGGATAATGGCGGCGCCCCTGCCGTGCCCGTGATCCTCAGCGTGACCCAGACCAGCGTACAAAGCGATGCCAACGGGATGGCCCGTCTGACTCCATCCACCGGCGGATTTTCTGGTCCGCTGGAAATTCAGGTTTCAGCGACGGCGGGAACCTCAGCGGCACTACAGAACGTTTTGCAGGCGTTTCCAGCTGCCCCGAACTGAGGAGAGCCTTAACACCTCACTGCCTTCCGCCCGATAGACGGCGTGGCCGCTGCTTCGCGGAGATTGATCTGATGATCAGCTTGCGGCGTGCGCCGGGCGGCATCGGCACCTTGGCGCGGTTCAGGGCGACGTTGATCAGGCTGAGCACCTCGGGATCGTCCAGCACTTTGGCATCCGGATGGCCGGCGTCGTAGAGCCGGATGTTCCGCACCACGTGGCCGGTTCCCTGCAGGCGCTTCGCCGGATCGGGCAAGCCCGCTCCCTGCAAAAAGCACAACGTGACGCGGCCCGGGGGCATCACGATCGAGAAGATCGCCTCCGAGGGCCGCTCCGTGGGGCTGAATCCAATTACCAGCCAGTTGTAGTTGTCGTAGACCATTTCGATCGCGCCCTTGACCAGCTTGCGCATCTTCGCGAGCGCGCGGCACGCGAAAGCCTCAACCTCCGGGTCGTATTTCGCGAGGAAGGAGTCGAGTTGCCGTTTGGCCTCGGGTTGCGAGGGATTGGTGGATTTCTTAGCGGCGTGGTTTGCAGAGGTTGTTTTTCGCATGGGACACTCAGTCAGGTGGGGTCAAACTCCGTGCTCGTCATTTCGAGCGAAGCGAGGAATCTGCTGTTCTGCGGCGCTGGCACACAGCAGATTCCTCCCTCCGGTCGGAATGACAAGATTTTGAAGCCGAAGCCCGCAGGCTGAAGCCCGAAGCCCGCTTCACTTCGTCCACCGATCCACCCATTCATTCACCGTCTTATACCAGAGCTGCGAATTCTGCGGCTTCAGCACCCAGTGGCCTTCGTCGGGGAAATACAGCATCTTCGAGGGCACGCCTTCCATCTGCAGGGTGGTGAAAAGTTGCAGGCCTTCGCTCACGTCGAGCCGGTAGTCGCGCTGGCCATGAATTACGAGAGTCGGCGTCTTGAAATTCTTGGCGTACTGGTGGGGCGACCACTTCTCATAGCTGGCGCGATTGTCGTAGGGAGTGCCTTTGAACTCCCAGTTGTTGAACCAGAGTTCTTCGGTCGAGCCCCAGGCAGACTCGGCGTTGAACATGCCGTCGTGGGTCACGATGCACTTGAAGCGGTCGGTGTGGCCGAGAATCCAGTTGGCCATGTATCCGCCGTAGCTGGCGCCCAGCGCGCACTCGCGCGACTTATCGATGAACGGATAAGTCTTCTCCGCGTAGTCGAGGCCCTTCATCAGGTCTTCATACGGAGCGCCGCCCCAGTCGCCGTTGATGGCGTCGACGAACTTCTGCCCGTAACCAGTCGAGCCGTGGAAGTTGATCATGATGACGACATAGCCGCTGGGCGTTGCAGAAGTTGGCGACGCAAACAGTTCGGCATTCCAGCGATAGCTCCAGTCGTCTCCCCAGGCCCCCTGCGGCCCGCCGTGAATGAGGAACTTCACGGGATATTTCTTCGAGGTATCGAAGTTCGGCGGCTTGACCAGGAAGCTTTGGACCTTGTCGCCGCCGGCACCGGGGAACCAAAAGGGTTCAAGCGCCGGCACTTCTTCATGGGAAAGAACGGCGTCGTTGAAATGAGTAAGTTGCTCGGCCGGTTGCAGCAGGCAATCGCGGGTCGCTTTGTAGGGCGGTTTGCTGGTGTCGTGCCGCGCATCTACGCATCCGGGCATTCCGGTTGGCGCTCTGTAAATCTCGTTTGGCGATTCAATCGACATTCGGCTAAAAATCAGCCACTTCGCGTCGGGGGTAGAGGTGACGTCGTCATCGAATCCAGCAACCATCTCGGGTGGCCAAGGCGAATAGGCACCGCCGCCTTCTTTGTCGGATTGAAGAGTGTAATAGTAGAGCGGTGAGTCACCCTCGCTTTCGGTCGAGAAGACGATCGTCCGGCTGTCCGACAGCCACGCGAAGGTTCCCACCCACCGATCGAACTGTTCCGAGAGATTCTTCTTCTCACCCGTCTTGCGGTCATACACCATCAGCCGGAAGCGGTCGCTCTCGTATCCCGGACGCTGCTGGGCGCGGTAGGCGATGTAGCGGCCATCGGGCGAATAGAGCGGTGTCGAGTCGCTGGCGGGATTGTCGGCGGTGATGTTCTTTGCCGGCCCTCCGCTGATCGGGACAATCCACAGATCGTTGTTGGTAGAATTCGCCGGATTCTTGTCGTGATTCGAGGTGTAGCAAATCTCCTGCCCATCGGGCGAGAAGGCATAGTTGTCTTGACCGCCGAGCGAGAACACGGGAGCGTCATAGTCGCCGGGCGTGAGGTCCCGGGGAAGGCTAAGAATGTGTGTCACGATGGTCACGTCTGCGTTGCCCCTGGGAACCTCGACCACGAAGATGTGGCTACGTTTGCCGTCCTTATAGGCATTCCAGTGCCGATAGAGCAAATGATCGAAGATCTGCGCCTTGACCTTGCCGTTCTGCGCCGCATCGAGAGCCGCCTTGTTGCACCCGGCTTCTCCTCGGCCATCGAACGTGCAGTTGGGATAAACATCCGAGGTGAAGAGGATATTCTTGCCATCGGGCGACCACAACTCGCCGCCAGCTTCGGTCACGATGTCGGTGAGCTTATTTGTCGCCGTGACCGTACCAGCGGCGCCGTCGAAATCCGCAATCCAAACCTGCGAGCCGCCTTCTTTCGTCGAGATAAAAGCGAAACGCTTGCCATCCGGCGCCCAGCGCGGACGGTCGGCATCTTGATCAGCGATGATTTCTCTTTCTTGCCCCCCCGCCGTGGGCACGATCCAGATGTGCGGCGTCTTCGTGTTGGCTTCGAGATCGACATCGACCACGCTGAAGATCACCCACTTGCCGTCGGGCGAAACCTCGGGCTCGCCCACACGCTTCAGTTTCATCATGTCCTCGAAAGTGAAAGAATGCTTGGTCTGGGCGACGGCGGGAAACGAGAAGGAAACGAGAACGAAAAAAGTCAGGAAGAAACGGCGCATGAGGGACTCCTTGAAAATCAATCCGTGGAGACGTAGCTTGCTACGTCTCTTCACGCCACGTGCACGCCTGCCTCTGGCGGCAAGACGTTGCAAGCAACGTCTCTACGGCAAACCGAAAAGTGTAGCAGGGTTTGCGTAGAGCCGGCTCATCACTTGAGGCGCGGGGACTTCGGAACCCGCCGAACGCCGAAGCCCGGAGCCCGCTTTCCCCCGGCAACCCATTCCGCTTTCTGGCATCCAACCAATTGGCAGAGAACTGCAGCATCCCTGGCCTCCCGCCTTTGAGCGGAAAGGAGGCGGAGGCAGGGTTGCCGCAGTCATGACTTGGCAGAAATGCAATTCACCGCATCTCCCCCGGGAAACAGGTTTTCAGACACGTCTCGCTGCCATTCTGGCGGCAAAGCGATAGACTAGGGTTCATGAAATCCGCGCTTCGGAAACTGCTGTCTTGTCTTATGCTCGCGGCCTGTGGGCTGGCCGTGCTGCCGCTCGCCGCCCAGGAGGGCCCGCTCGATACCGCGCTTCCCGCAAACGTCACGCCCGATGAAATCATCAAGCACTTCGCGGCGAACGAAACGGAATTCGCGCAGGCCCGCGAGCAATACACTTTCCGCCAGGACGTGAAAGTGCAGACTCTCGACGGCGACACTCCCGATGGCGAGTATCGCGAAGTGTTCGACGTGATTTTCGACGACAAGGGCAAGCGTACGGAAAACGTGGTGTTCGCCCCGCAGTCCACTCTGTCCAAGATTTCCATGACCCAGGAAGACATGGAGGACATCCGCCACCGCCTGCCCTTTGTGCTCACCACGGCGGACCTGCCCGAATACAACGTGCTCTACGTCGGCCAGCAGCAGGAAGACGATCTGCACTGCTACGCCTTCGACATTGCGCCCAAGAAAATCGAGGGCAAGAAGCGCTACTTCCAGGGACGCGTCTGGGTCGACGACAAAGATTTCCAGATCGTGAAGACCTACGGCAAGACCGTACCCGACATCCGCAAGAAACATGGCAATGGCAGCGACGAGAACCTGTTCCCCAAGTTCACCACATGGCGCCAGCATGCAGGACGTGCACATCAAGGAAATCGTGAAGTACGAAGACTACAAGCGCTTCGGATCGAACGTGAAGATTCTCTACCAAGGCAAGGAACTGCCGAAGGATCAGCAGAAGCCGGGTCAGACTCCGGATCAGAAACAGCCGGCCGCGAATCCGCCGCAAAAGTAGCTTTCAGCTATCAGCTGTCAGCCATCAGCTAAAACCCCAGACTCCTCGCGTTGTTGCAGCGAGTTGGTCTGGGTGCAGTTGAGTGTTTTTGGTTTTAGCTGATAGCTGACGGCTGAGAGCTGACAGCTCAGTAGAATAAATACTTCCTCCACTTATCATCCGACCGTCCCATCAAACGCATGATATGCCGGCTGGTGTGGAGGTTGAAGGCGCGAGGCTCGCGCATCAGCTTCATGCCAGCCTCGGTGGCGAACTGGTTGCCCTTGCGTCGATTGCAGGGATGGCAGCAGGCCACCAGATTTTCCCAGGTGGACGAACCTCCGCGAGAGCGCGGGATCACGTGGTCGAGCGTGAGTTCGCCTGAAGGCAAAACTTCCCCGCAATACTGGCAAGTGTTGCGGTCGCGCAGCAGGATGTTCTTCCGCGACAGAGCGCGGCTCTGATGCGGGATGCGGCGGTATTCGAGCAAGCGAATCACCGAAGGCACGCGCATCGCGATGCGCGCAGCGTGCAGGAAGTGACCGTTTTCTTCCTCGGTCATGGCCACGCCCTTCAGCACCAGCACCAGGGCGCGGCGAGCGGCGCAAACGTTGATGGGCTCATACGACGCGTTCAGCACCAGGACAGGAGCAAGCAGGGCATGGCCATCCCCCGCCCGGTGCGTAGCCGCCGGCGAGAACAGGCCGGCGGCAAAGCGGCCCGGTGGTCCGAATTCCTGTTCCATCCTCGGTGACATAAAACTCTGCCAGTGATTTCCTATAGCTCTTAGGCCCTAATTCCTTAAGCCTCAAAAATTGCCAAACCGCACCATTCAAACTCTCAGGGCGCCACCAACGACCGCCAAACTTCTCAGCCAACCGCTTTCGCCAGCGGCGTTTCCGAAACCTCCAAGGCCACCCCGACAACCGGCTTCATCTCCCCATAGTTAGATGCCTGTTTCAGCGTACGCGCTACCGTAGCGACCCACACTTTGGTCGTTCCGGCGCGGCGCAGCACTCGCGCGCATTCGGAAACCGTTGCACCCGTGGTATAGACATCATCGACCAGAAGCACCTCGCGTCCGTTTACTTCCTCGGCACGCCTCACGGCGAACGCTCCGCGCACATTCTCCTGGCGCTGATGGATGGTCAGCCCGATCTGCGATTTCGTTTCGCGTTTCCGTTCCAGAACATCTCTGCCAAGAACCATTTCGTTCCCAAGCATTCCGTTTCGAACCGCGCGCCGATCGGCCGTAAGCAATTTCAGCGCTGCCCCGGCGATCAACTCCGCGTGGTTGAAGCCGCGCTGCCGCCGCTTCGAACGATGCAGAGGCACCGGGACAACCAGCACGGAAGTCGATTCAAGGCCGGTCGGTCCGCAGAGTCCGCGGGCGGAAATGGCCTCAGCTAGTATGCGTCCGAGAACGCCTGCCGCCGGCCGTACGCTTCCATACTTCAGCAAGTGGATGAGTTCCCGCAGGACTCCTTGATAACTGCCGTAGGCCACAGCTTTCGCGAAGTGCTGCTCTCCTCGGCTGCAAACAGGACAAAGCAATTGCCCGTCCGACGCCACGAGAACGTGAGGCGAAAGCATCCGCTCGCCGCAGACCGAACACAGTTGGCCGTGCACAGGAAGGACCTGTTCCAGACATTCGGAGCACACCGGAAGCCGGGAAATGTTGACTAGAGGGGCCGCGCAGATACGGCAGTCGGCGGGAAACAGAACAGCAAAAAGGCTTTCGGCAGCGCGGCTAGCCCAAGTGGAAGTCCTCCGCGGGACAACAGATAGCCCTGCCCCCGCGAAACTGCTCTGGCTAGCCCGGATTCGGTCCTCACTACTGCTGAAGACGGCCTCCTTGCGCGCCGCGCCGGGCGAACTTTGCCCGTGCGGTTCCTTTCCTAAGCCTTTGCTTCCTAAATCTTCCTACGTCAGCAGTATAACGGCCCTGCCTGCCGCTAGGCAACGTGACGACTGGGCGGCGCCGGCGGGTTTGCTAGCGGACGCAGCCCACTGGCCTCCGACAGCCTGTTCTTCACCGGCATAAAAATCAAGCGGTAATCCCGGCGGAAGCATTCCCCGCAACGAACCGGTTTCAGCAGAAAAAGAGGCAGGATGAACCGTTCCGTGAAGGTCCGGCGGCGCGAACGGAACCCCACGTCGCAGCCGCAATCACCGCAGTGGAACGTCGGGAACAAAAAAGAGCGACCTACAGACATACTGCACCTCGGGGGATTAGAAACAACGAAGGGGCAGAGCAAACCAGTAGCCCCATTCTACGCCGCCGCGGCAGAACTAGCCAACGGGAGAAGAGACAAAAAACAGCAGAGTCTCAATTTGGGAGATGCTCATGCGGGGACAACCGCCGCCCTTCGACTCGCTCGTGGCATGCTCCCTTCTGTCGGGTCCAGCGAACCTCGACTGGATTCCTGGTCATGGCTCCGCGCTAGAACCACGCCGGACTTGTAAACCTGGCGCCCTGCGTGCTAAGGTCGCGCCGTTCCAGTGTTTGGAATAAGTTACATTGAACTTCGCAAGGAAGCAGCTTCCATCCCACGCGGCAAAAAAGGATTGAACGATGAGCGATCCCGCACCCATCGCGCCGATAAGCGGCACCAAGAAGCACGAGCCCTACGTTCCCGAAACCATGGAGATGAAGGAGTTCACGCTGCGGGCCGTGCTGCTCGGGCTGGTGCTGACGGTGGTGCTGGGCGCGGCCAACGCGTACCTCGGCCTGCGTGCCGGCATCACCATCGCGGCTACCTATCCCGCCGCCGTGATTGCCATGGCGGTGCTGCGCGCATGGAAAGGCACTCTGCTGGAAGAGAACATCGCCCGCACGGCGGGCACCATCGGCGAGGGCCTGGCTGCGGGCGCAATTTTTACCATCCCCGCGTTTGTGATTTCCAAGGCGTGGCCGTCGTTCCGCCCCGCTGACGCCTACTGGAAGTCCACCGCGCTGATGATGGTGGGCAGCATCCTGGGAGTTCTGTTTATCTCTCTGGTGCGCCGCGTCATGGTCGAGGACCCGGAGCTTCCCTTCCCGGAATCCGTGGCCGCCGCAGAAATTCATAAAGCCGGACGCCGCGGAGCCCAGGCCGCGAAATATCTTTTCTGGAATATCGGCGTAGGCGGCGTCGTATATCTGCTCGGCCGCTTCGGATTGTTCGCCGCCGACAAGGACATTCATTTCACTGTAGGCAGTCTGGGCCGTAGTCAAGTCCGTCTCGGCACCACCGGTAGCACGAATCTCGTCGCCGCAGGCGGAACCAGCACCTTCGCCGCGCCCAGCGTGAGTCCCGCGTATCTCGGCGTGGGCTACATCATTGGCTTGCGGTTGGCATCGATTCAATTCGCCGGCGGCGTGCTCGCCTGGGGATTGATGGTTCCACTGCTGATTTTTTTCCTCGGCCCGCAGCTCAAGCACTATCTTCCGGCCGATACGCCTGATGATTGGGCCACCATGGCCATCGCTGTCTGGAGATTCATCGTGCGCCCCATCGCCGTCGGTGGAATGCTGGTGGGCGCGGCTTATACCTTGTTCAAGATGGGCCGGAGTCTCACCGCGGGAATCGGCAGGGCGCTGGGCGATCTTCGCCAGACGGCCGACCAGCGCGCTAAGTTATCGCGCACCGAGCAATACATGAGTTCAAAAGTTGTGTTCAGCCTGATCGGCCTTATGTTCATCCTCATGTGTTTTCTTTATATCCACATATCAGGATTGATTTGGCCCGCAGTGCTCGCTGCGGTCGTCATGCTCGTAGTCGGCTTTTTCTTTGCCACGGTTTCCGGCAGCCTGGTCGGGTTTATCGGTTCGTCCAACAATCCCGTCTCTGGGCTAACGCTCTCGACCTTATTGATCGCTGCGCTGCTGATGGTTTCCCTCGGCGTGTCTGGGATGAAAGGCGTAGCGGTGGTCTTGGGCGTAGCCACGGTGGTGTGCGTTTCCTCTTCGGTGGCCGGCGAATTGTTGCAAGACTTCAAGGTCGGCTACATTCTGGGTGGAACGCCGCGGAAGATTCAAATGGCAGAATTGATCGCGGTGGTCGTCGCCAGCCTGGTAATGTACTGGCCGCTCTACCTGCTGAATACCGCGTTCGGTTTCGGCAGCCGCCAGCTTTCCGCGCCGCAGGCCGGCCTGATGGCAACGCTCGCCATTGGCATCGTAGGCGGAGACATGCCCTGGGCGTTGGTGGTGGTCGGCATTTTCTTCGGCATCGGATTGATCATGATGCAGGTGCGCAGCCCCATGCTGGTTGCGGTCGGAATGTATCTTCCGTTCGAAACCACGTTTGCCATTTTCATCGGCGGAGTTTTTCGCGCAATCGGAGACTGGATGGCCAAGCGCCGCGGACTCAACGACGCGCAGAGGGCCCGCGTGGAGAATGCCGGGGTTCTCACCGCCTCAGGACTGATCGCCGGAGAGTCAGTCTTCGGTCTGGTATGGGCCGGGTTCATCGCGCTCGGACTCGCCACTTCCCAACAGCGCGTGTTGCAACTGCTCGAAGGCGCGGCCCGCCACATCACGTCCGCGCAGATCTTCAATCATCCGCTATATCTTGTAGGAATTGCCGTGATGGCCTTGTTGGCCGCGCTCATGATCTTGCTTCCGCTCACCAGCGCCGGCGATCCCAGCGAGCCCGCGCCGCCGACAGCTATGATGTAGAAACCGAATGCAGAAGTGAGAAGTCATAATGCAGATAGTTGAATCCGGTTTTACTTCTGCATTCTGCCTTCTCACTTCTGCATTATTCTTTAGCTCTTGCCATGTCCATCGCCGCAAACATCGCATCCATCCACGAACGAATCGCCGCAGCCGCCCGCCGCGCCGGACGCAACCCCAAAGAGATCGCCTTGATGGCCGTCAGCAAGACACACCCGCCCGAGCGCATCCGCGAAGCGTATGAAGCTGGTCTCAGGCTCTTCGGAGAAAATCGCGTTCAGGAATTCGCAAGTAAGATCGGCGCTCTTCAGAACCTGCCCGATGTCGTGTGGCACATGATCGGCCATCTGCAGACCAACAAGGCTAGCAAGACAGTCGAGTTATTCAACGCGGTGGATTCGGTCGACTCTCTGAAGCTCGCAGAGAAGCTGGACGCGGCCGCGCGCCAACTTGGCAAGAAACTGACCGTGCTGATCGAAATCAACGTCGGCGGCGAAGCAGCCAAAAGCGGCACTGCGCCAGACTCGCCCGAGCTCGAAGAATTGCTGCTGGCAGCGCCCCATCTCGATGGACTACAGTTCCGCGGCCTGATGACCGTCCCCCCCTTCACCGACGACCCGCAAGCCGCCCGTCCCTACTTCCGCAAACTGCGCGAGCTGCGCGATGCGATCGCCGCGCGAAAACTTCCCAGCGTCAGCATGGATGTCCTTTCCATGGGTATGTCGCACGATTTCGAATTGGCCATCGGAGAAGGCTCAACCTGTGTGCGCGTAGGCACGGCGATTTTCGGCAAACGAATGAAAGCTTAGCCACAACAAGCGCGGAGGAGCGCAATGCCATGAAGTTTTTCGATCGCCTATGCGCGGGAACGCTTTTTCTGCTGGCGATCATCGAGTGCCTGCTCGTGCCGAAGACATACACCGGCAGAATCTGGATCCTGGGCACCTACCTGGCTCTGCTCTTGACCGCCATGCTCAACCTGCTGCGCATCCGCAACGGAAACGTCGTGCAGGGATTGAAAATGTTCTGCATCGCTGGGGACGTGACCATGCTGGTCTTCTTCGCCGCGCTGATCGCAAGCATCGGACGAGCAACCACAATGCGCAACCCTCAACTTCTTTTGGTTGCCGGATTGTTGATCTTTGAGACAGTGTTTTCGCTGGGCAAAAGCGCTTGATCCCAATCCATGAATCTGCCGGAGCCGTTACATTCGAAGTCAAGGTCCATCCGCGCGCCAGGAAAAACGCCATCACCGGCGAACTGGGCGGCGCACTGAAGCGTTCAATCACCTCGCCTCCCATCGACGGCCGCGCGAACCAGACTTGCATCGAATTCTTCGCGAAACTTTTGAAGGTGCCGCGATCTTCCGTTACCATTGCCTCCGGCCACAGCAGTCGTAATAAAGTCGTGCGCGTGGTGGGGCTGACAGCCGAAGGGTTGCGCAAATGCGTAGAACGTAGCGCCGGCATCCCGCCGGCTGTCGCGGGGGGCGTCTCGCCCTAGCTGGCCGAAGCCGCCGAGACGGCAGCGCTACCAAAAGCACTGGAGCCACTTTGACCTTTTCCGAACGACTGCAGGATATCCGCACCGGTTTCGAGCGCCCCTTCTGGGTCGCCAACATCAGCGAGCTTTTTGAGCGGCTCTCTTACTACGCCGTGTTCGCGGTGCTGGCGCGCTACCTGCACGAGGGCCTGCATTTTGACGTGGAGCGGGCCAGCAGTCTGACCGGAATGTTTGGCGGTTGGGTGTGGTTTCTCGCAGTAATCGGTGGAGCGATGGCCGACCGGCTCGGCTTCCGGCGCGCGCTTTCGCTGGCCTACCTGCTTCTTACCTTCGCCTACTTCATGCTGGGTTCAATCGGCTCCGGGTGGCTGGCTCCGCTGCGTGACCACGTGTCGCTGGTCGCCTTGGTTGCGGTCATTCTCGTGTTGCCCGCGCTGGGCGTCGCTCTGGTGAAACCTTCGGTGGTCGGAACGACCGCGCGCGCGTCCAAGGAAAATGTCCGCTCAGTGGGCTATTCCATCTACTACACGCTGGTCAATGTCGGCAGCACGGCAGGACCATTACTCGCTTCGTGGGCGCAAGCGCACGGCATTGTCGAGAATGTATTTCGCATCGCGGCCCTGAGCGTGTTTCTTATGTTCTTTGTGGTTCTGCTGTTCTTCAAGGAACCACGCCATGCCGACGAAGGCGAAGCTGCCAGTCTCCGCCAGGTGGCGAGCAACTTCCTCACCGTGGCTAAGAACCCGCGCTTCATGTTGTTTCTGCTGATCTTCACCGGATACTGGGTCGTCTTCTGGCAGGAATTTATTGCGCTGCCGCTCTACATCTCTACCTACATCGATCCCAAGGCCGACACGGCGCGAATATTGGCGACCGATCCGATCGTGGTCATCTGTTTCACCATGCTGATCGGTTTTCTCACCAAGCGCATGCACGCGTTTCATGCCATCGTGCTCGGAACTCTGATCACGAGCCTGGCGTGGATTCTTCTGATCGTGCATCCCTCGGTCTGGATGGCGGTGGCCACGCTGGTGGTAGTCGCGATCGGCGAGATCGTGCAACAACCGCGCTACTACGACTACATCTCGCGTCTGGCGCCGCCTGGGCAACAGGGAACTTATATGGGATTCGCGTTTCTCCCGCTCGGCATCGGATCGTTTGTGGCTGGCCCATTCGCGGGCTGGATCATGCACCATTTCGGCGAAGAGATGCACCGTCCAGAGTTGATCTGGTGGTCGGTGGTTGCGGTGGGCGTCGCCACCACGCTCCTGCTGTGGATTTACGACCGGTACGTGAGAGTCCCCGATACCAGTCCTGCCGCTTAGGGTGTGAGCACACAGCCTTGACTTCGCCCCCGGCCTCTGGAATCATTCGCCCCCAGCAAGCGAATCAGAAGGAGGTTCTATGCCACATTACTTGCACCAGGTAGCTTATTCGCGCGAAGGCTGGGCTGCTCTGCTGGCGAATCCGCAGAACCGCATTGAGGCAGTGCGGCCGGCAATCGAGAAACTCGGCGGCAAAATCGAAGCCGCATGGTTCTCGTTCGGAGATTACGACGTGATCGTGATTGCGCAACTCCCCGACAACGTGAGCGCTGCGGCAATCGCCATGGCGTTCGCGGGCGGCGGGGCCTGCAAATCAGTTCAGACCACGCCGTTGATCTCCCCGGAAGAAGCGTTGCAGGCGCTGAAAAAGGCGGGGGAATGCGGATATCGACCGGCGTCGTCTCCCGCGCGCGCTGCTTAGTATCGGACAGGAATAAAGAAACGAACGACCAGAGGCGGCCTTTGCGGCCGCCTTTGTTGATGGGTCAAACTTAAGCCTCAACGAATGTTAATCACTCACTTTCGGACTATTGAGATTTCATGTCTCCACTCAATTCCACTCACGCGCCGACCGTCAAAGAGATCGCCGCACAGATTTGCCAAACTCTGAGACACGGCGGATCATCCGACCATGCCGTGGGCGTGCAGTGGTTCTTCAAAGATGAGATCAAGTCGCACGGCTGGTACACAGCCGACCTGCGACGAGCCGCCCGAAGTTTCCGGCGGGAGATTCGGAAAGAGTTCGGCCTCGACTTCCTCGTGAAGGTTGCGGATGAACTTTTTTCCGGAAGCGTGCTGGAAGAAAAAGTCGCCGCCGTGTTCCTTTTGGAGAACCTCGATCCCGAGTTCGGCGACCGCGAGTTCAAACTGTTCGAGTCCTGGCTCGACCGCATCAGCAGTTGGGCCGATCACGATGCCTTGGTGCACGACCTGATCGCGCCCATGATGGCGTCCAGCCCTGCGCGCGTGAAGAATGTATTTCGCTGGGCGAAGTCTCCAAATCGGTGGCACCGGCGGGCGGCATGCGTAGCTTTGATTCGCGGCACACGCTCGAAGACGTTCTTTCTAGAGGTCACGAAGCTCTCCAATTCCCTTCTCGATGACAAAGACGACATGGTGCAGAAAGGATTAGGCTGGCTCCTGCGCGAGACGGCGAAGTTCGATCCAAAACGCACCATGCCGTATCTAACGAAGATTCGTCAGCGCGCCCCGCGATTGGTGTTGCGCACAGCATGCGAAACTCTGGCTCCGGCCGCCCGAAAACGGATTCTGGCCTCTTGAGAAACTTCGCTCTCGATCCGATTCGCCCAAAATCCCCCACCTTGTTTACAATAGAAGTTTGCCCATGAACCTGCCCGCCATCCAAGCTGCGCTGCGCGAACGGAATATCGACGCCTGGCTTTTCTATGACCACCACCACCGCGATCCCATCGCTTATCGCGTGCTGGGACTGTCGCCCGGCCTGATGGTCACGCGCCGCTGGTTCTATCTGATTCCCGCGGAGGGCGAGCCGGTGAAACTGGTGCACAAGATTGAGGCGGGGCATCTCGACACGCTGCCCGGCAGCAAGCATCTGTATTCCGGCTGGCAGGAATTGTTCGCCAAGCTCAAGACCATCCTGGCCTCCTATCGCGACATCGCCATGCAGTACTCGCCCAACAACATTGTCTTCACGATTTCGCTGGTCGATGGCGGCACCATCGACTTGATCCGCGGACTGGGAAAAAACGTGGTGAGTTCCGCGGACCTCGTGGCACAATTCGAATCGACTTGGACCGAAGAGCAGATCGCCACTCACTTTGCCGCGCGCGACAGCATCGACGCGATTGTGGCAGCGGCCTTCCATGAGATTGGGCGGCGCGTGCGGAATGGCGGGACCAAAGAGCACGAAATTCAGCAATGGTTTATGGAAGCATTCCAACGCGAAAATCTACTGACTGATGATCCGCCCATCGTTGCCGTAAATGCCAACGCCGGCAACCCGCACTACGAGCCCAACGCCGGTCATCCTGTGCCCGTTCGCGAAGGTGATCTCCTGCTGCTCGATGTGTGGGGGAAAAAGAATACTCCCGGCGCCGTCTATTACGACATTACGTGGATGGGCTTCGTGGGCGCTGCACCCTCGGTGCGCATGCGTGACATTTTTCAGATCGTACGCGACGCGCGCGATGCCGGAGTGAAAACTGCGATCGATGCCGTGGCTGCCGGACGCCGCATCGCCGGCTGGGAAGTGGACCGGGCCACGCGCGGCCACATCCAGGAAAAAGGCTACGGCGAATTTTTCATTCATCGCACCGGACACTCCATCGGCACCGACGTCCACGCCAATGGCGCGAACATGGACGATCTCGAAATCCATGACGAACGCCAGCTTCTTCCCAACTCCTGCTTCTCCATTGAGCCGGGTATCTACCTGCCGGAGTTTGGCGTACGCAGCGAGGTGAATGTGCTGGTGCGCGCAAAGTCCGCGGAAGTGACGGGAAAAATCCAACGCGAGATCGTGACTATCTAATGGCAAATCCCACGGCAAAAACAAGAATAGATGCGGCCGCACCGGTCAACATGATGGCGGTGCTCGCTCCCGCAGTCGGATGGCTGATTCCTGGCGCCGGCCACATGATCCAGAAGCGCTGGATACGCGGCGTCCTGCTGTTGATCTCAATCGCAACTCTGTTCGTCCTGGGACTGATGATGCAAGGCCGCATCTACAAGGCGAACGGCGGCGACATTCTCGACATCCTCGGCTTCATCGGGGACATGGGCGCAGGCGGCCTCTATATCGTCACCCTCGCGCAGGATTGGGGTCAGGGCGCGATCGCTTTCGCCACCGCCGACTACGGAACAAAATTCATGATCGTCGCCGGACTGCTGAATTTTATCGCGGTCGCCGACGCTTATCACATCGCGATCGGGAAGAAACAATGAAAAAGCTCTCAGCTATCAGCCGTCAGCCGTCAGCTAGAACCTGTCGCTCCGCGGGGGAACTGTGACGCTACACCTTGGCCACTTCAGCGCGGCGGTGATTTTTGCCCTGTTCACCTCCGTCGTCTTCGGCATCACACACCGCGAAAACACCCGCGCCATGGTGCGCTACGGCCTCTACTGTTTCGCCGTATTCCTCGGCGGAACCATCCTGGCGGGCTGGGCGATGTGGGTGTTGAGAAGATAGCTGCCGAAATCCGCTCTTAGCGTTTAGCTATTAGCTTACCTGTCCCTACCGAGAACTAGGCAAATCGCCAAGAGAACCAGCGAGCCATCCCTGCGATGGCTAGGAGCTAAAAGCTGCTTTCTCACCCCTGCCACACAAACGCATCAAAGATTCTCTTCGTATCGAAATTCAGCCGGCGATAAAGCTCCACTGCCCGGGAGTTGGCCTCGGTCACCGTCAGCGAGAGCAACGAGAAATTTCGTTTCCTGAGTTCCGCGACCGTGGCGGCCAGCAAAGCTTCGCCAATGCCGCGGGACCGGTATTCCGGCAGAATACAGATCTGCGTCACGTGACCCACATCATTGCGCACGCGGGAACACAGAATCAATCCAATCAAACTCTTGGCCTTTCGATCCAGAGCGACATGCGAAGATTCCGCGTCGAACAAACCGCATCCCGGAAAGCGCACAATGTTGTTGAGAAAGCGCAGCGATCCGCTCAGCGTGTGGTACTGGTCGTTGATCTGCGCATCAACGTGGCCGCGATAAGCAGCGGTAATCACGGCGGCCGCCGCCTGGTAATCACTTTCCACCCAGCGCCGGATTTCCACCTCCGAATGCACAGCCGTCGACTGCCCAGCGGCCGTACCTGTGAGCGGTAACACCATGAACAGCCGCGGGTGGCGCTGAAATCCCTGCTCCAGAAACGGACGCGCCACAGCTCCCGCCTCATGCGCCAGCAATTGTGCCTCGACGCGGTGAATCCCCGGTGACTGTTGCAATGTCTCGATCACGTGCGTGAGCAGCCGCAACTCTACCTGTCGAGAATCCGGCAGGCGCGCGCCATTCGTCACATAAAGGTCGCCGATCACTCCTTTACTTCCCTCATAGACAAAAAAGGAGTAACCAAAAATGCGCCCGCGATCCACGGCCGCGTAACCAGGCAGAATTTTTGCGTCGACATAGCGCAGGATCATCTCTGCCGAGCCGCTATAGTCCCACGAAAGCAGGCGTGCCCAGAGCTGCGTCTCGTCTTCGAGAAGTGGACGCAAATCCACAGAAGAAAAATGCCTGAGGTCGAGAATCTCCAAAGCGCTCCTGCTTCGTCAGCCGCGAGAAAAGAGGTGGTGAACATCGCGGTGGCAAAACTTCGAGTGTAGTGGGTTCACCGACCAGAGGCAAACACCCCGAACAACGGCCGGCAACAGCGGCGGGGCCTTGAAATCTTCACGAATGAGTGCCATCGCGTGGAAGAGCGGTGCTTCAACGCCGCGTAAACTCTTGCAATCATTGCGGGCTTCAGCTCGCCGCGTTCTGTTCCCACAACCCGTTTTTCAGCATCCGCTAGCGCGCGGAGCTTGAACCCGCCGCCGCAACCCAATAGTAGTCAATGTGTTGCGGAGCAAAGTGTCCAAGCAGAAGAATGCGTCGGCTCGCAACTTGCCTTAAAACTTCCGTCCGCGAATTCTCCGGAGCTACCAGCAGATGCTCCTCGGCGGGAACGCTGTCTCTCTCATAGCGGCCAATCGTTTGGTTGCGATAAAAGGCCAAACCATATTCCATTTCGCGGCGAACCCCGAAGACAGCAAGTGGCAGTGAATAGGTTTCCACGCTTGCGATCTGCCTGGCCAGAGGGCGAGATGAGAGAGTCTGGTCGAGCGACGTCGATCCGATTTTCAAAACAGCCGCAACCGCCAGCACCACCGGAATCAAGGTAACAAAACGCAACATGCGCAATCCCGCGCGGCTGAACAGCGTGAAAGCGACGCCAGCAGCCAGCACACAGCCAAACACCAGCGCACCCATCACGGCCCGTCCCCGCGGCAGGTGATGTTGCATCGCGACGTACCCTGCGAACAAAGCCGGCACGATGCACGCGCCCGCCAGCACCGCGTGTGACACCACCAGCCATTTCGCGGGAGTTCCTCCTTCTTCTTGCTTCAGATGCCGCTGTAAGTAATCCACCAGTAGCAGCGCACCCGCCGGGACCGCTGGAAGTATGTAGCCCGGCAGCTTGGATTGCGAAATCGAGAAAAACAAGACCGGCAGAATCAACCATAGCAACAGAAAAAGCTGAAATTGAAGTTCGCAGTTTTCTTTCGCCGGTCCGCGCGCCGATCTCTCCCTCAGCCAGAGACGCGCCGACTCCACAAACGCCGCCGCCGAAAAAACTGTCCACGGCGCCAGCGCCAGCAAAGTAACCGGCAGGTAATACCAGAACGGCGCGTGGTGGTGATAAAGATTGCTGGAAAAGCGCTCCAGGTTGTGTTGCAAAAAGAAAACCCGGAAGAATTCAGGATTTCGCAACTGCACCGCAACATACCAGGGCAAAGAAATCGCGCAGAAAAGTGCGAGGCCAGGCAGCCAGAGCGTTTTCAGAACGACCCGAGATTCGCGCGCGGCCACCGCGTACAACCCAATAATCAAAGCAGACAGGAACGGCGCGACCGGTCCTTTGGCCAGAGTACCCAGAGCCACGAAAACATAAAATGCTGCGAGATAAGCTCTCTTGCCGCTCTCCCGCCAGCTCCACCACGCCAGCATGGCCATGGAAAACGTTGTAGCCAGCGCCATGTCGGTGCCGGCTGCCCGCGCGTAAGCAATCACTCCCGCGCAGGAAGCCGTGATCAGCGCGCCATCCAACTCAACTCCAGGACGGAAACGTCGCAAGAAAATGTAAACCGCCGCCACCAGCAATGTCGCATCAAACGCCGAAGGCGCGCGCGCCGCGGCATCGCTTACACCGTACAAAGAATAGGCGACCATCGCCTGCCAGTAATACAACGGCGGCTTCTCCAGCCATGCCTGCCCGCCCAAAACAGGAGTGATCCAATCGCGGCGCTCCAGCATTTCACGGGCAACCTGTGCGTAGCGCGGCTCGTCCGCGCCGACCAGTCCAAATTGTCCTAACCCGTAGAAGAAGAGAAACGCACAAAAACCCGCCAGCAAGAGGACGTCGGTGCGCGTGCGGGTGGTCATGGGGAATTGCTGATTTCAGATTTCAGACTGCAGATTGCAGATTCTAAGCCGATGCCAGCAAGCAGGTTTTCAATCTGCAATCACGAATCTAAAATCTGCAATCGCGTTTCTACTGCACTGAGGTCCCACGCCGCAGATGAACCAAAACCTGCCGCACAGCCTCTGCCAAGGGCCCGTCCACCGAACAGCCGCTGGCGCATTCGTGGCCGCCGCCGCCGAAGTTCTGGGCGATACTTCACCGATCGACAGAACGTAATTCACCAGTCCCTCGCAATCTTCTTCCCTCGCACCGCAACGATCCATCTGCTCCTGCGTGACCCAGACCCAGCCAAGATTGCCTTCCTGTTGCAGGTTACGCAGCGCCTCGCCCAACAGCCGCAACTTGGCGCTGGAATGCGCGAAGTAAATGCCGCGCGCGCAGTGCGCCGGATCGGCGCCCGCCAGCACCAACTCGCGAGCCAGTGCAAATGTATTTTCGTTCGTCCCTTGAAACATGAACGAGCCGGTGTCGGTCATCAGCGCGGTGTAGAGACAGGTCGCGATCTCCGGAGAAAATTTCACCCGAGCTTCGCGAGCCAGCCGGAAAACCATTTCCGCCGTCGCCACCGCATGCGGATCGATCCAATTGACGTGCGCGAAAGGCCGCCCCGTGGCGTGATGATCGATGCTGATCAGAAACCGATTCTCCAGACCTTCCAGCCGCGTGCGATGAATGCTGTCACATTCCAGAATGATGGCGGCCTCATAGCTCCCGCTGACGGTGCTGGCCTGCAACACTTCGTCGGCAAAAGGCAAAGACCGGTAAATGCGCGGAACCCCATCGTGCAGCACTACGTCAGCGTGCTTGCCCAAGGCGCGCAGAATCTGGCAACACGCCAGCGCAGACCCCACCGCGTCGCCATCGGGGCGCGCGTGCGAAGTCAGCACAAAACGTTCGCGCTGCTCGATCTGCTTCAGCACATCCTGCAGCATGCCGCTATTTATTCTCCTTCGCTTTTGCCGCGCTGCGCGCCGCGCTCTTCTTCGCCCGCAGCCTCGTGCGCTGCAACAATTCTTCCACTCGCGCCTTTTCAATGTCGGAACGATCCAGCCGGAAATACAGTTCCGGCGCGCGCCGCAAGCGCAGCCGCTCCACCAGTTCATGCCTTATGTATTCCCGCGCCGCCGCAAGCCCCTCCAGACTGCGCTCGGCCTCCTCGTCATCGCCATCCACAAACACCCACACCTGCGCGGACCGCCCATCGTCCGCTACCATCACACTGCTCACACTCACCAGCCCAATCCGACAATATCAGAAAATCGCCCGCGTGTGTTGGCCCGAAAGCCTCATTGTCGCGCGCTTTCGTGGGGGAGGGTAAGTACAGAAGTAACTCAGTAGTACTCCACCGAAGAATCCTCAACGTCCGCCCCGTGGTTGTTAGCGATGCGGGTGGCTGCCCGCTCAACATTTCTCATCAGACCATCAAGATAATCGCGCGAGTCGGAGACGCTGACCACCCCTATCGTAGCGCGGTTCCACAGGTTGGACGCATCAAGCTCAGCAACCGAAATGTTGAAGTTCCCCCGTAGACGATCCTTCAAACTGCGTACCACCTGCCGCTTATCTTTAAGCGATTGCGCCGCTTCTATGTGAAGTTCGAGAGTAAGAAAGGCGATCATAAAAAAGCCAGGGGCGAGGGCTCAGGGGTCAGAAAAACTGGCCCCTAATCCCTGGCCCCTGCTTTAAGCGATCACTTCCGCCGCAATCCGCTCCGTGACGAATGCCTCGATCACGTCGCGAGCCTTGATGTCGCCGTAGTTCGCGATCGAGATGCCGCACTCCATGCCGTTCGTCACTTCTTTGGCATCGTCCTTGAAGCGGCGCAGCGAGGCCACCTTGCCTTTGAACACCATCACGTTATCGCGCAGCAGGCGCACTTCGGAGTCACGCTTGATCAAGCCATCGGTCACGCGGCACCCGGCAATTGTTCCCACTTTCGGGATGCGGAAAGTTTCCAGCACTTCAGCCCGGCCCAGGTAGGTTTCCTTGATCGTGGGTTCGAGCAGCCCGGTCATGGCGCGCTTGATCTCGTCCTGCAATTCGTAAATGATCGAGTGCAGCCGGATGTCTACTTCTTCCTGCTCGGCCAGTTCCTGCGCCTTGCGCTCCGGCCGCACGTTGAAGCCGATGATGATGGCGTTCGACGCCGAAGCCAGCAGCACATCCGTCTCTGTAATTGCGCCAACTCCAGAACGCAGAACTTTCAACCGAACTTTTTCGTTCGACAGTTTCGCGAGCAGGTCGCCCAGCACTTCCACCGATCCCTGCACATCGCCCTTCAGGATGATGTTCAGTTCCTTGGTGCCGGCAGTCTTGATCTGCTCCGCCAACCCTTCGAGCGAAACGCGGGAACTCTTCGCCAGCATCGCCTCGCGCGCTTTCTGTTCGCGATATTCCGAAATGCCGCGCGCTTTGTCGCGATCCGCAACCACCACAAACTGATCGCCAGCCTGCGGCAAACCTTCCATGCCCAGAATTTCCACCGGCGTCGAAGGCGGAGCTTCCTGCAGCACGGCCCCGCGATCGTCAAACATGGCGCGAACTTTGCCGTAGACGTTGCCCACCACAAAGTTATCGCCGGCTCTCAGCGTGCCGTTCTGCACCAGCACTGTGGCCACCGGTCCGCGGCCGCGGTCGAGCTTGGCTTCGAGCACCACACCAGTAGCGGCGCGCTCCGGCGTAGCTTTGAGCTCGCCCAGGTCGGCGACCAGGGCAATCATTTCCATCAACAGGTTCAGATTGGTTTTCTTTTTCGCCGACACATCTACGAACACCGTCTTGCCACCCCAATCTTCCGGCATCAGCCCGCGATCGGCGAGCTGCTTCTTTACGCGGTCCGGTAGAGCTTCGGGCTTATCGATTTTGTTCACCGCCACGATGATGGGAACTTCCGCGGCGTGCGCGTGATCAATCGCCTCCAGCGTCTGCGGCATCACGCCGTCATCGGCCGCAACCACTAACACTACAATGTCAGTCGCCTTCGCGCCGCGTGAACGCATCCGCGTAAACGCTTCGTGGCCCGGCGTGTCAAGAAACACAATCTCGCGTCCGAATGCAGGCGACGCCGTGTCGACAATGCGAACCTTGTATGCACCAATGTGCTGCGTAATGCCGCCAGCTTCGCCGCCAGCTACGTTCGTGAGACGAATCGCATCCAGCAAAGTCGTCTTGCCGTGATCCACATGCCCCATGATCGTGACCACGGGCGGTCGCGGCACCACTTCCACGCTGGTATCTTCGGTGACGGCCGCGTCAATTTCCTTCGAAGCTTGCTCTTCAAACGTGATCACGTTCGTCTCGGCGCCGAAGAAGCGTGCCATTTCGCTGGCCAGTTCCGCATCGAGCGTCTGGTTCACAGTCGCGAAAACGCCGCGCCCCAGCAGCCGCGAAATTACATCCTTCACGCGAATGTCCAGCTTCTCCGCCAGATCTTTCACGCTGATGCCTTCGGTAATCGTGATGCTCCGCGTGATCGGCAACGGCTCGTTCGACACCACCATGCGCGATGGCGGAACGTAGCCCTTCATCGGGCCTTCTTTCACGCCACGCGGAACGTAGCGCTGCCCCGGCCTGCGCGAAGGCGCTCCCGGACGGCTCCCCGGACGCACCGGCCCCGGCGGCGGAAGCCCCGGACCTACGCCCAGCGGACGCGTGCCCGTCGGCGACTGCCGCGTGGGGTGCATCGGACGCCGCTCTCCGGGTCTTGAGACCGGGCGCGGCGGACCACCCGGCACTTGCGGACGCGGCCGCTGAAAAATTGGTTGTCCCGGCACAGGACGTCCCGGAGCTGGACGCAACGTGCCCGGAGCCGAAGCCCCAGCTTGTGCCGTGGGCGCAACCGGCCGAGGCGGCGGAGCTTTATACACAGGTCGCGGCCCCGTCTGCGGCACGATCATGCGCGGCAACGGAGGCTGCGGCGCAACTGGCGCGGGCGGACGCGGCGCGGACACCGATGCCTGCCCAGAAACTGAAGTTGAAGATAAAGATGAAGCCTGAGGCGAAGCCGTCAAGACCGAAGCAGGAGGCGCAGTTGGCGCCACAGGCCGCGCAGGCGGAGTCGCAGCCACCGGAGGCGCAGCCACCGGCCGCTCGACCGAAGCGGGCGTCACGAGCCGCGGCGGCGCAACCGGCGCTGCCGGCGGCGCAACCACTGTGCTCGCAGATACCACAGGTGCAGCGGGAGCCTTGGCCACCGGAGGCGCCGCAACCGCCGGCTTGCTCACAACAGGAGGCGCAGCAATCGCCGCTGGCGGTGGCGCCACAGGCGGCATCGAGCGTGCCGGCGGCGCAGACGCAGCCTCTTTCCGCTGCGTAATTGCCTTCAGCACATCTCCCGGCCGGGTGATGTGCGACAAGTCAATCTTGGTCTTGATTTCGTCTTCGCCCCGCGCAGTGCGGGCGGATCGCGCAGAGGGAGCCGCTTCAGCGGACGCACGGAAGTGCACCCGTACCTTTTCTGCTTCGAAGTCTTCCAGCGAACTGGAATGGGTCTTCTTCTCGGTCACCCCGACTGCCTGCAGGACATCGCTTGCTCATCCGGCCTTTCTTGCTTCCGCGTGTGCTCAGGTCTTCATCTGAGCCTCACTCGGTTCAGCTTTGTGGGCATGCGGAATGTCTTCGCGCTTGCCATCACTACTCTTTGACTTCCAAATCTTTCACTTTCCCATCTTCACTTTCCGGCGACGAAGTTGTTTCCGCGTCTTCGCCGTGCGTTCCTTCGGAAGATGCCGACTCAGGCGATGTCGATTCAGACTCTGCGGATTCCACCGGAGCTTCTTCCGCACCCTCAGATTCGGCCAACGCGTCGGCCTCCACGGAACCCTCCGCCGTCGCTTCCAGCGATACCGCTTCGCCTTCCACACCTTCGGTGGCAACTTCGCCTTCCGCAACCACACCCTCACCCGCCTCCAGGCTGGCAAAATAATTATTCACCGCGAGGCTGATTTTTTCCACCGTCTTCGGCCCGATGCCCTCGATCGCTTCTAGCTGTTCCGGCGTCATGTCAGCGAGCGCTTCCACGGTGGTCACTCCCGCGGCCGAGAGCTTCTCAATCAGTCCTTCGCCCAGGCCAGTCACGCTCTCAAGCGGTGTGCTCGCCGGCGGCGCCATCGCCGCCATCTGCAGCTCCACTTCCTGGCGTTTTTCTTCTTCGCTCTTGATGTCGATCTTCCAACCGAGCAACTTCGCCGCCAGCCGCACGTTCTGGCCTTTCTTGCCGATGGCAAGCGAAAGCTGACTGTCGTCCACGACAACTTCAAGATGCTTATCCGCGCTGTCGACCACGGTCACGCGGCTCACCTTCGCCGGTTGCAATGCCTTCTCGGCAAAAGTGACCGCATCTTCGTGATACTCGATGATGTCGATCTTCTCCCCGCGCAGCTCGCGGATAATCGACTGCACCCGCATTCCCTTCATGCCCACGCAAGCGCCCACCGCGTCCACGTCCTTGTCCTTCGACATGACCGCGATCTTCGTGCGCTCGCCGGCTTCGCGCGCAATCGCGCGAATGACAACCGTCCCGTCGTAAATCTCCGGAACTTCCGTCTGAAACAAATGCTGCACCAGTTCCGGCGCCGCGCGCGATACCACCACTCCCGGCCCCTTCGAAGCTCTCTCCACCCGTGCAATCACCACCCGCACACGCTCGCTGATCGCGAACGACTCCAGGCGCGACTGCTCCTTGCGCGGCATGCGAGCTTCCGCCTTGCCGATGTCGAAAATCACATCCGGACCTTCCACCCGCTTCACCGTCGCGTTGACGATCTCGCCCACGCGCCCGATGTATTCGTTGTAAACCGTGTCACGTTCCGCTTCGCGCACTTTCTGGAAGATCACTTGCTTCGCGAGCTGCGCTGCAATGCGCCCCAGAATTCCTTCGGTCACTTTCGGAATCTGCAGCTCGCCGCCGATTTCGAGCTTCGGGTCGACCTTGCGCGCGTCTTCCAGCGTGATCTGCAGGTTCGGATCTTCCACCTGCTCGGGAAGCTCCACCACGGTTTTCACCGCGAACGCATTGATCTTGCCGGTTTCCTTATCCAGCTTGGCCCGCAGATTTTCCTGCGACTTGTAATACTTGCGCGTAGCCATAACAATGGCGTCTTCCACCGCGCTGACCACAATCTGCGGATCAATCCCTTTTTCCCGGCTCAGTGCGTCAATCGTGTTGTAGAGCTCGCTTGCCATAAAAATCGGTTCCCAATTGCCAGTACCCAGTTGCCAGTTTTCATCACTCGGCTTCCATGGAAGATCTCCGTGAAATATCTCCGCGGAAACGATCAGCGTTCTTGCTGACCCCTAGCCACTCACCCCTGGCCACTTTCTTTTAGATCTCCGGCACCAAATTCGCCGACTCCACATTGGCGAACTCAATTTCAATCTTCTGTTCCGCGGCCGCTGCTACAGCCGCGCCCATCTTTTTGCGTGACTTTTTGCTGGCCACGCTCAAGTCCAGCGTCAAACGGCCGTCGCGAAAACTTTCCAGCCGCCCGTCAAAGTAGCGGTTATTATTCACCGGATGCCGCGTCATCAACTTCATGCGGCTGCCAGTAAATCGTTCGAAGTCCGCCGCCCGCGTCAACTTCCGGTCCAGGCCAGGGGACGAAACTTCCAGCGTGTAAGAACCATCCGGCGCGGCATCTTCCACGTCGAGCACTGTGCCAAACTCGCGGCTGAAGTTCGCACAGTCCTCGTGCGTCACCCCGGCCAGCACACCCGCACCCGCCGCAGGCTTGTCCAGATACACCCGCAGCATGCGGCTCTTGCCTCCGCCGCGGAATTCCACATCGACCACTTCGAGTCCGCTGGAGGAGGCTACCCGCTCCGCGATTTCCCGCA
>JBEKDY010000111.1:0-16021 GCA_050014115.1 Candidatus Sulfotelmatobacter sp. | reverse complement strand
AATTCATATTGTTTGGCGATCTCGATGGTCTCCTGGCCCGAGACGTGATGCGAGGGCGCATCCAGCAGCCGCGACCCCTCGAGCATCCCGGCCGGATAAGCCAGCCAAACGGGATACCAGAAGCTTTCAATTTCGCGCGTGGCGGGCCAACGGGAGCCGGCGCCTCCGTCGAAATTCTCAAAGGAAGGTGGATTCAGAAAAAGTGTTTTTAGAGGCATATGTTGGTATCTGTCTATTTTAGCATTCTGGCCCGGTCGCCGCGCAGATTACGGACGTATTGTTGCAGGTTCCCGGCCCTGGCTGATTGAGTCTATCTTACTGACAGCGCAGGGGAAAACGGAACCTGCTTCGAGCTAACAGTAGGTTGGAGGGGAAATGGTGCGTTGGGGAGGGATGGTCGAAATTCACTGGTCAGGATGCCATCCCGAACAAGCCATGAGAAATCTCAACTGAGAAGATCTTAACTTTGGGGGCGTGGATAGAGTGGCGGGCAAGAGTGCCCGCCCCACACAATCAAGTTCGCACACGCGGTCTATCGGCCCATCGCCCATTTTTCCAGATCGCCGGTAGCGCGGAGGAGAGCGACTTGGCTGCGCTCGAGTTCGAAGATTACGTCTTCGAGGGCGATGGAGTGTTCGCTGGCCTTGTCGCGCGCGTCGCCCAGATCATGGAGGTTGGCGGTGCCGGCGTCCATGCCGGTCTGGATCGCTTCCACATTTTTCTCGGCCAGCTCGGATTCGAGTTCGGCGACATCACGCGCGGCTTCGAGGCGCGAGACGGAGCGCTCGAGGCGAAGGGTTTCTTCGGAGACCTGGTTGCGCGCGGCTTCCGCCTGCTTCTGCGCTTTGACCGCTTCGGACTCGGCTTCCTGTACCTTGGCGTGCTGGGAGAGATTCAGAAACGGGAGGTGGATAGAAATGCCAATGGTGGCGTTGTTGGGCTGGAAGTGATTGTAGTAGGTGGAGTAGTGGTTGAAGGTGGAAAGCAAAGCGTATTGCGCGGCGAAATCGATACTGGGCCAAAGAGCTCTTTGTTCCCCCTTCACGCGTAAATACTCGGCGCGGGCATGCTCGACGGCGGCCTGGACGTCAGGGTTAGAGTCGACGGCACGGCTTGCGGCGTCGTTCAAATTCAGTCCAGATTTAGCTCCTCGGGTCCCTTGCGGTGAGAGTTCTTCGGCTTTCACCGAGGGGAGTGCGGGCAACGTGTCGGGATCGGGTTCGATCGAAGCCGGAGGAAGGCCCGTGAGTTTGCCGAGATGCTCACGCAGGACGTCCGCCGAGCCGGAGGCTTCCTCGATGCGCAGGCGAAGGCGGGCCAGCGAAAGCTGCGCCTTCTTGCCTTCCGTTTCGCTGTCGACGCCCTCTTTCACGCGCTGAGCGACGGCGGCTTGCATTTTTTCCGCGGCGGCCTCGGCTTCGTGCAGGCGATCCAGGCGGCGCAGGCATTTGATCAGTTCGGCGTAGCTCAGGACTGCATCCTGAATAATCTGGTTGCGCGTGTCTTTGCTGCGGAGCGCGCTGGCCTTGTAGTCGGTGCCGGCGGCGTGAATAAAATCACGCAGCGCAGGATTAAGCAGCGCGGACTGCGCATTCACGTTAAACAGCGAGGGCGCGGAACCTTCGAGGCTGAGGGGGAAACCGTCAGACCAGCCGAGTCCGGCGCCGGCGATGAGCTGCGGGATGTACTGGTTGCGAACCTCGAGGTACTGGGCCAGGAAACGCTTCTGGTCGGCGTTGGCGACTGCGCCCGCAGTGCCATGGGCGAGCGCCAGCTCCACGACGCGCTTCAGCGGCACCGGCTCGGCGGCGAGGGAGGCGAGGCAGGGAGCCAGAACAAGACCAGGAGCAGCACGGCGAGGAGTCGGGCTTGGGAACGAATGATGCAACGGGGGTTCGTTTTCGTCTTCGTCTTCATCTTGTCCTCTTCGGAAGAGTCCGGGAATGATTGTACGGTCACAGGTTCAGCGAGCATGTTCCGAAACATGTTCATTAAGCTGGGTTACGGAGCTGAGTTACGAAGTATGAGATGCCAGGGAAATCTTAAATGGCGCGAGGGAGTGGGCGACGGGAATTTGGTGTGAGGTGCGCGACTGGGGGGCGAGGCGCCCGTCTCCACACGAGCCGTGCCCACACCCGCAGTGACGTTTAGTAGAACCATCGCATCAGGCCGTTGGGTGGAAGATCGGGGACCAGGAATTTTTCATTGCGAATTCCGGCCGCGCGGATCAGGGCTTCAGCGGCGAGGTAGCCGCTGCGGACGGCGCCTTCCATGGTGGCGGGCCATCCGGTGGCGGTCCAATCACCGGCGAGGAAGACACGCGGCCACGCGGTTGCAGCCCTGGGGCGATGGGCGTCGATGCCGGGGCGAGGAGAGTAGGTGGCATGGACTTCTTTGATGACGGTGGATTTGACGAGGTTCGCGGAGCGGGCCGCGGGAAAAAATTCGCGGACTTCGGCGAGCACGAGCTCGATGATTTCGGCGCGCGATTTTTCGATGAGATTTCTTGAAGAGCTGATGACGAGTTCGACGTAGCTGCCCTGGACCGGACCGTCGGCGCGCATGGGCTGCAGGCGCGATTTGTGGAACATCCATTGGATGGTGCGGTCGAGCAAAACGGCGTGATCGAGATCGGTGATCTGGCGGTCGAACCAGAGATGGACGCCGGTGATGGGAGAAGTTTCGAAGTGGGTGATCTTTTCCCGGAGCGAGGCGGAGTCGGGAGTGTCGACGAGTAAACGGTCGAGAGCGTCAAATGGAAGCGCCGAAATGAAGTAATCGAATATGTCAGCGGTCTGGCCCTCTCGGTAATCTGCTTTTGTCATGGTGCGAACGGTGACTCGTGATTCGCCAGGAGTCAGATATGCCATCGAGGTGCGCAGACGTAACTCGCCGCCACGGGCGCGGATGTATTCTCCCGCAGCGTCGTAGAGTGTGGTGAGCGGCACCGTAGGAACGCCCATGTGGCGGGCGGCGGGCGACTTCATGGACTCGCGAACCACCTGCGCGGCGGAGGAAATCGAGATGCGGTCGAGTTCTTCGCTCAGGGCGCTGATGAGGATCGGCTTCCAGAAACGCTCGATGGCTCCGGAAGTTTGGCCGTGGTGCTGCAGCCAGTCGGCAAAAGATTTTCCGGTGTCGGGTTGCGCGGTGAGCGTGAGCGGAACCATGGCGCGGGCGATGGCCAATTTGTCTGCCGCGGTCAGAAAAGAAAAATTTAGAAACGACGGCGCGGTGTGCAGCGGGGCTGGCAGCGCGGAGGCGCGCATCACCGAGGCGCGGCCGCCGGGTTCGAGGAAAGTCATTTCGTCGTACCACCGGATGTCGTGGTCGACGCCGATGCGCTGGTAAAAATTGATGAGGTTGGTGCAGGTGCGAAACAGAACGTGCTGGCAGTTGTCGACCACCTCGCCGGTGCCGGGGTGCTGGTAGGAAGAAGCGCGTCCACCGAGGAAGGGACGCTTTTCGAAAACGGTGACGCGGAAACCCGCGTCGGCGAGGGCACAAGCGGCCGCGAGTCCGGCGAGGCCGCCTCCGGCAATGGCAACCGTGGGCTGGGATGCGGTGGTGGTCATCTGGTTGAGATTAGCATTGCGGAGGAGATGGACGCCGTCGACATCCCCACTCTAGTCGCAAAGTGCACGACTAGAATGGGGCACCCGCCGCATCCGGGATGCCCGCGCACTCGGCTTACGTTATGCGCTTCAGGAAACCTTTTCCCAGGATCCGGAGTTTTTCTGACGTGCTCAGGGAGACTTTGGCGGTGAAGACGTCGTACTGTTTTTCGGCGATTTTTTCCAGCAAACGGCGGTAGATGGTGACGAGCACCCAGAGCGCGGGTTGGCTGTCTTCGCTGACGAAGGGAATAAGATCGTCGCCAGCGCGATAGAACTCGCGGGCGCGGTCGGCTTCGAGTGCGAGCAAGGGGCGCAGGCGTGCGGGATCGGGTGCGGACAGAATATCGGCGGCCGACAAGCCGAACTTCGCGAGATCTTCTTCGGGGAGGTAGACGCGACCGAGAGCGGCGTCTTCTTTGACGTCGCGAATGATGTTGGTGAGTTGGAAGGCCAGGCCGCAGGTTTCCGCGAGCGGTTCGGCCTCGGGATTCTTGTAGCCGAAGACGTGAATGCACACCAGACCGACGACGGAGGCGACGCGGTAGCAGTAGCCGCGGAGATCTTCGAACGTTTTATATTGGACGGCAAGCGCGGTTGCCGTGCTGGGCGCCGATTCCAGAGGTATGGGGGCGTCGACCACGTCCATGGCGGTGCCGTGGGCGAGTTCGTCGAGCAGGCCGGCGGGGATGTGGTAGCGCCGCTGAGCGTCGGTGAGGGCGAGAAGAATGGGATCGTCGGTGGGCTGGCCCTGCTGGGCGCGATGGAGCGAATCGAGCCAGGTATCGAGCTTTTGACGGCGCTCGGGAAGAGTCAGCGCGGGATCGTCGGCGAGATCGTCACACTTGCGCATGAAGGAATACACCGCGCACAGGGCTTCGCGTTTGCGGCGCGGCAGCACGAGGAAAGCGTAATAAAAATTCTTGGCGGCGGTGCGGGTGATGCCGCGGCAGACGGAATACGCCATGACCAGCTGCGCGGGAGCTGGGGTCCAGGGAACGGCGGCTTGCTGGACGCTGGCGCTCATAATTATTTAACCCCAAAACTTGTCGGCCTAACGTTCCGACCGAAAAGTTTTCCTAGCGCGGCGCGGGCGACCAGCGCTAGCTTGCGGGGCTTGGAGATTTTCGGACGATTGCCGAGTACTGCGAAGTCCTGGCGTTCAATGGCGTTCAGGATTTCCTGGCCGCCGCGGGAAAAAAGATCGAGATCGACGGCCAGCTCGCGGTCAACTTTGGCGATAAGGGGCAGGCCGCGGTTGAACCAATCGCGGGCGCGCTCCACTTCGAATTGCATCATGGCGCAGAAGGCCGGCGTGTTGCGTCGCGCGGAAATATCTTCTTCAGTCACGCCGAAACGGCGCAGGTCTTCGAGCGGGAGGTAAACGCGTCCCTTGGCGTAGTCGACTGTGACGTCTTGCCAGAAATTTGCCAGTTGCAGCGCGGTGCAGGTGAAGTCGGAAAGTTGCTGGCGTTCGGGGTCGCGGTAGCCGCACAGGTAAAGCACGAGATGGCCGACGGGGTTCGCGGAATAGCGGCAGTAGGCGAGCACGTCGTCGAAAGTTTCGAAGCGGGTGATGGTCTGGTCCTGGCGGAAGGCGCAGAGCAGATCGGAAAATTCATGCTGCGGGATTTCGAACTGGCGCACGGTTTCGGCGAGCGCTACGAAAACCGGGTGACGCGGGGTTCCGGCGTAGCAGGCGTCGAGCTCCGCTTGCCACTGATCGAGCAGCGCGAGCGAGGCTGAAGCGTCGCCGACTTCGTCGCCGAGATCATCGGAGATGCGGCAGTAGGCGTAGACGTTGACGAAATGCTGGCGCAGGCGGCGCGGAAGAAACCAGGTGGCGACCGAGAAATTTTCGTAGTGGGAACTGGCCAGGCGGGCGCAGTATTGTTGCGCTTCGGCGAGCGTCGGCGGGGTCGCGGGGATGGCGTAGGCGGCGGGCAGGCGGCTCCAGCCGAGGGATGCTGCGGGCGCGAGTTGGGGGGCTGCGGTTTGGGTCATTTCAACAACATCCTCGGCGTAGAGCCGGACCATGAGCAAGGCAAAAAATCCTCTTCGCACTCTGGCAGTGTGGGCGAGGTAGGGATCCTTCGACTGAGTAACTGGTTCGCGTTCGCGAACCAGTTACTCCGCTCAGGATGACAGCATTTTTTTTACGACCACTCTTGCGGCCACTTTTTTGCGACCGCTCTCATTTGGCGCTCTGGCGGGAGCGGCGGAAATCAGTGGCCGGGGATGATGGCGGTTTTGATGTCGCCGCCGCGGTTGAGCATGTGGCGCAGCACTTGCTGCAAGCGCGAGAGCGGAGCCTCCCCGGTGATGTAGTCGGTCGGACGAATCTTTTTGGCGGCGATCAGGCCGAAGGCGCGGCGCACGGTTTCCGGCGTGTGGTGGAACGTGGCTTTCAGCGTGATCTCGGAATAGTGCAGGCGTCCGGTATCGAGCTGCACTTTGGTTCCACCGGCGCAGCCGCCGAAAAAATTGACGGTGCCGCCTTTGCGAACCATATCCACGGACCACTCCCACGCTTCCTGCCGGCCCACCGCTTCGATGACGACGTCACAACCGCGCTTTTGCGGCGACAGCGCGCGCACTGCGTCCACCACGTTCGGGACTTTGGTGATCTGCACGATCTCATGCGCGCCCATTTGCTTGGCGGCCTGGACTTGCTCGTCGCGCTTGACTACGGAAATCACGTTGCAGCCGATGGCGCGCGCGACCTGGACAAACATTAATCCGATGGGGCCGCCGCCGATGATGGTGACGGTGTCGCCGATTTCGACTCCGGTTTCATGCAGGCCGCGCAAAACGCAGGCCAGAGGCTCGGTCATGGCAGCGTCTTCGAAGCTGACGTTGGCCGGAATCACCAGCATGTTGGCTTCGACGATGCGCCGGGGCACGCGAATGTATTCGGCGTAAGCGCCGTTGTTGAAAAGCAAATCTTCGCAGAGATTCTCCTGATGCTTGGAGCAGTAGAAACACATCTGGCACGGGGCGGAGTTCAGCGCTACGACGCGCATGCCGGTCTTGAAGCCGTTGACGCCGGCGCCAACTTCCTCGATCACGCCGGCCAGTTCGTGGCCGAACAAGGCGGGAGGAACAATCATGCGGGCGTGGTAGCCCCGCTGGTAGACCTTCAGGTCGGTGCCGCAGGTCAGCGCAACCTGGACTTTGACCAGGATTTCACCGTCTCCCACGCGAGGGATCGGAACTCTTTCGATCTTAATATCTTCTTTGCCGTACAAGACGGCAGCGGTCATTTTTCCATTCACTGCTAGGTTCCTTCCAACCCTGATACTCCCAGGGGCTAAAGCCCGGCCCTCTACTAACGCTCAGCGGCACGACTGAAGTCGTGCCCTTCCCCATTACCAGCTCATCCCAGGCTGAATCAAAATCTTCAGCGACGAAGGCTGCGGATGAGCTGCCAACGCGAGGGCCTGGGCGCTCTCAGTCAACGGAAAACGGTGACTGACAAGCTGTTCCAGATCCATTTCGCGGCCCATCACAAACCGAACCGATTCTTCCTGCAACGCCACCGAGGCGCTGTAGGACCCGACTAAAGCCTTCTCGTCCACACAGATAGCCGCCGGATCAATCACCGCCTCTCCGTGCTGCGTCTGGGCAAACAACAAGACTCGCCCACCGGGACGGGCCGCATCCATCGCGGTCCGAATCAAACTATTCCCGCCCACCGCCAGAATCACGGCGTCTGCGCCTCGCCCTTCGGTCAATTCGCGAACGCGATCGACCACATTGGTCTGTGAAGCGTCAATTGTCGATTCGAGTCCGAGGCTTTTACCTATTCTAAGCCTCTCGGGATACAAATCGGAAGTAATTACGGTGGCCCCAGCCTTTCGGGCCAGCACGCTCAATATGATGCCGATCGGACCCTGCCCGATCGCCAGCACGGTCTCGCCCGGAACCAGGCGCAGCGCCTCGATTCCCTTCATGCAGGTGTTGACGGGCTCAACGAAACAGGCCTGCTCGAAGGAAACGCCCTCCGGAATGCGGACCGTTCCCTTCTGGACGATCCAGTCCATCACCCGGACATATTCGGCGAAACCACCCCCCGATGGCTCAAACCCGGCGGTGCAGCCGACTCTTTTGTAGGTAGAACACTGGGCGAACGTCTGATGCAGGCAGTAGTAGCAATCGCGGCAAGGGATGTGATGAAACACAACAACGCGGTCTCCGGGCTGGAATTCGCGCACGTCCGCGCCGACGGCGGCGACCACTCCGGAAGTTTCGTGTCCGAAGATGCGGGGAGCGGAATGCGATCCGGTCGCGATTTTCTTCAGGTCGGTACCGCAAACTCCGCAGCTGTGCACGCGCAACAACAATTCGCCGGGGCCGATCTGGGGCACGGGAACAGTTTCCAGGCGAACGTCGTTCACGCCGCGGTAGACGGCTGCCTGCATGGTGGCAGGAATCGTCCGCATCCCATCCTGCACTGCGTATTGTCCGGCGATGGCCATAACGTTAACTTTGATGACGACTGGAGCCTATTCGCTTCAACTGTTCGGTTCGCGGAACGATCAGGAAAACCCGGTTCACCACTAAGGACACGAGGGTACACGAAGGAAAACCTTACGTTTCTCCTTTCAATGACTTGCTGTCGGTTCGCTGGAATCGGCGGTGCGGGGATCGGCGTTCGTGAACTTCACCTGCACGGTCATGGAATCCAGGTAAGGGGATTCGAGCGGGGTGAAGTGGTAAGCGGTAACCTGCAGCGAGACGTAAAAGCCATCCACTTTCATGATGCGCTGCGCCTTGGCCGGGACGTGGCCAAACCTGGTCGGATTCAGCTGCCAGAGATTGTTCCCGGGATCGGACGAAGGCTCCTGCGACTCCAGCAGCACGTTGTTATAGATCAGGTGATGGAGGTCCGTCAACCGCACCTGCCAGGCAATGACGTGGTCTTCGCCTTCCGGAATTTCCGGAACGATGGTGAGCAGATAGCGGTCGCTGCCGTACGTGTCTTTGATGCGGTCGAAGAAAACGGAATTCTGCGGATTGAGTTTGACCTCAAAGCTGGCGTCGGTGATGTGGGTGGGACCACGGCGGAAACTCTCGGCATAGACAACTGCGGGCTCTTTTTGAGCTTGCAGCGGGACGACTGCTCCACAAAGCAAGAGAACGGCCGCGATGAGAGTTGGCTTCATAGTCGATTGGAAATGTTTACGGAACCGGGCGTTTCATTTTTCGGCATTTTGCTTTACTGCAAATCGTTTCCCGGAACTGCATTTTCCGGCGAATTCAGCTCTTGATTCGTCTCGGCGAACCAGGCGCTCAGCGCGTTTGCAGCGCGCTTGCTGTTGCGGGCCAGGCGCAGTGCAGCGGCCCACGTCCACGGCCGGATCATAATGAAGCGCGCGAACTTGCCGGTTAGAAAATTGCCGGACGGGCCGATGAAGCCAGCCCGATGATTCATCCCCGGAAGCGCAAATCCGACTTCATCCGAAATGGCCTTCACGGCGACGAAGCGCACTCCCCGCGCCGCGGCGGCCCGCGCTACCGCGGACGCTTCCATGTCTACCGCCTGCGCGTTGAACGACTTGCCCAGTTTAACCTTCTGTTCCGGGGTGGCGACAGCACCGAAAGTAACCAGGATTCCCTGCCCCGCGCCAGTCTCGACGCTGCTGGAGTCGCCGGCGTCGACGACACGCGCGGGGATGAGGATGTCGGCAACTTTCAGCGCGGGGTCGAGGGCGCCGGCGAATCCCGCGGAATAAACGGCTTCCGGCGCGTAGAGCGCGATGACGGCTTCGGCCGCGCGGCGCGCCGGCTCGGCGCCGATACCGCCGCAGACTACGACTATCTGGCCTTGCTCGAAGAATCGGAAGATGCGGCCGGCGTGTTGTGCTGCGACCACGGGCCATTGGCGGATTAGCGGGTGGAGTTCGCGCTCCAGGGCGGCGACGATCGCGATTTTCACGGTGTCTGGCAATCTGCGCATCCTGCCGAGCTCTGCTCGGCGCGGACCCTTCGATTTCGCTCAGGGCAGGCTCACGAGGGCGCCCGTCCCTACACGTTCAATCTAAACATAATGATTATTTCGGAACCACTCCACGGCGCGGCGCAGGGCGTTTTCGGCTGGGACAATCTTCCATCCCAGGTCGCGTTCGGCTTTGGCGGAGCTGGCGAACATTTTCTTGCGGCCCATGCGGACGGCGTCGATGGTGGCGCGCGGCTCGCGATGCAGGATGCGGCCGGTGATGGTTTCGTCGACTGCGGCGGCGGCGAACGCAAAAAAGTAGGGCAGCTTCACCGTCGGAGAAGACAATCCAGTTATAGCTCCGAGCTTATCGAGAATCTGTTTGAGTGTGAGATCTTCGCCGCCGAGAATGTAACGCTCGCCACTTTTACCCCGCTCCAGCGCGGCCACATGTCCGCCGGCGCATTCGGTGACGTCGACCAGATTGAGTCCGGTGTCGACGTAGGCGGGGAATTTTCGTTTCAGGAAATCGAGAATGATACGTCCGGTGGGAGTGGGCTTGATATCCTGCTCGCCCACCGGCGTGGTCGGATTCACGACGACAACGTGCATGCCGGAGCGTCCGGCTTCGAGCGCGATTTGTTCGGCCATGAATTTCGAGCGTTTGTAGTGGCCGATCATGTCAGCGAGGGCGACGGGAGAATCTTCATCGGCGGGATTTCCGTTGCGAGTGAATCCCATCGTGGCCACGCTCGAGGTGTAGACCACGCGGCGGACACCGTTCTTGCGCGCAGCTTCCAGAATGGCGCGCGTGCCCTCGACGTTGGAACGGTACATTTCATCAGGATCGCGCGCCCAGAGCCTGTAATCGGCGGCGACGTGAAAGACGGTGTCGCACCCGGACATCGCGTTGTCGAGCGATGCGGGGTCGCGCAGATCGCCGGTAGCGGTTTCTGCATTGAGGCCTTCCAGATTTTTCAGGTTGCTGGTCGGGCGCACCAGCAGGCGTAATTCCGCGCCCTGCGCGGCCAATACGCGCGCGACGTGGGAGCCGAGGAATCCGGTAGCGCCGGTGAGGAAGGTTTTCAAGAGCAGTTGCCAGTTGTCGGTTGCCAGTTGCCAGTTGCTGGTTCTCAGTTGTTAGTTCTAGTTCCTAGTAATCCCAAACCCCTTGTCATCCCGAACCGGGCCGAAGGCTCGGTGAGGGACCTTACGTCCGGATCCCTCTCAATTGCAGCCCACGGGCCTGCCTTTTGCTTGTCAGTTCGGGTTTTTGAGCTGCGGCACAACTTTAAGGCAATCACGATGAGAAGACGAGCGTGGAAATGAAAGCGAACCTCAGAGGCTAAAGCCAGAATTCTTGCCGACTCTTAGCGGCACGGCTGAAGCCGTGCCCTTCCCGAAACCCTCTGCGAGACCAGCTCAAGATGGTAAGAGCTAAAAAGCCAACTGCTAATAGCTAAACGCTAGTTCCCATTCTTCTCCATCACCTTGGCATACGTCGTGAACGCGAGCAGCGGGAAATACTGGCGGTACAGGTGATACTTGAGATAGAAAACGCGCGGGAAGCCGGTGCCGGTGAAGAGAGGCTCGTCCCAGGAACCGTCTTTCTTTTGTGTGCGCAGCAGGTAGGCAATGCCGCGGGCGACCGAATCGCTGCGCGTGTCGCCGGCGGCCAATAATCCAAGAATCGCCCAGGCAGTCTGCGACGGTGTGCTCTCGCCCTGCCCGCGCAGGCTCGGATCGTCGTAGGAACCTACGGTTTCGCCCCAGCCGCCGTCGGAATTCTGCACCATGCGCAGCCACTCGGCTCCCTGCTGGACGCAGGGCTCATGCAGGTCAATACCCATGGCTTCGAAACCGCGCAGCACCAGTGCCGTGCCGTAAATATAATTCACGCCCCAGCGGCCGAACCAGCTGCCGTCGGGCTCCTGCTCGTCGCGGACGAATTGAATCGCGCGCTTTACGGCGGGATGATTCTTGTCATAGCCGTAGGCGGCAAGCATTTCAAGGATGCGTCCGGTGATATCGACCGTGGGCGGATCGAGCATGGCATTGTGGTCGGCAAAGGGGATGTGCTGGAAGACCATCTTGTCGTTGTCTTTGTCGAAGGAAGCCCAGCCGCCGTTCTTGCATTGCATGGAGAAAATCCAGTCGATGGCGCGCTGCACGGACTCGCGCTGGTAGCGTCCGTTGGGATGCTCGACGCGGCTCAGGCCGAGGCAAACCATGGCTGTATCGTCGACGTCGGGATAAAACTCGTTGTTGAATTCGAAATACCAGCCGCCGGGTTGGCCCTTAGGATTTTTTACTTTCCAGTCGCCGACATTGCGGACTTGCTTCTGCAGAATCCAGTCGGCGCACTTCACCATGCGCGGATCATTCGCAGCAACTCCCGCTTCGCCCAGGGCGAACATGGCATACGCCGTGTCCCACACCGGAGACATGCAGGGCTGCATGCGGAAAGTGTCGCCTTCTTCGATGCCGAGCTTCTCAAATTCATCGAGCGCGCGAATTACCTGGGGATCGTCGAGCGAATATCCCTGGCAGCGCAGGGCGATGATGGCGTTCATCATCGAAGGATAGATTGCGCCCAGGCCGTCGCTCATTTCGAAGCGATCGAGCATCCACTTCTCGGCGCTCTTCAGCGCGATGGAGCGCAGCGGGCGGACGTGAACGCGCTCGAACCAGTGAGTCATGCGGTCGAAGCACAGGAAGAAATTCCGCCACGAAATCAGTTTTTTCGACCAGCGCAGGTGCATGCGCGACTTTTGCATGCCGCCGACGAAAAGCTCTTCCACGCCCATTTCGCGGGGAATTTTCTTGAAGGGCTTTTTGGCGTAGCAAATCGAAAGCGGCACCAGGATGGCGCGCGACCACGAGGAAATCTCGTAGATGTTGAACCAGAACCAGTTGGGAAACAGCACGATCTCCGGCGGGATGGCCGGGACAGCGTCGTAGTCGTACTGGCCGAAGAAACATAGATAGATCTTGGTAAATGTATTGACTTCGGTGACCCCGCCCATTTCTAGAATCTTTTTCCGGGCGCGGGCGAGGGCTGGGTGATCGGCGGCGTAGCCGGCCAGCTTCAGTCCAAAATAAGCTTTTACGGATGCACTGATGTTCGAGGGGCCGGCGGCGAAGATGCTCCAGCCGCCGTCTTCGTTCTGGTGCTGGAGGATATAGTTCGCGGCTTTGTGAAAACGCTCGGGATTGCCGGTGCCGAGCAGCGTATGCAGCAGGATGTAATCGGATTCGAGAGTGGTATCGGCCTCGAGCTCGCCGCACCAGTAGCCGTCTTCGTGCTGCTCGGAGAAAAGATATTTGCGGGCGGCTTCGAGCGCCAAACCGACGCGGCTGGCGAAGCCTTCAATCTTGCCGAAACGAAGTTGTGGTTCAGAGGTTAAGTTGGATTCGGGGGAGTTCGTATCCATTCTTTGTGCGGCTCCGTTCGTTCGTTAATCCGTTACTCTGTTAATCCGCGCTGGAACTGGCCGGAGCGGCGGCGATGGCTTCGACAATCTCCGGCGGCAGGCCGAAGCGGACATTCTCCGGCATCACTTCAAGTTCCTGCACGTTGGCGAAGCCTTTGTCGGCAAGAAATTTCACGACTTCTTCGACCAGGCATTCCGGGGCCGACGCACCGGCGGTCAGCGCGATGGTCTTTACACCCTGCAACCAATCGGGTTCGATGTCGTTGAAGCTGTCGATGAGATGCGCTTGCGTTCCGAGGTTGCGCGCGACCTCGACCAGACGATTCGAGTTAGAACTATTTTCCGAGCCCACGACCAGCAGCAGATCCGACTCAGAAGCGACCTGCTTCACCGCAACCTGGCGGTTCTCGGTGGCGTAGCAGATATCCTGCGCAGCCGGGCCCTTGATGTTGGGAAACTTGGCGCGGAGGGCGGCGATAATGTCTTTGGTTTCGTCGAGGCTGAGCGTGGTCTGGGTAAGAAAAGCGACGCGATCAGGATCGGGCACGGTCAGATTCTTGACCTGCTGCGGCGAGCCGACCACCTGCGTGACCAGCGGAGCTTCGCCGAGCGTTCCGATGACTTCGTCGTGATCCTTGTGGCCGATGAGGATGAGCGAATAGCCTTCTTTGGCGAACTTTACGGCTTCGACGTGAACCTTGGTGACCAGCGGGCAAGTGGCGTCGATGATGCGCAGTCCGCGCTTCACGCTATTTTCGCGAACTTCCGGAGAAACGCCGTGGGCGCTGTAAATAACGCGCTCGCCGTTGGGCACCTGCTCTTCGCTGTCGACGAAGATGGCGCCCTTGCCCTGTAACTCCTCGACAACAAAGCGGTTGTGGACGATCTCTTTGCGCACATAGATCGGCGGGCCGAAAGCTTCGAGGGCAATGCGTACTACGTCGATGGCGCGCACCACGCCCGCGCAGAATCCCCTGGGCTTCAATAGAAGCACCACTTTTTCGTCAGTGTTGTTGAGTACTTTCGACACGATAAAGGCTTGCCCCCTCTAGTGTTTACCGCTCCTAAAGTGTTTACGGCTCTCTTAATAAGAGCTCAGAAACCTGTAATTCGATGCAAAATCAGGCCTGAAAATACGGTTGAACGTATGCCTCAGGGTACACCTTCCCCATTGTGGCGGTACTACTAAACTACCGGAAAGTGCCGGGATGGTCAACGTAAGCTCAAGAAAGGGCGGGGATTAGCAGCGGGCGGGGAGAATCGGCAGGTGAACGGGAAGCGTGGTCACGCAGGGCTGGATTTACCAAAGCCGCTCGACATCGTATTGGTCGAAGGCTCGATCATTGCTCACGATAGGTATGTTTTCGGCCACTGCCTGCGCAATCAGCATTCGGTCAAAGGGGTCCTGGTGAGAGCCATGCAACGATCCCGCGCGTATGCCGTGCTCGGCGCTTACAGCTAGAATTTCCATTCCCTCGCGGATCACGTCCGCGACAAAGCTCTGCACCAAGTCCGCAGCTGCTGGCAACCTTCCCAAGCGGACCTTGGTAGCGATCTCCCAAGCAGAAACGGCGCTGACCAGCGAAACATTGTCTCTATGTGCGATCAAGGCGTGGGCTGGCTTTGAGAGGCTGCGATCATCAGTCATCCACCAGATCAGGGTGTGGGTATCCAGCAGAAATCGCACGCGCGGCTACTCCCAGCCTTCCAGTTCTTCCGGAGGTAGGGGCTCGAAAAACTCAGGTCCAATCCGGATCTTCCCTTTCCAAGCGCCTGGCTTCCGGTTGCCATGATTGGCTTCGATCGCTACGAGTTTCACAACCGGCTGCTTGCCTCGGGCGATAACGATTTCCTCGCCCCGGCAGGCTTTTTCGATGAGCCGGGAAAGCTGGGTCTTTGCTTTGTGGATGGTGATGGTTTCCATAGGCTAGTTAGCTAACTAATGTTAGCTAATCTGGGCTTCCTGGTCAAGAGAGCTTCAGTTATGCGGGTTTTGGGTTCAGGCGGGCTTCGATTTTTTCCAGCAGTGCTGCGGCGGCTGCGCCGGCGTCGTCGGTGGAGAAGCCGGTGCCCAGTTCGATGACCGGGTAGTTGGCGCTGGCGGACTGGAAGGCTTGCAGCTTGGTTGGGGATGCGGTCAGGGCGGGGCCGACCAGCAGGAGATCGAAATGGGTGACGCGCATCAGGATGAGAGCGTCACTGACGCGGCTGGTGGTGTGGACGTCGTAGCCGGCGCGCAAGAGTTCGCGCAGGTAGGCGAGCACGTCGGCGTCGTTGTCGAGGCACAGAACGCTGCGGCCGGTGGGGACGGGAGTTTCGGCGCGGGTACCGGGGCGGTAAAAGGCGGCGACGGCGTTTTCTTCGGAGTCGTGCGAGTCGAACAATTTGGTCAGATGCGACATTTCCAGAACTTTGCGGACATGGTCGGGCACGTTGCAGAGTTTGAGGTCTCCGTGGACCTGGCGGGTGCTGGTGAGGGTGCGGACCATGGTGCCGAGGCCGCTGCTGTCGACGAACACGACCTCGCCCAGGTGCAGTACGATGGCGCGGCGGTCGTGCAGCAGCCAGGCAACGTGCGCGCGCAGGGACTCGCTCTCACTGCCGGCAACGATGCGGCCATTGCAGCGCACGATGGTGACGCGTCCAACCTTGCGAGTATCGAGGGAAAGGCGCAATGAGCCTCCGATGCGGGGAACGACTTCCGCGAAATCGCCACATTATAGGCGCGAGGGGTGTAAACGGATATAGAGATCGGCGGGGCTCTCCGGGGCTTTGTCTGCGCGATAGACAGCCGTTGAAAAGCTGAAGGCGAAGATCGGGTCGAGATTTGCTCGACCAGACAGCCGAGGGCGTCTGTCCTACATGGTTCGTGGCAGGCTCGCTCGCGAGTTCTATGCGTTGGACTTGATCATCTGTTCAGCGTGCTTGCGGGAGGTTTCGGTGAGCTTGGCGCCGCTGAGCATGCGGGCGACTTCTTCGGTGCGTTCGTCGCCGGTGACGGCGCGAATGCTGGTGCGGGTGCGGCCGGCGGATTC
>JBEKDY010000110.1:0-14339 GCA_050014115.1 Candidatus Sulfotelmatobacter sp. | reverse complement strand
TCCGGCACCCGGATATTCTGCTCATAGGCTTGTCGCATGACTCCGATCGCGGTCATATCGTTGGAGCACAGCACGGCAGTGGGCTGAACACTTAAGCTGTTCAGTTCGATCAGGGCACGCATTCCTCCCTCCATGCGGTGGTCTCCGACTGTGATCAAGTCAGGAGAAAGCCCAATCTCCATCATGGAGGTCTTGAATGCCTCCCGCCGGGCCATGGCGGACTTCAAATGCGGTGGCCCTGCGACGAATGCGATGCGCGTATGCCGGAGGGCCGCCAGATGCTGTACCGCCTGCCGGATTCCGCTCTGATAGTTGACGCGGATATTCGCGATTCCTCTTACATCGGGCCCTACATCCACGAATACCAGAGGAACCTTACGGTAACGAAGGTGTTCGAGCAGCGACTCTTCCATGCCAAACGTCAGGATCGCCACCCCATCCACGCGCCGTTCGATCATGCGCCGCACCGACAATTCCATGCGCTTCGGGTCGTTCACGGTCGAGGTGATTAAGATCTCGTAGTTGTTTTCGACCGCGAGATTTTCAAAAGTTTGAACGATCTCTGGGAAAAATGGATTAGTAAATTCTGAGACGATCAGGCCAAAAATGCGGCTTCGTCCCGAAACCAATGCGCGCGCCTGAGTGTTGGGGTAGTAGCCCAGTTCGTCCACCACCCGCCACACCCGCTTGGCGAGTTGGGGATCGACGGTTGGAACACGATTAATTGCCCGGGATACGGTGGCGGTGGAAACCTTCGCTCTGCGGGCGATTTCGCGGATATCCATCGGGCTATTTAGAGAAAAAAGCCAGTTTTATCCACGTCATCTTACCATAGCGTCCAGGCAGACTCATGAATTCGGGCCAGGCATTGCAGCAAACGTTTTCCATCTTCTGGGGGCAAAACGGCCCCCGCAAACCATGCTGCAGATCAACGGCCAGGGGTTAGTTCCAGCCAAGTTTCTTGTTTCTGGAGCGGAACCACATACGCTCCGCGCCGAGACTGCAAAGGCGTCGCCGAGCGATAGTTGCCGACGCCACTAATCCTCGCCGGCTGCTCGATTCGCAACAGACCTTCTGGCGTGGCGTCGGTCGCCGCAGCGAGTCCCACTCGTACCACCCCGGACTCGCGATTCACTTCAACACTTTCAAATTGACCTGCATCGAGCGTCAGCCATAATCCCAGGGATGCGATGTAGACGCGTGCTCGAAACGAGTCACGCGGTGTGACCGTGACCACCTTGCCTTGCGTCTCGACGTTCCCACCAAACGCGATCCACCCGAACTCAGGGTGATCCACGAGATAAGTGGCGGTATTCCAGGCGTGCCCAAAGAAGTTGGGACCATAGTCGCCGCTGTAAGGATCAGACTTCAGCATGTCCGGAAATCCGTGGAAAGCTGCCGACGCAAATCCCTCCTGGTCGATGTCTGTGAGTGCGCCCATCGTTCCGCCGTAGCCCACTCGCAATAGATGGAAATCTTCCGGGTGTTCACGATATTCGTCCAGCACCGGAATCGCGTTCAGTCCGGAGCCATAGTGGTGCAGTTGCCGCTCCAGTCGCCGGTCCTTGGCGGCGAAGATGAAGTCCCAGTAACGGCGCGCGCTGCCGTTATAGCCCCAGTGAGGAATTGCGGGATCGTATCCCAGGATCGCATCCAGCGTAACCTCGGCTTTGTCGTGATAGCCGAAATACTTTGTCCACGCGTAGACCTCTTCCTGACCGGTGGAATCCCACGGCATTTCGCTGCCGAACGGGTAAGCTTGCTTCGTCCAGTGGTCGGCCCGTTCGCGCATCTTGCTTTCGAGAGCCACAGCTTGCACATTCATGCCTTCACGTTTGAGGTCGGCCAGTATCTCCACGAAGATAGAACCCTCCATCTGGCCAAACACCGCCAGGTCCCCGGCATACCTGGTCATAGCCATCGAGGTTTCATAAGCATGGTTCAAATACCAATCCCAGGGATGGTTCGTGACCAATCCCTTGTGATCGCGAGCCAGACGATAGAGCACCCAGTACGCCGCCGCCACATGCGGATAGTCATACGAACGGTCGACCGCCTCCGAGGCTTGCTTATTCCAACTGGTCCAGGACTTCCAGTCGAAGCTGCTGTCGTAATAGTTTGGCGGCATCTGGTCCGGCTGGTAGTAGAAGAGGCTCTTGCGCACGCCGTAGGCGTGAGGACCGTCTTTAAATTGCAGCCCGCCCCATAAAACGCCGTCGACGAACTGCTGCAATTTGTCGAGTTCTTCTTTGTTGGGCTGGACCAACTCCTTCATGATCGCCGCGAGCCACGAGCCGGCGCCGCCTTCATCGCCCAGTCCTGCGATCCAGACGCGGCTGTCTTGCAGAACAACGTGGTTGGCCTCGCGATCATAAGTGATCACCGAGGGAGCGCGGTGGAACGGATCGCTCGTATCGGTAAACCACTGGCGCGTGGTAAGAAAGCGTCCCATGTCCGCCACGGTTTGTACTTCCGGCTTTATCACAAAGTAGTGGATGGTCTGCACCGTTCCATCCGCGTAGGTGACAGTCAGACGCGAGCGCCCCCATGTTTTGCCGTGCAGAGTGTAGGCTCGCCAGCCTTTGTGATCCGAGGCATCTTCACGAATCTCAATCGCCGATGCGGGCTCGACCTTCAACGAGGCGACGGGCCTCCCGTACTGGAGGAACAGTCGCCCCTCAATGTCCTGCGGCAGGATGTAACCGGGCACGCCGACGGCAACCGGCCTCTGATTATCGGCGAGAGTTTTCTCGACATGACGAATCGAATCGGAAACCAGGAACTTGAGTCCGTAGGTTTTCGACTCGCCCGGCGCCAGCGTGAGGCTGGTGGGAGTGTTCCACGGTTGCGCGTTCTTCCATTCATTTTCAGCGTAGGCCTGGCTGTGAACCATCCATTCGTAAAAGCCCTCGAAGGTGATTCCTCGTGGCGTGGGATCGGTAAATACCGGAGCCGCGCCCCAATGTCCCTTGCGGTCCAGAATGGGGTTATAAGCCTCAAACGGGGTTCTGCCATCGGGGACGACCACCAGAGCCGGACCGTGGCCGCTCAGTCGCGTCACTTGCAGATAGCCGGCGTCCTCGCCGATGTAAGGGTCGTAAAACGAACAGATCGCGTGCGCCTGGTCGAGCGTTCGATCGTTGAGCACGTTGTTGAAAATCATGGGAATGCCCAGCGCCCCGATCTGCACGTTTTTCGTCGAGGTGTTCGTCAAAACGAAACGCAAAACGAGTTTGCCTCCGTCCACGGCCCAGGTACGCGTGACGCGCAGTGGAATATCCGCGGGTAATGTGGGCGCAAGGTCGGCAGCGGCCAGCACGTTCTTGGACGCAGGCAAAGTGCGCACTGCCGTGCGTGCGACGGATGTCGAATAATTTTTCCAGTCTCCCGAATCTCCCGCGCGCAGGCGAAGCGTAATATCACCAAGATGAAAATATCCGTCTCGCGAGCGCTCCGTAAGCAGGTCCCCGGGAGTGAAATCGAAGCCGTCACCGCCTTTCGGTATGAGCGCGGCAACAGTTTGCGAGGAACGTACCAAGCTCAATGTGAAGTCAGGAGTGTCGTAGCTCGCGATTCCCTGGTCGAGCATCGGCCCCGGAGTCGGAGCCGGCTTGCTGGCAGCGGGTTGCGCCGCGGCAACGGTTGACATCAAGAACAAGATTGATGTGACGACAGGAATAAGTGCCCTGCACGCAACCCGGTTGAGCTTCACGATCTCGTCCCTCGATTCCGGCACAAATTATGAGTTCGATTGTTTCCTCGACAATTTGGAAACGGCCGAAAAATCTTCGTCGCCGTGGCCCTCAGCAATGGCCCGCTTGAACACGGAAAGCGCGGCCGTCGCGGTTTGCAGCGCGATTCCGTTCTTGGACGCGTCGGCTATGGCATACGAGATGTCTTTCGCCATCCAGCGCAGCGCAAAGTTCGGCGTGAAGTCATTGGCAGCGAGGCGGTCAGCCACTCTCTTCACGATTGCGCTTCCAGGGGCGCCGCCGGTGAGAATGGAGACAGCCTTGGCGCGGTCGAGGCCGCCAGCATCGATCATGGACACAGCTTCGGCAAACGACGCGGCCTGCACGCCGCAGACGAAGTTGTTGATAAGCTTCATCAACGAGCCGCTCCCCACCGGCCCCAGGTGAACCACATCGCGCCCGAGCACCGAAAACACAGGCCGCGCGGCATCCAGCGCGTCTGCAGAACCTCCGACCAGGAAAAGCAATTCACCAGACGCAGCATGCGGCTTGGTGCCGGTGACCGGCGCATCCAGAAATCGGCAGCCGCGCTCGCCAGCCTTGGCCGCAAGTTCCTGAATCCACTCGCCACTCAGCGTGCTGGATTCGATCAGCACGGAGTTTGGAGACGCGCCGGCCAATGCTCCGTTTTCTCCGAACCATGTGTTTCGTGACGCAGCGTCATCCCCCACCATGCTGAGAATGATTTCTGACCGCGATGCAGCCTCCCGCGGTGAAGCTGCTATGAACGCGCCGGCGTCCGCGAAGGGAACGCTTTTCTCGCGATTCCGGTTATAGACCGTCAGCGGGAAGTTGGCAGAGAGCAGACGATTGGCCATGCCCGCGCCCATGATGCCAAGTCCGAGAATTGCAACGCGTGGTTTTGCCGTGGTTTCACTCATTGATTTCGCTCATCGCCCCCACTCATCCCAATGAAACGACATTAATTAGAGCTGGTTTTGACGCGTCGATGCGCACTGCGTTCCGCAAAGGGCGTCCGTAACCCTCGACCGCAACCTGCATGACATCACCATCTTGCAAACGAATCTTATCGCTGAAGCTGAGGCAATCAGTCCCAAAGAAGTGAACATGAACGTCTCCGGGCCTGCGGTGGCCTTCAAATTTGAAGTGATGATGCTCAATATTCCGCAGGCTGTGGCACATTTCGGATTCTCCTGTGCGGAAAGTCTTTGTCCAGTAGACGTTACCGGCTCTCTCGATGGTCGCCGCAACCGGCACGGATTCGAATTCCGCATCCACCACGAGTTCCGGCCCGAGCGCGCAGGTGCGAAGCTTCGAGCCCGCCAGGTTCAGGTAATTCTTCTTTTCAAATTGATGATCGGAAAACTCGTTGCCCACCGCCATGCCGATGCGATACGGCCGTCCGTCGCGGGCAATGACATAAACCCCCGCGACCTCAGCCTCTTCTCCGCCGTCTTCAGCATAGGAAGGAATGTCGAGCGGTTCACCGTGGGCACGCAGCGCGCAGCCCGAGCCCTTGTGGAACCACTCCGGCGCAATCCCGATGTTTCCTGCAGCCGGGCGTCCCCCTTCCACTCCCCAGCGAAACATCTTCATGCTGTCGGTCAGATCCTCGGTAGCCGTCGCGTGCATGGACTGGCGTCCACGCGCGCTGCCGAGATGGGTGAGTCCCGTACCGGAGACCAAGCAGCGGGCGGATTCCTCAGGGTGGTCAATGGCCGGAAGCAGTCGCCATTCCGAGGCTCCGTTGTAAATCGGGTCGTAGTCGATGGTTTCGAGTCTGGCTCTCTGCCGCGCCGCCTCGCTGAGTTTCATGCGCGCGGCGATGGCGATATGCGCTAACTCGTAGATCGAAGAGCAGTTATCCAGCAAGCGGATGTTGGGTTCTTCCACCAGCGCCACTCGCCGGATGTTTCCTTTTTTGATTTGAATAAGTCTCGTCATTGGATCGCTTTATTGCCCCAGGGATTATTCGATTACTTCGAACCGCTCGAGCCCGGATTCGTTGACGGTCAGTCCGAGTCCGGGAGTGTTTTCGTCGAGATCGATGAACCCGTCTTTCGCTCTGGGTTCGCCTTGAAAGATGTACCAGAACAATTCGTTACCCACCTCCACATCGACGATGGGGAAATACTCCGCCATCGGCGAGTTCAGGCTGGCCATGACAATGTGGTAGTTGTGCATCTGTCCGGCATGAGGAATCACCGGAACGGAATAGGCCTCCGCAAGCGCAGCGATTTTGCGGGCTTGCGTGATGCCGCCCACGCGATTGGTATCGAACTGGATGTAATCGAGCGCGCGAGCTTCGAGCAGCTCGCGAAATCCGTAAAGAGTGAACTCGTGTTCGCCCCCTGCGATCGGAATTCGCCCGCAGGCCTTCAGCTCTGCATAGCCATGAATGTCGTCGGGGATCACAGGCTCTTCCAGCCATCGCAGGTGAAAGGGCTCCAGCAACGGCAGCATGCGCTTCGCGTAGTCGAGAGTCCAGCCCATGTAAGCGTCGGCCATTACATCGACGCCATCGCCGGCACTTTCACGGACGGTCCGCACCAGTTCGACATTCCGCTGCATTCCCGCGGCGCCGTCGGCAGGTCCCCATCCGAAACGGAGCTTCATTGCCCGATAACCTTCTTCTTTGTAACGCTTTGCCTCGGCCGCGAGCTCGCTGAGCTCGACGCTGTAAAGCCGCGACGCGTAAACGGAGATGCGATTCTTCGTTCTGCCGCCGAGAAGGCGATAGACGGGCTGTTTGGCCGATTTCCCGAGCAGATCCCACAATGCGATATCCACCGCGCTGATCGCGACCATGCCGAGTCCCTTGCGGCCGAACGCCATTGTTTTCCGATACATGTGTTGCCATAAGCGTTCAATGTCCCACGGGTCCTGGCCGATCAGCAGTGGCTTGAGATAGAGATCGATGATCTGTTTCGTCACCTGTGGCGCCAGCGCAGCGTTGCCCAGGCCTACGAGCCCGTCGTCGGTGAACACTTCGACCACCAGCCAGCCATGAAACGTAAACGTCTGCATGGAGGCTTCGGGTAACTCCAACAGATCCATTGGGTTGGTGCAGAAATGGGGAGGCAGCGGGACGGTCTTTCCGCGCCAGCGCACCGCCCGAGTGCGAATCTCGGTGATTTTCATGCGACTCCCTGGTAATTCAGTTTCCGCTCCAAATTCAACGGCAGCAGAACGGGAACGGCAATCAGAATAATCAGAAACGCGGCGACGTGCAGCGTGCCCGCGATACGAAAAACGGCGCTGTATCCGAAGCCGTGGTCGAGCAGGTAGCCTGCCACCTCTCCGAAGACGATCCCGCCCATTGCTCCGCCAAAACCTACCAGTCCGGCGACGGAGCCGACCACATTTTGCGGGAAGAGATCCGCGGGCAGAACCATGACCAGAGTGGACCACGACTGCTGGCCGAAATACGCGAGGCAGAAGAGGCCGATGGCCCAGGACACGGGAACGTGAGGCACCAGAATGACGAAGGGCATGACTGCGGCGCTGAGACCGAGTGCCAGCTTCCGCGCCACGCCGAGCGAGAACTGGCGACGCACCAGGTAGCTGGAAAATCCGCCGCCCAGCAGACATCCCACGCCAGCCGCCGCGCTGGGCATCCAGGCGAAAGTGCCGACCGCTTTGATATCAAAGCCGCGAGCGTCGTAGAGATACTTGGGGAGCCAGAACAGGTAGAAAAACCACGCTGCATCGCTTAGAAATTTCGCGGTGACCAGGCCCCAGGTCTCACGGATGCGGAACAGGCGGATCCACGGCAGCGGAGATGTTGCCTCTGAAGCCGGATGTGAAATTGCGTCGACGGTTGTCTGCTCGACGATCGTCTCCGCGGGAGTTGTGCGCGGAGGAGAATACGAAAACTGCCACCAGGCAACCCAGAGCAGACCGAGCGCGCCGGTGAGAACGAATATCCAACGCCAGTTCGTGTAGCCGAGAACAGCCGCGATCAGCGGAGGGGCCATGACCGCTCCGATGGCGGTGCCGGCGTTGATGATGCCCATTGCGGTGGCACGTTCTTTTGTAGGAAACCATTCCGCAACTGCGCGGGTCGCGGCAGGAAAACCGCCACCTTCGCCTACTCCGAGCAGGAACCGGCTTGCGGCCAGCATGCCGAAACTGGTGGCCAGACTGTGACTTGCGCAAGCCAGCGACCAGAACAACATGATCACCGTAAAGCCGCGATGCGTTCCAAGGAGGTCCACCAATTTGCCGCCGCCTGCGTACATCAGCGCGTAGGCGAACAGGAACGCAGATTGGAGCGCGGAAAATTGTCCGTTGGTCAGCGGAATATCTTTGCTGATCGCCTGGACGGCTACCGGCAGCGTCTGCCGATCAAGGTAACTGATGGCGATCGCAGCGCTGACCAGGATGGCGATCCGCCACCGCAAATTGCTACCTCCATCCACGAATATTCCACTCCGAATGTTCTGACGAATCGGAATTATACGCGATCGATGGTAAACGTTTACTCCATTTGTCGGTTTCAGTTACAATCTGCCCGACCCTCGAGGCTGGAGAATATTCGACAGTTATGACTCCGCGGTGGAATCGTCGGGATGTTTTGAAGGGATTGCTGGCGGCGTCCACTGGAATTATTGTTTCCTCGAAGCAGGGAGCCGCACAGGATGACGCCCACGCTCCAGAAAAGCCGATTGAGATACAAGTCACTTCGATCAGCGTCCACACGTTTCGGCTGAGCATCCTCCCCATCGATAACGGAACGGTTGCGCAAATCCCTTTTGACGGCTCCCTCGTTCAGGAGTCCTGGGGCGCTCCGGTAGCCAAGCTTCGAGCGCCTGCGGACAGCATCGCCGCCGGCAATTTCCGCCTCAAAATTTCTTTCCACCCCGTTAGCATCTCAGTCGCAAACGAGCGCGGCGATGTCATCCAGCAGTTGGTCTGGGACGAAGGCGCTGGTGTCCTGACTTTTCTGAATGGAAGTTCGCCGTTGTTCGGTTTAGGGGAGGGCGGGCCGCAGTTCGACCGTCGCGGATCCACGGATTCCATGCGCAGCGGGCAAGGTGCGTACAAACTCGCGACTCACGGCGGCCGCGTTCCCATTCCCTGGATCGTCGGCACGTCCGGGTGGGCAATATTTTTTCATCAGCCTTACGGCACTTTCGATTTCACCGGATCGCAGGGCAAGTTTCAATCCGCGAATCCGGGCGCTGCGCTTGATTTGTTTTTCGTGGCATCGCCCGATCCGGCCACGATTATGGCTGAATACGCGCGCATCACGGGCCATGCCGAGATGCCGCCACTGTGGAGCTTCGGGTATCAGCAGTCACACCGGACACTCGCCAGCCGGGAGGAAGTGCTTGCCGAAGCGAAGACCTTCCGCGAAAAGAAATTGCCTTGTGATGCTCTCATCTATTTGGGTACTGGCTTTTGTCCTTCGGGCTGGAACACCGAAAATGGATCGTTTGTGTGGAACTCTCGAGTTTTCCCGGACCCTAAAGAAATGCTCAATGAGTTGCACGGAGAGCATTTTCGGGCCGTGGTGCATGTGGTGATTTTGTCGGACAAACTTCACGGCACGGTTCACGATCCGTGCGAGGTTTCGCGGTTCGATGAAGAAGCTGCCAGCTGCTATTGGGACGTGCATCGCAAAGATTTTGCGCTCGGCATCGATGGATGGTGGCCGGATGAAGGTGATCCGCTCGATGTCGCGTCGCGGTTGGTGCGCAATCGCATGTACTGGGAAGGCCCGCAGATGGATCGTCCGAACGAGCGGCCTTACGCGCTGCATCGCAATGGCTACGCCGGCATGCAGCGATATGGTTCGTTCCTCTGGTCGGGTGATGTGTCCTCCACCTGGGAAACTTTGAAGACGCATATTCCGATTGCGCTGAATACCGCGCTCAGCGGCATTCCGTATTGGGGCACGGACATTGGAGGTTTTGTGCCCACCCCGGAATTTACCGCGGAATTGTATGTGCGCTGGTTTCAGTTCGGGGCATTCTGCCCGCTGTTCCGTTGTCACGGCCGCACCTGGAAGTTGCGGCTTCCGTGGGGATGGAACACGGGAGATCCGGGTCCGGTAGAAATCAGAAATTACAACGGCGCTGCCACTCCTGATTCGAGTCAGCTGCACGATGCGCGCGTGGAGCCGATCTGCAGGAAATATCTTGAGCTGCGTTACCGCATGTTGCCTTATCTCTACAGTGCGGTGCGTGAGTGTGCGACGACGGGAATGCCGATCATGCGGGCGCTGTGGCTGCACTTTCCGGACGATCCGAAGGCGGTGGAGTGCGGCGACGAATATATGTGGGGCCGCAGCATTCTGGTTGCTCCCGTGGTTGAGAACGGAGCAACGACGCGCCGAGTCTACCTTCCGCGTGGTGCTTGGTCTGATTTTTGGACTGGTGAACGCCTGGAGGGAGGGCGTGAAATCAATCGGCCTGTGGATCTGGAAACGATTCCACTTTATGTGCGCGCTGGATCGATCCTGCCGCTGGGTCCGGTGAAGCAGTTTACCGGCGAGAAAGTGGATGAGCCGCTTTCGGTTTCGATCTATCCCGGCGCGGATGCTTCGTTCTTGCTTTACGAAGACGACGGCGCGTCGTTCGATTATCGCAAAGGGGAATGGATGGGAATCCAGATGGCGTGGGACGATGCGCGCAGAAGACTCAATCTGCGGCTCGCTCCCGGTTCGCGGATGTTGGCAGCGGGAACGAAGGCCATCACGGTGCGGCTCGGCGAAACCAAGCGCAGCGTGACATTTGAGGGAAAGCCGGTCGACGTTTCGTTCTGAAGTTCTTAGTGTTTTGATTGGCTGTCGATCCAGCCGCTTACTTCCGAGTCCAACACATCCAGCGGGAGCGCGCCGTTCCCCAGTACTTCGTCGTGGAAGGCCCGGATATCAAATTTGTCGCCGAGCTTCTGCCGCGCTTCTTCGCGCAGTTTCAGAATTTCCAGTTGCCCGAGCTTATACGCCAGCGCCTGGCCGGGCCACGCGATGTAGCGGTCGACTTCGCTCTGAACATTCGGCTCGTCCATTGCGGTGTAGCGATGGAAATATTCCACCATCTGATCACGAGACCAATGTTTCTCGTGCACGCCGGTGTCGATGACCAGACGGATCGCGCGCCACATTTCATTTTCCAGACGGCCGTAGTCGCTGTAGGGATCTTGATAGTGTCCAACCTCCTTTCCGAGTCGCTCTGCGTAAAGTGCCCAGCCCTCGACGAACGCGGTGTAGCCCGCGTGCCGCCGAAACTCCGGCAGGTTCTGCATTTCCTGCGCCAGAGAAAGTTGCAGGTGATGGCCGGGGATGCCTTCGTGGTAGGCGATGGCCTCAATGTTCAGCACGAGGCGGTGCTCGGGATCCCACTCGTTGACGTTGATGTGTCCGGGGCGCGAGCCATCCGCCGCGCCGTCGGTGTAGTCCGCGGGGACGGCGTTCTTCGAGCGCGAAGCTTCCATGGGGATCACGGTGAGCTTGCTCTTCGGAAGATGGCCGAAGAGTTTGGGTAATTCGGGTTCCATGCCGCGCGCGTAGTTCGTGTACAGATCTAGCACCTGCTGGCCTGAGGTTGCGTAGAAGCGCCGTTCGTTCTTGATGTGATCGTTCAGAGTTGCGAGGTCTTTGAATCCCAGCTTGTGGGCGACGGCGAGCATTTCGGCTTCGATATCGTCGATTTGTTTTAAGCCGAGGGCGTGGATTTCCTCCGGCGTCCTGTCGGTGGTCGTCATGCGACGGATTTCGAAGCGGTAGCGCGCCGCGCCGTCGGGAAGAGACCAGACGCCCGGGTCGGTGCGGCCGTGCGGTGCATAGTCGGTGCGAACGAAAGCGGCAAAATGCTGGTACGCGGGGATGATCTGGTCAGCGACGGCTGCGAGCACCGCGTCGCGCAGGCGCTTCTGATCGGCTGCGGGCACACTCGAGGGAAACTTTCTTACCGGCTTGGCAAACGGGCTATTCTCACCAGTCTTGCTTGCGACATCGTCGGCTTCAGCGGAAACTTTCTCGAGAAGGTAGCGCGGAGGCATCAGGCCATCGCGCAGGCCTTGCCGCATGTTGGCGGTCATTTGATCGAATGCGTGCGGAATCTGGCGCAGGCGGGCCAGGTAGTTGTCGTAGTCGGTAACCGTATTGAAAGGAATGAGTGGAACTATGTCCGGCAGTTCGAGATGCATGCCGTTCATCTGGTTGACCGGCATCTCCCAGGGCTTGAACTGCGCGCCTTCAATCTGCTGGCGCAGTTCGCGGATCATCAATTCCCGGCTCAGAGTGTCTTGTCGCGAGAAGCCTGCGGGGTCGATCGCCTCAAAGCGTGCCAGGAATTTGCGTTCCTGATCGAGTTCAGATTGGAAGAACTCGGGAGATTCGTCACTCAGGCGATCGTTATAGCGGTTGTCACCCAACATGGTGGCCCACTCGGGATTGCAGCGCAAAGTGTATTGCCACTGCTCGTCAAACAGGGAGAGAAGTTGCTGGCGTCGACTTTCGACGGAGGCTGTCGCGGGCGCGTTGGTTTGAGCGGACGACGATTGCGGGAACATCTGCATCAGAGCGCAAACTAGAATAATGCCGCCAAGGGCGGTTCGCCCGCAAAAAGTCATGAGTTATCTTTCCCCGCGTCGAGACATCTCGGTTTTACCGCTCGACTACGCGGTCTTGTTGCCCACCTTCCAGTAAACCGCGTAGCGTTCGTGAATTACTTTGTAGAGAGGAACCATGGTTGTCGGTTGCGATTGTCCGACCGTGTTGAACGTGAGTGGCTGCCTGGCGTCGGGTTCAATCCATGCCGCTGGCCTGCTTGGGTCCGCGACAATGTCTGCTACTTTTTTCTGGTCGCCCGGCTTCGGCTCGTAATCTCCGTAGCTCATCTCTTTTGTGACCGCGTCGAAGCGCCCGGCCAGCACAAGGGGACCATACATCGCGGCCTGGATGGTCTCGTTGTCGGGCATGGGATCGATATGAAGACTCATCGGCAAGCTGAGTTCGATTTTGTCTCCCGTTTTCCAGACGCGGTTGAGCGTGAGATAGCTGCTCGGGCTGGCGAAGGCGGGCAGCGCCGCTCCGTTGATTTTCACGCTGCCGCCTTGCACCCAGTACGGAATGCGAAGATTGATCGCGAGTGGTGCTGGGCTTTTCGCTGTGACGGTGATGGTGGTGCCTTGCTCCTCTGGAAAGCGCGTCTCCTGCTTTACGCGCAGACCCTTCTCGGGCCATTCCAGTTGCGAGTCGATGTAGAGATTTACGTAGAGTGAATCGTCGTCGTGGAAATAAATGGTGTCGGTCAGCTTTCCGTATTCTTCCGAGCCGGTTCCGGTGCAGCACCAGAACGCGTCAAACGGTTTGCCGAAAGTTTTCCAGTAGCCCGCCGCCAGCGGAAGGTAATACATCATGGTGCCATCTTCGGGGTTGATGGTGCCCAGGCGGTGATTGAATAGAGTGCGCTCGTAGTAATCCATGAGGTGCGCGTCGGGTGACCAGCCGAACAAGTGCCGCGTCAGCTTCATCATGTTGTAGGCGCAGCAGCATTCTGTGGTGTTGGTGCTGAGTTCGGTTGAAAGCTTGCCCGGGTCCGTGTTCCATGACTCACCGTTGCTGGTGCCGCCGGTGCAGTACGAACGCTCGCTGACCACTTCGTCCCAGAAATACTCGGCGATATCGCGATAGCGCCGGTCGCCGGTAAGTTCGTAGTACCGCGCTGCGGCGATGACCTGCGGGATGTGCGTGTTGACGTGCAGGCCTTTCAGTTCATCCCGGTGCGCCGCCAGCGGATCGAAGAACTGCTTCTTGTCGAAACGCTGCGCGACTTCCAGGTAATAATCCTTGCCCGTGACCGCGTACAGATTCGAAAGCACTTCGCCCATGCCGCCAAATTCCGTGCCCAGCACGCGCTGCATGTGTTCGTAACTCAGCGAGCCGGTGTAGCCGGCAGTCCAGCCGGCCATTTTCTGAACCATGTCGAGGGCCTGCTCGTTGCCGCAGTATAAGTACATGTCGAGCAGCCCGGCCATGATCTTGTGAACGGTGTAGAAGGGAGCCCACACTTTTTGCCGTTCGCGCAGCCGGTCGAAGAATTCAACCGGAAACGCGCTGAGATAACCACTTTTCAACGCAACCTGGCATTTGCCGAGTTCCGCCACTACGGTGTTTGCGTTGTTTTTGAGGTCATCGTCTCCGGAACTGGCATACATCAGCGCGCTGGCGGAAAGATAATGGCCGCCGGCGTAATGACCGCGAAGTTCACAGTCGGGAGCTTCCCATCCACCGAGCGGCTGCGCCGAGGAAGGAATGCCGGCGTTGATTCGAAACGCGTGCAGCAGGCGATCCGGCGGCAGCGAATGCAGATACTGGCGGTCGGCTTCCATCGCGATTTTGCATGGACCGTCTCCCAACCGCACCTGCTTCATCGGGAACGGGCGCGCCTTCCAGGGCACTTTCTCGTAGCTGACAGGCTTGCCAGCTTTTTGGATCGTGTTTACCACTGGGTCCTGTGGAGGAGCTTTCATTAGTGCGCTCGGCAACAAAGTTGAACCGGCGGCCGCAGCCACCGACGTCATAAAATGTCTGCGAGAAAACTCTCCGAGTCGCGGCATGATGATTTCCCTCCCTAACAGCAGTGTCGCAGTGCGTCGCTTTCGTGATGGATATTG
>JBEKDY010000109.1:0-14396 GCA_050014115.1 Candidatus Sulfotelmatobacter sp. | reverse complement strand
AGCAAGTTTTCCCGGCCTTCCTGCGCGGCTCCCCATTTCTGACCCTACCAGCACTTCTGCCGCTACCCCTCCTGATCTATTGGCTCCTCCCGCGTGCGGTTCAGCAAGGGTTACAAGAACCAGTTATCGCCCAACCCGGTACCGGTGACCCCTTGAAGAGGTGATTAATCGCTGGAAAGAATATTTTCTGCCGGATGACAGACACAGCTTCCCGTACTCTTTTTATGGAAGAGTTGCCGACCATGCGCCGAGATCCTCGCCTGCTTGCCACAATCAGTCTCCGATCTCGTCGCAGAGACACAGAAGAACAGTGAGAGCAGGAGATTTTTTCTGGCCTCTTGGAGTGACACATATCCCTAGAGGTCACGGGCCGATGCGACTTCGGCGCTGGGTGTCTCCCCGATGGCCATTGTGATCCAACGAACTGAGCCCCAAATCGGCCAAAGCACATTTGCTGCTGAAGCCGCTCACTCGCATTTGTTGAGGGGACTAGCCTCAGCCATTTCGGAACTGGAACGACGATCGTCTAAGCGCACGTACCACGCGTCAGGTCGCAGCTGCCCTACGCGCCGCGTTTGCGCCGAAACTCATGGCTCTTGGCTCAGGAAGATCTTGTTGCCGTAGAGGTCTTCACACTGCACTCCCGTGCCCCAGGGGCCCGACTGCGGCTCGCCGAGAAACTTCACGCCCAGCGGCTTCATCCGCGTGTAGTCGCCGATGCAGTCCGACGTGTCGAGGCCCAGGAAGGCGTGGCTACCACCCTGCTTGCCTACTATCGCCTTGTCGTCGGCCTTCTTGGCCAACTCTAGCGCGAGGGTAAGGTCGCTGTTCTTCGGCAGCGAGATCGTGACCCAGCGGCTCTCTCCGAAGGGCTTGTCCTCGCGGAGTTCGAAACCAAGTTTCCGTGTGTAGAATTCGATGGCCGCGTCCTGGTCGAGGACCAGCACGCTGATGATCTTTACCCTGTTCATTGGAGTACCTCCCGTTGGTTAATTTGACTGCGCCGCCAGTCTAGCGGCGCCCTGGCCGACTGGATTGTAGAAAAACGACATTGTCGCGGTCGCGGAAAATGGCCTGGATGGACCGCATCTCGCGGGCGAACTCGCTGGGGGTGCGGTCCGCGAACTCCTTGAAGTCGCGAATGAAGTGGGCCTGATCGGCATACCCGTGTTTATAGGCCAGTGCGGTCAGGCTCTGCTCCGGGTCGAACATCAGTCGCTTCCGGACCTCCTCAAAGCGGATTGAGCGTGCCAGCGTCTTTGCTGAGACCCCCACCACGTCGTGGAACTGTCGCTGCAGCTGCCGGGTGGAGAGGTTGCAATGGTCCGCTAGTTCGGCGACGCGAAACTGTCCCTTTTGGAGATAGAGCATCTTCGCCGCGGACTGTATCTTCTTCAGATCAACCCTCGCGGTCAGCAGCCTCTCGATGAGGTGATCTTCGACGATGGCGACGACGGCATCATAGTCATCTTCACGAACCGAGGATTCGATCCGAGTCGCCAAGTCATCCCACTCCTGCCCCAGCGTTGCCGACAGGTTGTCGAGTCCCCGCGCTCGATCGGCGAGGAAGGGCAGCGCGCCCCAGGCGTAAAATCTCGTTGCCACAAGCTTGACCGTCCCATCGCAACGAAAGATTAGGGGCTTGCTCTGTAGGCCTACCAGGATAGCCCTCGGCATCTCGCGGTCTGGTACGCCTTCCGCTTGCAACACGTACGGCGTCCCAAAGTTGACGATCAGCTCGATGTACGCATCGGGCGTCACGTCCTCCGCGGGATGCTCAGACGTGTACTCACGCTCCATGATCCAGAAACACTTCACATGATCCTGAAGCGATGAGTGAGGCAGGTGCTCCTTGTATTTCACGTTCTACCCTTGCGCCACATATTCGCGCCCCCGAGGCCGACCACCTGGTGCAAACTCAGACGATCTGACTGCGAAGATATCCTTATTGGTCCAGCACTTTCAATGCCCTGTGGTGTGTTAACCGATTATTGATGGCGCAAACAGTTAGTTCCATGAATGGTAGCCAACGATTCTGGGCGAATGACGGGCAAGTCTTACCTAACCCGGTAAAGGAAGAGTTGCCGACGATTCTGAAAGTTGATGGCGATAAGCGCGTTTATCGGTACTCATCCAACGGACGACTGATAACTTCCGAGTTGCGCGTTAACCAGGAGCAATCAGCTGCCGGGGGGTTATCCAAGTGCGTTGAGCGTGCACGCTGAAGTGGAATAGGGGTAATTAGCCCGAAGTTTAAAGAGGGCAGGCGCCCCCGCCAGCGCTGCTAGGACTTCTCAGGGAAGGTCCACATCCAGCGCGTAGATATCCTCGGTGCTGGCATCCCGCACAAAAAGCCGCGAGTCGTCCGGCGCCTGGCCGCTCCACGATCCCCAAGGTCCGAAATAGCGACGAAGACTCCCCAAACTGAATAGATCCTCGGGCCGGTTATCCCCTACCTTAACGCGGTGGCACTTGGGATTCTCGACATTGAAGTTGTCGTAATACATGTAGCGGCTGTCCGATGACCAATACGGATAGTTCACGTTGGCATCCGCGAACCATTCCGACCACTTCTGCGTGCGGAAATCATAGAGCATCATCTTATGCGAGCCCTCGACACTGGTGGCCGCCAGGTAATGGCCGTCGGGAGACCAGCGCGGGGAAAATAGGCCCTTGGAACCGGGGAAGGTGGATGTCTGGCGCGTCTTCATATCCACGAGCTGAATATCCTTGGTTCCGGTGTTCCTGGAGGAAATCCGTCCAAAGGCAACCTGGGTACCATCGGGAGACCAGGTAGCATCGATTTCCCCAATGTTTTCCGGCAACAGCTCCTCGGGCGAACCGCCTTGCGCGGAAACCAGAAAGATCTTGAATGGCTTTCCTGCTTGGCCCGAAATGTAAGCGATTTGGCTCCCGTCTGGCGACCAGACCGGAAGCGCAGCCACTGCGGGCGGATACGTAAGCTGCAGCCGTTCGCTGCCGTCTACACGACTGCGCCACAGCGTGCCGTCGGGAACCGCCACGCATGCGGCCCATTTGCCATCGCGCGAGAAGGCTACGTCGCTCGCGGAAATTCCCCCAAGGAACGGGGCAAATTGCTTGGCAGCGGCGTCGTAACGTACGAGTTCGCCGCGCGGCTGCGTGCCCTGCACAAATAGCCTCTTGCCATCCAGGCTCGGCAAGGCCGTGTGATATACGATCGGGCCCGTCGTCAGCTGCGTGGGAATAGCGGAAGCTTTGCGAAACAGTCCCACCGAGTCCGCGACGGCGAAAATATCGTTGCTTTTTCCTTGGCCGCTTTCGAAGATGTAGTAGCGCCCATCCGGGGTCCAGCGGCCCCAGTTTTCCTGCGGCGGATTGTGCCAACCCTTGAGCAGTTGATGCAGATTGGATCCCTCAGAGCGGACCTCCCACAGCGAGTTCGTGTTGGCCTGACCCTGGACCGAAAAGCGGATCCGACTGCCATCGGGAGAGAACGCGGGACCATACGCCGCACCCGGGGCGGAGACGAGAAGTTGCGCCCCCGTACCATCGGCGTTCGCCAGGTACAAATCCGAGCCTTTGATAAACACGAGACGGCTTCCATCGCGCGACCAGGCGCCGTCGCTACCCTCAATGTTACCCAGACGCCGCAGCGAACCAGCGGGCAATGGCAGCGCCCACAAAGGCACAACTCTGTCGCCGGTCGCCACCATGCTGCCCACCAGCAGTTGGGAATGGTCCGGCGAGATGCTAAAGATATCCATGCTCCCGAGGGGAGCCGGGCTGGTCGAGGTTTCGCCGCCCGTCGCTGAAACCTGCGCGAGTACCACCCCTTCAGGACGCCACTGCGTGGTATAGACCCGCGCGCCATCGGTCAGCATATTTCCCATGATGTAGCCGTCACGCGTGATTTGCGTGATGCCGGTGACCTTGGGCGGACTTGGCGGGAACCAAGCCCAGACGGCAACCGCCGCCACCAGCAATCCAGTCACACCCGCCAGCGGCCAGAGCCAGCGCCGCTTGCCTTCTAGCGCTTGAGTCGCGGAAGGAGCCGCGACACTCACTCTGTCCGACGTGCTGTCTCGTTTCAGCCGTTTCAGGTCGACGCGGATCTCGGCGGCGCTTTGATAGCGGGTCTCGCGGTCTTTGTCGAGGGCCTTGCTGATGATGTGCTCAAGCCCGGGGGCGAGACCGGGATTGAGCCGATGCGTCGGCGCAGGCTCCTTGTGAAGAATGGAATCGAAGATCGCGGCAGTTGTCTCTCCGCTGAAAGGCAATTGTCCAGTCGCCATTTCGTACAGCACCGTGCCAAAAGAAAACACATCGGTGCGGGCGTCGAGGTCCTTGCCCAGCGCTTGCTCGGGAGACATGTAAGCTACGGTTCCCAGAGTGCTGCCCGGACTTGTGAGATGCGGATCCGCGGCGCTGGCCACGGTGGCCCCGTCCGGGGTCTCCGGCACCCGGGTTTTCGCCAGTCCGAAATCAAGGATCTTGGCGTGTCCGCGCTCGGTCACGAACAGGTTCGCCGGCTTGATGTCCCGATGAACAATCCCTTTGGCGTGCGCGGCATCCAGTGCGTCGGCGATCTCGATTCCCAGGTCGAGCAGCGCTTCCAGTTCCATGGGCTTGGCACCGATACGATGTTTCAGGGTTACGCCATCGAGAAATTCCATGGCGATGAAGACCTTGCCGTCCTGGTCGCCGATGTCGTAGATGGTGCAGATGTTGGGATGGTTGAGCGCGGACGCGGCTTGCGCTTCGCGCTGAAAACGAGCCAGCACCTGGGGATCGCGAGCGACTTGGTCGGGGAGGAATTTCAGGGCGACGAAGCGGTGAAGGCGAGTGTCCTCGGCTTTGTAGACGACTCCCATGCCGCCGCCCCCAAGCTTCTCGGTAATGCGATAGTGCGAGATGGTTTGACCAATCATTCGGGAGATGGCTGGCTTCGGGGTCGCCTCATCTTACGGATGCGGGTTCGGCGCGTCAACGAATGAGGGTTTGTCGGTAGGCTCGCAATCGCCTGTTGTTTTCATCAGCGCAAATTTAGGACACTATCGGGCTGGTCCGAGTGTGTCGAGCCAGAACACTGTTTTACATGGAGGGGTAATCGTTGAAGGCGCGAGATAACCGCCGATTGCTCTAGGCACCTCAGAAGAATCTAGCTTTGAACTTTTCGTGTCTTTCGCGCGCCTGCGCTGTGATTTCGGCAAACTCGGGTTCTCTGTGCAGATTGTTGAGGAGCGGATCAGATTCGAAATAGGGATAGCAGAAGAAACCGCCTTCAACACTGCGCCGCAGCATTCTCCGTGACGAAGCTCTATCGCCGAGCACAGCATAAGCTTGCGCTACTTTGTAGATGCCTTCGGCGTCGCTCACTCCGAGCTTCTCGATTTTCTCTTCCGTCTGGCGCAATAGAGCAAGACCAGCGATATCATTCTTATTTATTGCGTAGCTGAGTGCCTTGCCAATCGCCGCCTGCATCAGCGACGGATCCTGCTCAAAAGCGCGATTAAAGTCTGTTGCGGCCTCTTGCATTCTCCCAGCATAGTATTCCGCGAATCCGCGATAGAACAAGATATACGGGGAGTCGTTCACGGGCAGGCTCTGCAGGAATTTGTCGTACTCACCGAGATAGAGATAAGCGTTCATCGCCGAGCTGTTGATCTTCACATGCGGATCAAGTCTCCGCGCCAGTTCCGATTCCGTGACTGCGTCCGGCAGCATGCCTCCGAAGCGATAGGCGTATCCTAACTCCCAGTGCGCTTCGGCATCGTTTGGACTGTTTTGTATGGCCTCTCTGAGTAGAGGAACAGATTGTTCAACCCTACCGGTATCAGTAAGCAGGTTTGCCATGTAAACCCGCGGAGCGACAAGAGCAGGATCGAGCGCAATTGCTTTTTCAAACGCTGTCTGTGCGCTGCCGTAAAGCTCGTGTCCTCCGAACTGCAGCGATGCATTGGTCGCATAGGCGCGGCCCAGATATGCCCATGCAGGCGCATAGCCAGGCTCAATAGATGTTGACTTCTCCAGCATCGTGATCGCAGCCACAAAGTCGTTCAAAGAATAGAGATCGACTCCACGCAGATAGTATTCGTACGCGTTAGGGTTGATCGGAGCCTGTGGCTTAAGCTTTTTTGTTTCAGCCGGCGAAAGCGTCAGTTGCAATCCCTGAATAATCAGCTCGGAAACACGGTCTTGCACTGTAAGCAGTTTGTCGAATTTGGTGTCGAAGGAATCCTGCCACAGGATCTTGTCGGGCTTAACGTCAATTAGTTGTGTGGTGATTCTCAAGTCATCGCCATCTTTGATGAAGGTACCTGTGAGCAGGGTACCTACGTTGAGATCGGCCGCTACTTTTGGGGGATCGATGGTTTGATTACGGTAGCGTTCGACGGAAGACGATGGGCGGACTGTCAGGGTGCTGATGTAGGCAAGCTTCGTAATCACCGCGTCGGCCAGAGAGAAGCCAAGAAAATCAGCTTGCGGATCTCCGCGAAGATTGCGAAATGGAAGAACAGCTAGCGTACGTGGTCCGGCGGTGTCAGCCGCAAGTTGATGCGATCTCCGCGAAGCCAGGTAATACCCGCCAGCGAAGAGTGCCGCGACGATCACAGCTGTTGCTACAGCTGCTGGCAGCCACCAGGAAGGGCGTGAAGGCAAAAGAGGAGCAGCGGTATTTCCTGAAGCACTTTCGACTCGAGCTGCCCCACTCACCGCTTGCGGCGTCAGTATAGATTCTGTCCCACGTTTACTGCTGGAATCTTGCCCCGCAGCTTGAGCACCCATCTGAGTGATGGGTTCTTGAATACTGTGCCGGGAATCGCTGATTGGCCGAGCAAACGGACCTTTCCCGGCGCTAATCGCAGGATCCGAGCCCGACGATCTTGAGGCAGCGTCATTCCAGGTAGCGCGTGAGTGGGTTTCAATCTCCCGCTTCACCCGCTTCAAATCGGCCAGCATCTCGGCTGCACTTTGGTAGCGGAGGCCGCGATCCTTCTCCAGAGCTTTTTCGATGATCGCCTGCATGCTGCGAGGAAGATCAGGATTCAGTCGCGCGGCCGGAACCGGATCGTGCTCAAGAATCGCGCTGAATATTACGGCAGAGCTTTCGCCGCGAAACGGCAAAACGCCAGTGGTCATCTCGTAGAGCACGGCGCCAAACGAAAACAAATCGGTGCGCGCGTCCAATTCTCGAGCACGGGCCTGTTCCGGAGACATATACGCAACTGTGCCGAGGGCTGACCCTGGGCTGGTGAGGTACTCTTCATCGATCTGACTCTGGGTCCTGGCGCTCGCCAAGCCGGTTGAGGAACTACTCGCCGCAGTCACTTTGGCGAGACCGAAATCCAGAACCTTCGCGTGGCCGCGTTTGGTAATGAAAATGTTTCCAGGTTTGATGTCGCGGTGAATGATGCCCTGCGAGTGTGTTGCATCGAGCGCATCGGCGATTTCGATTGCGATCGAGAGCGCAGTTTCAATATCCAGAGGACGGCCACCGATGCGGTGTTTCAGCGTCAAGCCATCAAGAAATTCCATGGCAATAAAGTGTTTGCCATCGTGCTCGCCAATTTCATAAATCGTGCAGATGTTGGGATGGTTTAGGGCAGAGGCAGCGCGCGCCTCGCGGTTAAAGCGCTCCAAGGATTGAGCATCTCGAGAAACATCGTCAGGAAGGAACTTGAGGGCAACAAATCGGCCTAAAGAAATGTCCTCGGCCTTGTAGACCACTCCCATCCCTCCTCTACCGAGTTTTTCAACAACGCGATAGTGTGAGAAGGTCTGGTTAATCACGGATAGAGAATCCTACTACTTTCTCTTCGCGCTGATCGTTTCGCGTGCCTTTGTGACCAAGGCGTCGAATCGCGGGTCACTGTGAAGAGACTTCAATTCAGGATCAGCTGAAAGCTCTCCCGGCGAGATGAGGCCGTTTTCGACGGCATGGTTCAGGTCAGCAAAGGCTTCGTCCGGCCGACCTCTCGCAGCCTCAGCGCAGGCAAAGTTGTACCAAGCCTCCGCCACTGTAGCCGGCTGACCGGTTTTCTCCGCCGTCTCGATCACATCGCGAAACATTTTCTCTGAATCAGAATAATGTCCCTCGCGGCTAAGGACCAGCGCTTCCATTTCCATGCTCTGCAACGTGGAGGTGTGGGCTGGGCCTAGCACGCGGGTCTTGACCTCGATAATCTGGCTCTGGAGATTGTCGGCTTCGGCATAATGGCCCTCCTTCATCATGTTGACGGCAAGCATCATCATTGCCCTAAGAGTTTGGGGATGTTCCGGCCCAAGTACGCGACGCTGAGCAGCAATCACCTCGGAATACAGGTTTTCAGCTTCTGGAAAGCGGCCCTCCTCCTCGAGATTCTCGGCTGCGTGGGACATCGAAAGCAGGGTCGCTGGATGGTCCGGCCCCAGAGTTCGTTTCTGCGCTGCGATCAGTTCGCCATAGATCTGATCTGCCTCTGTATACCGGCCCTGCGGTGTCAGAATCTCCGCCAGTTCGTTCAAAGTGCTCAGGGTTTGAGGATCGTCTGGGCCCAGTACTTTGCGCTCGGTGTTCAGCGTTTGGCGGAACAGGTTTTCAGCCTCGGCGTGACGTGCTTCATTGGCATAAACATAGCCCAGGCGATCCATAGACGCCAAAGTGTCAGGATCATTGGGGCCGAGAACCTGGCGCTGGGCCTCTACCGTGTTTTGCAACAACTTTTCCGCCTCCGGCAAATGCCCTTGTGCGCGGAGTAGCTGGGCCAGATAACTGTTGCTTGCCAGTGTTTCCCGGCTTCGTTCTCCGAACATCGAACCCTTAATTGCCCGTGCGTGTTCTACCAAATCTTGCGCGCGGCCATACAGACCCAGCCCGGCATACGTCTGTGCCATGGTTTCCATCAGTTGGGCCTGCAGCTCCGGGTCCTTGCGCAGGCCGGTGTCGATATCTTTCGAGGATTTATCCAGAATCTCGCGCGCCGTGACCGCGTTGCCGCGCGCTTCGCTCGGGTTCGATACCTTGAACATGCCGGTCATAAACTTCGTGACGCGATCGGCGCGGTTGCGCTCCCGGGTAATCCGCCGCAACTCGATTGTCTGCATCACTCCGAACGCGACCAGCAGCAGCGTCGCAGCGCTGGCCGCAGCCACTCCGAATTTATGGCGCTGAACGTATTTCTTTGTCCGGTAAACCAGGGTTGCGGGCCGCGCAATGACAGGTTCGTTGCGCAAATAGCGGCCGAGGTCGGCCGCCAGCTCCGCAGGCGTGCCATACCTGCGGGCGCGGTCTCTCTCCAGAGCTTTTAAGGTGATCCAGTCCAGGTCGCCGCGCAGCATGTTCGCCAGTTGCCGTGGATCCGTGCTCCGTTTTTCCGCGATGGCCGCAGCAGCCGGGTCGTTACTGAGTCTTGTGCTTGGACTCGTAGGCTCCTCTTCGTGCGCCTGCCGCAGAACTTCATGAAAGGGTTTGCTCTCCCACTGCTGCGCATCCAGGGCTAACACTCCCGTGAGCAGTTCGTAGAGCACCACGCCGAGCGAATAGACGTCGGCTCGGGTATCTACATCGGCCGTGCGAGGATCCATCTGCTCCGGGCTCATATAGCCCGGCGTGCCCACCAATCCTCCCGCACGCGTCACCATCGTCCCGCCGCCCTGCGGTTGCTGGAGGATCGCTTTGGCCAGTCCGAAGTCGATAATGCGCGGCAGTGGCCTGCCATCCACTTCCGCCACCAGGATGTTGGTAGGTTTCAGGTCGCGATGGATAATCGCTTTCTGATGCGCGTGCTGCACTCCTTCACATACCATTGTGAAAATAAGCAGGCGCTCGCTGGGCGAGAGACGTTTCTCGTCGCAATATTCGGTGACGGGCAGGCCCACCACATGCTCCATGGCGAAGTACGGTTGGCCTTCGGCCGTGGAACCAGCGTCGAAAACCTTGGCGATGGCAGGGTGATCCATCATGGCCAGCGCCTGCCGCTCCAGATCAAAGCGTATTAATGCGGACTTGTCATAGCGGCCCGCTTTGATGATCTTTAACGCAACCTGCCGTTTGACGGGAGCGGACTGTTCCGCCAGCCACACCTCTCCCATTCCACCTTCTCCCAATTTCCTGATCAGGCGATAGGGTCCAATCGAACCCGGGTCGGGCGCAGGAGATTCCACGGAAGCAGCCTCTAGGTCGAAGGCGTCCTTAGGCTCCGGACTGGCGCCGGCGCCCGCGTGGTCCGGACTTGACTTGGCTGCCAGATCGCTCACGCTTCTCTCTCTGAAAGGAGATGCAAATAGACGGTAAGTTTAGCACCCCAAGAAAGGGCGCACCCCTCACTTGGCACAATTCGCAACGTTAACCGCAGTTGGCATTTTGATTCGAATCACCGTGCGATACCTCCCGGATCGTCGGCCAACAGGCAATCGGAATCACGAGCATCGATACTCCCGCGAATTTCAATCTCATTCACAGTCTCCTTTTCGGGACAGGTTCCGGGGAATTGTACGCTCCTGAGACAGATTGCCAGACCACAGGAATGTTGGCGCAGAAAAGGCCCGCTTTCCGGTAAGTTCGGCCTGTCTTGCCATAGCCCTTGTCACTCGTTCAGGCCCTACCCAGACAAGAATTCGAGTTCCGGTTGTATCGTCGGCGATACGGAAGTAATCCAGGTCGGGACATGCGCATAGGTAACGAGAAGTCTTAGTGCTGTATCTGAAGCGCCCCCGAGCGAAGAGCTGGGAGTTGAGACGCTGTGTGGGGGCGCTTCAGATACAGCGACTTGAAGGAAGCCCCCCGGAGACTATGGGATTTGTATCTGGATGAGTCGGTCTTGATCGTTTGCGAGTATGCCATTGCTGTCAGAGCGCCTGGGTTTCAGTAGCGAGTCACAGAGAGAATGGGCGTGGGGCGGTGCATGGGAGCGTCTGGAGCGCCACACCCTACTGCATTCTGAGGAATGCGAGACACAGAACCAGTGTGCGCGCCGAAGCACGAGCGAGATTCGAGGCTGGAGATGTGGGTTCATGCGGCGCACCGGCTGAGATGAGGCGGAGATCGGAGGAGGAGTTGCGCGGCGGAGAGGCGTTCGACAACCTGCATGGTTCCGCCGCAAAGAGGACATTGCCACAGCGAGTGAATGGGCAGCGCGGACGAGGTGGCGTCTGCTGCTGGCTGATCGGACGGCTGGAGCAACCGGAAACAGAGTGGAAGAAACTCCGCTCGCCGTCGGTTAGCGAGAAATCCGAAGTTGCGGATGCGCACAAAGCCGCGCGGCAGCAGATGCAGGAGGAAGCGTCGCAGGAACTCATCGACGGGCAGAGTCATCAGCCGCTTCTTGGTGCCGTGAGCGGAGTCACGCCAGCGAAAAGTTACGTTGCCCTCGGAGAGAGCAACCAGCCTGCTGTTGGAAATGGCAACGCGGTGGGTGTAGGCACCGAGATAGCGCAACACATGTTCTGGACCGCCGAAAGGCCGTTTGCAGTAGACGACCCAGTCGTGGCGGAACAGGATTCGGAGCCAAGCGGCGAAGGCGCGCGGTTCTCGAAGAGGCAAGAGGCTGCCGTGGAACTGGAGTGCGCCGGCATGAAAGGCGGTCTTGAGTCCAGCGACAAACTTGCCACGGAAGACACGGCTGAGCACTTTGACGGGAAGGAAGAAGGATCGGCGCGATGAGATCCAGCGGGAGTGATCCAGAGCGAGGCCGCCGGCGGCCAGCACGCAGTGGACATGAGGATGATGCTGCAGTCGCTGGTCCCAAGTGTGGAGCACGCTGAAGAAGCCAATCTCAGCTCCCAAGTGCCGGGGATCGCGAGCGATCTCCTGCAGAGTTGCAGCGCTGGTGTGAAACAGCAGGTTGTAGATCAGCCGTTTATTCTGCAATGCCAGCGGAGCCAGTTCCCGCGGCAGCGTGAAGACGACGTGCACGTAGCTGGTGGGCAGCAACTCTCGTTCCCGCGCCTGAAGCCAGCGCTGGCGGGCGTTGCCCTGGCATCGGGGACAATGCCGGTTGCGACGCGAGTTGTACGAGATGGCAGTATGTCCGCAATCTGAGCACTGATCGCGATGTCCGCCTAGCGCGGCGGTGCGGCAACGTGTGATGGCTAGCAACACCTTTTCGTGTTGTCCGTTGATCCACTTGCGACTGCGCTCAATGAAGGACTGTCCTGCACAGCGAACGATATCGGCCACCTCCAGAGGAGGCCGGTTCATGCGCTCTGTGTCGGCTCTCCTTTGCCTCGGATGGGGAGCGCATCCAGCGGACTGCCCGTGGCGCTGAGATGCCACCGGGAGAGATGCAGATAGATCGTAGTTTCTTCCAGGTCGCGATGCCCCAGCAGCATCTGAATGGTGCGCAGGTCAGCACCAGCTTCGAGCAGATGCGTGGCAAAGCAGTGGCGCAGAGTATGGGGATGGATGTGCTTGGGCTCAAGGCCGGCGCGTTCGGCGGCCTGCTGACAGGCGTTCCAGAGAACCTTGGTGGAGACCGGATGACTCGCCGTATGCCATCGGTTGCCAGGGAATAGCCAGTTGGTGGGCTTGCGCTTCAGCCCGCGCCAGTAGACGCGCAATGCCTCGAGTAGCTTCGGGCTGAGCATGACATCACGGTCCTTGCGCCCCTTGCCTCCCCGGATATGGATGACCATCCGCTGGCTGTCGATATCGCTGATCTTCAGGTGCGCCACTTCGGCGCGACGTGCGCCCGTGGCGTAGAGCGTCATCAGCAGGATGCGATGAAAGGGAAACTCTGCCGCGTCGATCAGACGCGCCACTTCGTCCTGGCTCAGCACCTGCGGCAAGTGCAGAACCTTCTTCGGATACGGCGTTTCGGCAACGCTCCAGCCTCGCTTCAACACCTGTACATAGAAGAAGCGCAAAGCGGCCAAGCGCTGCGTTACGGTGTTCGGGGCCAGCTTCCAGCGCGTGAACTACGCCGCCTGATACTGGCGAATCTGCTCGGGGCCAAGCTGATCGGGTGAACGATGGAAGTGCCGACTGAAATGCTCGACCGTGTGAATGTAAGCGTGGATGGTGGACTCGGCGTAGTTGCGGCGGCGTAGTTCCTCAAGCATGATCTGGCGTAAATGGGTCACAGAGAGTTCCTCCTCTGCGACAACAAACTAGCTCAGATCACTTCGACCGTCGGCTCAGCAACACGCGAATGCGTCCGCCGCAAAGCGGCTTAGTTCAAGTCGGCTAGCAGAAAGTGATCTCGTCACTTGGCCTCGATTCTGGGCGTCTAAAGGCACCGACGGGAATCCAGGCTCGATGGCCACAGATCGCCCGTCGCGACTCTTTTGAGTTAAGCCTACAGTGCCAGGCTGCTGCTGTTCGCATGTTCCTGTGCTTCTTCGGATTCGCGCCACTCGCGAGCACATCAAATGTTGCATTCAACACCTTTGATCGACCACGTTCAACGGACTAGAACCGCTTCTTATCCGATTCAGAGCTACGATCTGGCGGTGTTTCGCTTATTTAGGGGAGCTCCATGAGCTGATCTCGATTGACTGCGGAAACGCGCCGGAGGAACCTTGAATTCGCGTTTGAACGCACGGTTGAAAGCAGCTTCGGACTCATAGCCAGCTTCGGCGGCGATCTGAGCAACTGAATAACTGGTTGAAGCCAGCATCTGCGCACCCACTTGGAGACGCCAACGCGTCAGGTACGCCATTGGAGGTTCATTGAGGTAGTGCCGGAAGCGCTCGGCGAGTACGGAGCGTGATATTCCAGCTTCTTGGGCCAAAGCGGCGATCGTCCACGGGTGGGCAGGGCTACGGTGCATCAACGCCAGCGCTTTTCCGACTTCGGCATCGCGGGCGCCGGCCAGCCAACCGGTCTGTTCCGGTGGCAGGTGCGCAATGTAGACACGCAGTGTTTCAACAAACAAAACCTCCGACAGCTTTGCCAGAACAGCCTCTCCCCCGGCCTGGGAAGCGTCCGCTTGATCGACCGAAAAGCGGATGGAGTTTTCCAACCATCTGCCCGAAGCGTCGTTGCGAATGCTGACTTTGAAGACCGGTGGTAGACCGTTGAGAAAGACTTGACTCAGGCGTGGCTCACACACCATGTAGCCGCAAACGAATTTCGTAACCTCCCCTCCGCCCCCCGAGCGCGCCAGCCTCAACCCCTGGGAGAAAATCCGGGCTAGTTCCTGTAACAGGTCGATGGTCTTGATTGGCCTGCCGTTCTCAATAATGTGCGCGTCGCCATGAGGAAAAATCACCACGTCACCGGCATCGAGAGCTAAACGCTCGCCGTTTTCCACCCAGACAGAAGCGCGCCCCTCCGTGAGAAAGTGATAGACAATCACGTGCTCCCCGCCCGCGGCAACGAGGGGCGCGACCTTAGACGATGTCGGTGAGCGAAAGCTCCACGGAGCGGAAAACTCCCCGTTGTAGAAGATCGCCCCCTGAAGCTTCACTACTTTCAGGACTTCCGACAGCACATC
>JBEKDY010000108.1:0-16659 GCA_050014115.1 Candidatus Sulfotelmatobacter sp. | reverse complement strand
GCACTACCGCTGAGGATCGGGACTGGCTTCTCGGAATCGGATGTTTGAGCGGCCGCGTGGCAGGGTGTAAGCGATTGAAAACACAGGGCGGCAATTACGGCGACGACAGCAGTCCGCAGTCGGCATTTCCCCGCTTTTCTTTCCGAGTAGGTCGACAGGTAAATCAGGACACAACTCCACGTAAACCTATGAGCTGATTGTGCTTCAGGGCGTGGACAAGTAGAACGTAACGGAGGTAATGACGGAGTACGTCGGTACTGAAATGGGGCCTTTTCCGGTTTCAACACTCACAATTTCGGAACTGCCGAGTCTAAAGCGTGGAATGTGGAGGGAATCATGAACCGCCAACGTCGTTTCGCCACCTGGAGTTTCGCAACCCGGAGTTTCGCAACCCGGAATTTCGCAACCCGGAATTTCGCAACCTGGACCGGTGCTGCTCTGGGAACGGTTTGCGCGCTATTTGCCCTTTCCCTGGTCGCGCGTGCATCGGATCGCCTAACTGATGAATTCCACAAGACTTATGCCATCAGTGCAACGGGCCGGGTCGAGCTGGATAACATTAACGGGGACGTGCACATTTCCGTCTGGGACCGGAACGAAGTGAAAGTGGACGCGGTTAAGACCGCCGGCACCAAGGAACGGCTCGACGAAGCGCGCATTGAAGTGGAATCGGGCGCAGACTATCTCTCGATTTCAACCAAATATCCCGATCATGACCACACGTTCAATTGGGGCTCGCACAACAATCCTGCCAGCGTGGAATACACGCTGACCGTGCCCCGCGGAGTGCGGCTGGATGAAGTTAAGCTGATCAACGGGAAACTCGACGTGACCGGCGTCAGCGGCGAAGTGCACGCTTCGTGCATCAACGGAAGGCTGGAGGCGCACAATCTTTCGGGCCGGGCCGAGCTTTCGACCATCAATGGAAAGCTTGATGCGCGGTTTGACCAGTTGGCGGGATCATCCGTGGAACTGAATTCCGTCAACGGATCGGTCGAGCTCACGATTCCTTCGGATTCGAAGGCGGAGATTGAGGCCAGCACGGTTTCCGGCGGCATCGATAACGACTTTGGGCTGCACGTTAACAATCACCGGTTTGTGGGACACGATTTGCGCGGCGAACTCGCGGGCGGGGGGACAAGGATCGAACTGAAAAACGTCAATGGAAGAATTGCGGTTCATCACGCGTCGGACGGGCGGGCGTTGAGTCCGGTGAAGGACTTGAGCCATCGGGACAAGGACGATGGGGACGACAGCGAGATTTAGGGAAGCGAGCCACGCGCGCGATTGTTGCGTGGCAATGGCCGGGAGCACCGGCTTTGGCTCGAAGGCAGCGCCCTTTGGCTGGCGCTCCACAGCCGTAAAGACTGAGATTCCTCCGCCGCGATGAAAAACGCGGACGTTCGGAATGACAATTAGGCGGAGGCGCACACGGATGCCGTTCATCCCAGGTGGCGTTCAGTAGATCGTGTACCCCGGAGCGGGGGTACGCAGGTCGGGCTTGGTGGCCGTCAGCAGCAATGCGCCCATCCGCTTGAAGGCTCGCAAGTCTTCGAGACTGTTGAACGATTTGGTTTTGTAGTCGTCGGGAGTAGGCGTGTCGTCGGGGATGCGGCGCGCCTCGACATTTTCGAAAGCGTGCTTTTCCAGAAGCTCGATGTATTCGGCTTCCGAGCGCACATGGACCGGCACTTTCAGCTTGTCGACCCACTGCAGCGAGTATTGGTTGTCGCGGTAGAGATTGATCAGGATGAAGAGCCTGCCGCGCGGCGCCATTACGCGAAATAATTCCATCAGCGCGCGATCCTGATCGGGATAGTAGTAGAACGACTCCACCGACAAGACTTTGTCGAAGAAATTTTCTTCCCAGGGAATCTGCTGCGCCGATCCCCACACGTAGAGAATGTTGTCGAAATCTTTCGAGGCGGCGCGAGCCTGGCGAACCATTTCGTCGGCAACGTCGACGCCCACGACCTGGCCGAATCCTTCCGGGCCTTCGCCCACCAGCCGCGCCAGCAGGCGTGTGGCCCATCCTGAGCCGCATCCCAGGTCAAGCACGCGTTCGCCGGGACGAAGGTTCATCAGCCGAATTGTTTTTTCGGTGATGTCGAGATGATGGCGCTCCATCTTCTCGCCTTCACCGTCAGCGGCCCAGCGGTTGAATTCGAGTTGCAGCTTCTGGTCGGGAGTTTGGGGCTGATCGGGCATGGCTTTCTTCGTGGACCGTCGTGTCCTTCGCGGTTTGAAGTTTAATTCTATAACCACTAAGGGCACAAAGGTTCACGAAGGACGGCCTCAGCCAAGAGCGAAGTTCGGGGGACGCGAGGACCACCACTATGCTACAGTTTTCCTCCTCATGGCGACACGCCCGCAGAATCCCTCGCCGCAGCCCGGCCCGCTTTACTGTCCCAACTGCGCCGAAGAGGTACACGATCCGCTCACTTGCGGCGACTGTTCTGCGGTGATCTGCCGACGTTGCGGAACGCCGCTGGAATCGCCGGACGAACTCGGAATCGGATAATGGACTCCTCGCTCGCCGCTTCCGCTACCGATGCTCCTGCTTCTGGCTCGCAATCCACTCCCGGTCAGAAAAATCCGGGTCAGCCCACGTTGGTTCGCGGGCTCAGCCTGCTTGACTCGGTGTTGCTGCTGGTCAGCGGCATCATCGGCTCGTCGATTTTCCTCACGGCCAAAGATGTTGCCGGACCTCTGCCGCAGCCTTTGCTGTTTCTGGGCGTGTGGGTGCTGGGGGGAGTGGTTTCGCTGATTGGCTGCGTTGCGTTCGCCGAACTGGGATCGATGTTCCCCGACTCGGGCGGGCAGTACATCTACTTGCGCGAGGCTTACGGCGACCTGGTGGCGTTTCTTTACGGCTGGATGTTGTTCGCCGTGGCTAACGGCGGCTCCATTGCAGCTCTGTCGGTCGCGGCGGCCGCTTACACGGGACGAGTCTTCCCTGTTGTCTCGCAAGATCACGTTGTACTTTCGCTCGCCGGAATCGTCATCACACGGGCGCACTTGTTCGGCCTGCTACTGATCGCGGTTCTCACTTACGTGAATGTCGTGGGATTACGCTGGGGCACGCTGCTGCAGAATGTTTCCACCTGGACGAAGTTCGTGGCCATGGCGGCGTTCGTGGTTCTGGGATTCGCCATCGGCAAGGGCGACTGGTCTCATTTTCGCGCGCACGGTGTTGGCCTGACGATGGGACTTCATCCCACGCAGTTGATCTCCGCCATGGGGGTCGCGTTGATCGCCGTGTTCTGGGCCTACGACGGCTGGGTTTACATCACGTGGGTCGCGGGCGAGGTGAAGGAACCGCGCCGCAATGTGCCATTGGCCATGGTGCTGGGAGTGCTCGCAGTGGGCGCGATCTACGTGGCCATGAACATGACCTACCTGTATGCGCTACCGCTCGGTGAGATTGCACAGCACGAAACCATCGCCCATGCTGCCGCGACCGCGTTGTTTTCTCCGCACGCCGCGGTGTGGCTCTCGCTCATGATTGCTGTTTCGTGCTTCAGTGCCGCGGCCACCTGCACGCTTTCGGGCGCGCGCGTATATCTCGCGATGGCGCAGGATGGAGTTTTCTTCAAGCGCATGGCGGTCATCCATCCTAAGTGGCGGACGCCCGCCTTCAGCCTGATCGGACAAGGGGTCTGGGCTGCGGTACTCACCGTCAGCGGCCGCTATGATCAGCTTTACACGTACGTCATCTACGGCATGGTGCTGTCGTATACGCTGACCGTGATTGGCATGTTTATTCTGCGCTGGAAGCGGCCGGAGGTTCCGCGTCCTTACCGCTGCGCGGGATACCCCTGGCTGCCTGCGATCTACGTGATCGTCGGCACGGCTTGGACACTGAATACCATCATCACGCGGCCTGCGGAAGCGTTCTGGGGAACGGCGATCGTGCTCATCGGCGTGCCGGGATATTTGTACTGGAAGCGCAGCAACCGTAAGGCAGCGGCAGTGCAGTAAGCGAACGCGAGCCTGGAAGAACTCCCTTGCTCCGATCTCCAGCCGGTGTTATTCCTCTTGTTCCTGTTTACGCGATCCTGACCGCCGGACACGCCATTGTCACAACTCAACCCAGCCGACCAGCCCGAACGAATAAGCCTTCTTTCCGCGGGCGTTTCCATCGCCGACGCCGAAGACCCGAACCGTCCGCGGCAAGTGATGGGGCTCCGCGACCTCGTTTTGTTTTATGTGATCACCGGGATCAGCTTGCGCTGGATTGCCACTGCGGCGGCGGCCGGCCCAAGTTCCATCATCATCTGGGTAGGAGCCTGGCTGTGCTTTTATATGCCGCTGGCGCTATCGGTGCTGGAGCTTTCTTCGCGCTATCCCAACGAGGGCGGCCTCTACGTCTGGAGCAAGCACGCGTTCGGAGATTTTTCCGGATTTATGGCGGCCTGGACTTACTGGACCAGCAACCTGCCCTACTTCCCTGCCGTCCTGTATTTTGCCGCCAGCAATATTCTCTTTATGCGCCAAGCGGCGTGGCAGCATCTTTCGGGCAATGCAACGTTCTATATCGTCTTTTCCCTGCTCACGCTGAGTGCGGCCACGCTGATGAATATCGTCGGGCTCGACGTGGGCAAGTGGCTGCACAATGTCGGCGCGCTGGCCATGTGGATTCCGGTGTGCATTGTGATCGCGATGGGGCTGTTGGCTTGGCATCGCTACGGATCGGCAACGTCGTTCACGGTGCGGTCGATGACTCCGAGTACGCATCTCAACGACATTATTTTTTGGTCGGTGCTGACATTTGCGTTTGGCGGATGCGAAACGGCGTCGTTCATGGGAGAAGAAATAAAGAACGCGCGCCGGACGATTCCCATCGCGCTGCTGTCTGGGGGAGTCGTAGTGACCATCTGCTACATTCTGGGAACGGTCTGCGTACTGCTGGCGCTGCCCTCGACTGAGGTGAACAGCCTGCAGGGCTTGGTGCAGGCCGTGTCGAAAACCTCGGCGCGCGTGGGATTTCCGGGGGTGCTGCCGCTGGTTGCGTTCCTGATCGCGCTCAGCAACATTGGAGCTGCGGGAGCTTATCTCGCGGCCGTCGCCCGTTTGCCATTTGTGGCGGGGCTTGACCGGTTTCTGCCGAAGGCGTTCGGCGCGCTGCATCCGCGCTGGAAAACTCCGTGGGTCGCATTGCTCACGCAATTTGTTCTCGGCGTCGTATTCATTTTTCTCGGGCAGGCGGGCACCAGCGTCAAGGGGGCGTACGACGTGCTGGTCAGCATGGGAGTAATCACGTATTTCATTCCCTACCTGTATTTGTTCGCCGCGATGATCAAGCTGCAACGTGAACCGGCGGGGCCGGAAGTGATCCGCGTGCCCGGAGGCAAGACCGTCGCTAAGCTTGTCGCTGTGCTCGGATTCCTGACCACCACCGCGACGATCGCTCTGTCTCTGATTCCGCAGGCCGATGAGCCCAATAAGCCGTTGGCGCTATTTAAAATTTTGGGTGCCACGACCGCGCTAGTGCTGGTGGGAGTGTGGATTTACGTTGCGGGAAAGCGGCGGGCAGCGGGGACCGCGCAGAGGGAGACTTAGCAAGCTACGTCTCTACGACCGTGTTTTTGAGCCTGGGTGATCGCAGCACTCTACACTGGCGTCGCCGTTTTCCGCGGCGGATTGTAGAACGGCAGCGCAGCGACCTTGACGTTGGTCTTCAGTCGGACGGCTTCGATCGTAACTTCCATTTGCAGCGATGTCCCCGGCTTGGAATACTGTGTTTCGATGCTCGCCAGCGCAATCATCTTCTTCAGGATCGGGGACCAGCTTGTGGTCGTAGCCTTGCCAACTTGCTTCTCTCCCGAGTACACCGGGACGGCCACGCGCGAAGCCTGCGCGGGAGCGGCCGGGGTCAGGCCGTAGCGTTCGTAGAGCTGCTCAACATCGGTCCAATCCACTTCGAGGCCTACCAGTTGACGCGGAACGCCGTTTTTCGCGTCCTGTTCCAGCGCGCGCTTGCCGATGAAGTTCTCTTTGTCGAGATGCACCATCTTGGCGAAGCCCAACTCGTACGGTGAATATTTCTGCGATGGAATCAGCGCTTTCTTGGAACTGGTGTAATCGACCTCGATCAGGAGAAGTCCTGCTTCAACGCGGGCTACATCGAGCGCAAGCATGCCCGCCGCATGAAGGTCGAACTGCTTTCCTTTTTCCGCCAGAGCATCCCAAACTTTGACCGCGTCGCTCCACGGAGCCCAGATTTCGTAGCCGAGGTCGCCGGTATAGCCGGTGCGGGAAATGTCGACGGCAACGCCTGCAATCTTGCCACGGGTCACGCGGAAGTATTTGAGATTCGAGATGTCGGCTTCCGCCGCGGCTTTCAGCAGTTTGGCCGAAGTCGGTCCTTGCAGCGCCAACGCTGCAACTTTTTCCGAAATATCTTCGATCTGAACGTCCATGTTGAGGCCGTTTTGCCGGAACCAGCGCAGGCTGGGATCGGCGGCCGTCCAGCGATAAACGTTTTCTTCGAGCCGCGAAATCGTGCCGTCGTCGATGACTTTGCCCTGCTCGTCGCACCAGCAGCAGTAGATCACCTGGCCGACTTTCACTTTGTTGATGTCGCGGGTGATCACGCGGTTCACTAGCTTGGTGGCGTCTTTGCCGGTGATCAGATACTTGTAGAGCGGCGAGATATCGATGAGCGCGGCCGCATTGCGGATGGCGTTGTACTCGTGCTCGTGATGCACCTCGTAAACGCTGACCGTGTAATAGCCCGACCACTCACGGTAGTTCAGGCTCTGGCAAAGGGGAAAGGTTCTCTCGTGGAATGCGGTTCCAATCGGCAAAGTGGTTTCCTCAGGTTCGACTTCAATTGCTGAAGCCGGATTATAATTCACCATCGCACTTGCACAGCAACTGGGCGCATGACTTCCAGTCACCGCAGATTCAAATGGGCAGACAAAACTCCCCGTTCCCGATAGAATGGCGGTTCGGCTCCTGTCATGCGTTCAATCATTCCAATGTCGTCGAGTGTCCTCCGCAACTGGAGCGTTCTTCCCAGCGGCCTCTAATACGCGCCCGAAAACTGCGCTATCGTAATTCTTCACGCTACTTCCCATCTGGCAAGCGAACGGCTAAAGGCTAAGAGCTTATGGCTAATTCATACGACGTAATCGTGATCGGCGGCGGCCACAACGGGCTGGTCAACGCCGCCTACCTGGCGCGCGCCGGAAAAAAGGTTCTCGTGCTGGAACGCCGGCACATAGTCGGCGGCGCGGCATGCACGGAAGAAATTTTTCCTGGCTTCAAGTTTTCGGTTTGCTCGTATGTGGTGTCGCTGCTGCGGCCGGAGATTATTCGCGATCTCGATCTGCCCCGCCACGGCCTTGAGATTCTTCCGCTCGATGGCACCTTCACGCCCATGCCCAGCGGCGATTACCTGTGGCGCGTGAATGATCACGGCAAGACACACCGCGAGATTGCCCGCCATTCCCGCGTTGACGCCGAGGCTTACGACGAGTTTGGCAAGGCCATGCAGGCGATGTGCCGCTTCGTGAAGCCGATTCTCAGCATGGTGCCGCCCGATCCTACAACACTCAATCCGCGCGAACTGATGAAGCTGCTGTTCATCGGTCGCCGCTTTCAAGGCATGTCGAGCGAGGACAAGTACAACCAGGTACAGCTCATGACCATGAGCGCCATCGACTTTCTCGATCAGTGGTTCGAGACCGATGTGCTCAAGGCGACGATGTCGGCGTCGGGAATCATTGGAACTTTTCTGGGCGTGCGGTCACCGGGAACGGCCTACGTTTTGCTGCACCACTACATGGGAGAGATCGACGGCGCGTTCCGCGCATGGGGCTTCGCGCGCGGTGGCACGGGCGCGATTTCGAATGCCATCGCCGATGCTGCCCGCGAGGCTGGCGTTGAGATCCGCACCCAGTCCGGCATTTCGCGGATCATCGTAAAAGGCGGCAAGGCGAAGGGCGTGGTGCTGGCGAACGGCGACGAACTTTATGCCGATATTATTTCTTCCAGCGTCGATCCGCGCCTCACGTTCACCAAGTTCATTGAGGCCGAACATCTTCCCGGAGATTTTCTCGAAGAGGTGAACCGCTTCAAGTTTCGCGGGTCGTCCGGCAAAGTCAACATGGCGCTTGATGCGCTGCCGAATTTCAAATGCATGCCGGGACCGGGCGCGCATCTACGCGGCGCGATTTCAATTTCGCCTTCCGTCGAGTACATGGAGAGAGCTTACGATGACGCCAAGTACGGAAATTTCTCGCGGCATCCGTATATCGACATGGTGATTCCGTCGCTGACTGATCCTTCCGTAGCGCCGCCGGGCAAGCACGTGCTGTCGTGCTTCGTGCAGTATGCCCCTTACAAGCTGCGCCCCGGCCTCAACTGGGACACCGAAAAAGAAGCGTTCGGCGATACCGTCGTCAACACGATTGCCGAGTACGCTCCCAACATCAAAGACATCATCCTTCACCGGCAAGTGGTCACGCCGCTCGATCTGGAACGCGAATGGGGACTGAGCGAGGGCAACATTTTTCAGGGCGAGCTTTCTCTGGAGCAACTTTTCTTTTTGCGTCCGGTGGCAGGCTGGGCGCAATACCGCACGCCGATCAAGAACTTATACATGTGCGGTTCGGCTACGCACCCGGGCGGCGGCATCATGGGCGCGAACGGACGGTTGGCGGCTCTGGAAATTCTGAAAGACGTGAAGGGAGCGGCCTGACATGTCAGGACAATCCCAGCGCGATATCGTCATAATCGGCGGCGGCCACAACGGACTGGTTGCCGCGTTCTACCTGGCCAAGGCAGGATTCAAGCCGCTGGTCATCGAGCGCCGCGAGCAGGTAGGCGGCTCGGCCATCACAGACGAGTTCCATCCCGGCTTCCGCGGTTCTACGCTGGCGCACACCGCCGGACCGATTCGTCCGGAGATCGTACGCGACCTGCAACTCGAGAAGCACGGATTGCGGCTGATCACGCCGCTGGTTGGCGTCACCGCGCTTTCGCCTGACGGGCGCGCCCTTTCGCTCTATCAGGACGCAAACCAATCATCGCAGGAAATTGCTGCGTTCTCGCAGAAAGACGCAGCGAAATATTCTGCGTTCCAGGAATCGCTGGGGAAAATGGGCAAGGTGATCGCGGAGGCGCTTGCCACGACGCCGCCGGACATCGACCACCCGAGCGGCGGCGACCTGTGGAGCATGCTCAAGACCGGACGCGCGATTCGCAACCTGGGCAAGAAAGATATGTTTCGCCTGCTGCGCTGGGGGCCGATGGCAGTTGCCGACCTCGCGGCAGAATATTTTGAAACGGAATTGCTGCGCGCGGTGGTTGCGGCGCGCGGAATCTTCGGAACATTTCTTGGTCCCTGGTCCGCGGGGAGCAGCCTGGTTCTGCTCATCCGCGCCGCTGGAGATCCGCATCCAGCGGGCTCGGCGCATCTTGCCGCGGGCGGGATGGGCGCGCTGACGCAAGCCATGGCATCGGCCGCGAAGGCTGCCGGCGCGGAGATTCGCAGCGGCGTGGAAGTCATCGAGATTCGCGTGAAAGACGGCGCGGCCACGGGCGTTCTGCTCTCGACCGGCGAAGAAATTGCGGCGAAAGCGGTGGTCTCCAACGCCGATCCGAAGCGCACGCTGTTGAAGCTGACCGACTCCACTCATCTCTCTCCCGATTTCGTGCAGAAGTTGCAGCACTATCGCGGCAACGGGACTGTGGCCAAGGTGAATCTCGCGCTCTCAGGCTTGCCGAACTTCACCGCGATCAAGAACGGCAACACCAACGCGCTGAAAGGCCGCATCCACATTGGGCACGAAATCGATTACCTGGAACGCGCCTTCGACGAATCGAAATATGGCAACTTTTCGCGCCAGCCGTATCTCGAAGCTACGATTCCTACGCTGACCGATCCCACGCTCGCGCCAGACGGCAAGCACGTGATGTCCATCTACATGCAGTACGCGCCTTACAAGCTGAAGGGCGATTGGGAAAGCCAGCGAAAAGAACTCGGCCAGACTGTTGTGAAGACGCTGGCGCAATATGCGCCGAATCTGCCGGAACTGATTCTGACGCACCAGATCATCACGCCGCTCGATCTGGAGGAAAAGTATGGGTTGACCGGGGGGCAAATCTTCCATGGTGACCTGGCGCTCGATCAATTCTTCACCATGCGTCCGCTGCTCGATTGGGCCCGTTATCGAACGCCGATTCAGAATCTATATCTGTGCGGCAGCGGCACGCATCCCGGCGTAGGGTTAACCGGCGGTTCGGGAGCAAATGCGGCGCGGGAGATCTTAAAGGAATTAAAGAAGTAGCCCCGCATGCAGAGACGTTGCAAGCGACGTCTCTACGATAGATTGCTTGCTGCGTCTCGCCCGCACGACGGTGGACATCTACGATGAAAAACTCCGCCATCCTGCTGATCTCCTGCCCTGACAGCAAGGGTGAAGTCGCGACTATCGCCGACTTCGTCTATCGCCACAACGGCAACATCCTGCACGCCGACGAGCACGCCGACGAAGAATCCGGCCTGTTCCTGATGCGGGTGGAGTTCGATCCCAAAGATTTCGACATTGACCTGACCGACAAAACTCTCGCCGACTTCGGCAAGCACTTCGCGCCGATCGCCGAAAAGTTCAAGATGAAATGGCAGCTGGCTCAATCGTCGCAACGGCCGCGGATGATGATCTTCGTCTCGAAATATGATCATTGCCTGGTCGATCTTCTTTACCGCCAGCAAAGCGGTGAACTGGCTTGCGACATTCCGCTCATCATTTCCAATCACGCCGACAATCAGCGCTTGGCCGACTTCTACAAGATTCCCTACGAGGTAGTCTCCGTCACCAAAGATAAAAAGCAGCAAGCGGAAGACACGATTCACGCGCTGATCGCCGAGCACCGGCCGGATTTCATGGTGCTGGCCCGCTACATGCAGATTCTCTCTAACGACTTCGTCAATCGTTATCCGCAGCGCATCATCAATATTCATCATTCATTTCTGCCGGCGTTCGTCGGCGCGCGTCCCTACCATCAAGCCTTCGAGCGCGGGGTCAAGCTGATTGGAGCGACCAGTCACTACGTCACTGAGGTGCTCGATGACGGGCCCATCATCGAGCAGGACGTGGTTCGAGTGTCGCACCGCGACACGGTCGATGACCTTATCCGCAAGGGGCGCGACCTCGAGAAGGTGGTGCTCTCGCGGGCTGTGCGCTGGCACGTGGAAAATCGCGTGCTTGTCTATGGAAACAAGACCGTGGTTTTCTGAGATGTTGTCGATTCTCGCTGCCGCGGCTAGAGCCGGTTGCGAGGGCCTTTTACACTGCGGATCTTAGCTTCGTGGGGAACGCGCGAGGCGCCCGTCCCCACACAAGCATCCCGCACCGGCATCGGCTGAACTCCTTTTGCCGCAGAAGGTCATGTCCTTCCGAAGAGTAGAAGCGTTCTCACCCCGGTGGTAACTTGCACCACCAGTAACTTTCGTCTTTACTTGAGCATTAGTAAAGAATTAGCAAAATGCAACAGGGGAGAGTCTCGCTCTCGGAGACGTTTCTTGGCCGAAGACATCAGATTTGAGCTGGCGATTCTGGCGACCGTGCAGGGCTTCTATCAGAAGCTCATGCGCGAGTCGCTGGGGGGAGACGTTCCGATTCCGAGCGGCCTCGACGAAGAGGCCCTGCGCGCGGGACGCGAGCTGGCCACCACGCTTACCCGCATGTACCGCTGGCTGCACCTGCTGGATATGGCGATCACGCCCGCCATGCTGCGCCAGGCGCTTACTCCCGATACCGATTCGGAAGTTGCGGAGGCCCTGCTGCGTTACTTCGTGCGGCGCCGGGAAGCCAGCGACATTAACCGCGACAAGACCGACGTGATCGCGACATTTCTTTACCGCCATCCGCGTGTGCCCGGGCAATGGCAGCAAAGCGGATACGGGCTGGATGGCGCGCTGCCGCTTTCTCCGTTCGAGATTGCGTTGATTGAAATTCTGGCAGACACCGATGTGCCTTCGTTGCCCGAAGAACACGTGCAGTTGCTGCGTCGCTTCGATCCGATGCGGGAAGAAGTTGCCCGCTTCCGCGATTTCAACGCGCTGATGGATTCCGGCGTGATCTCGCGAGTGCGCGAATTGAAGCAGTGGCTGGATTCGTCGTTTTATCATCCCGGCGTGCTGGCGACGGTAGCCTCGTATAACGCCGCATTCGGCGCGCGTTTCGACGAGCTCTTCAGCAAGGCGCTGGAGGAAATCAAACAGTTCGCGGGCGCGCTCGACGAAATGGGCGGCAGCATTCTGAGCACTGTCGACGGCGTCGAAGTGACGGTGGAGCATGTGGCTGCCATCGAGCGAAATGCCATGCTGAAGGCCGATTACGGCAGCGCGCTGGAAAAATTTCGCCGGGTTTCCCGGCTCAAGAAAGAACTCGATCGTCGGCCGCCTATCCGCAAATCGCTGTTGGGACCGGCAGGTGCACGCCCGACCCGCGTTTCCGGTGGCGCCGCCGCTGCGCCCAAGGCCGCGAAGGTAGCCGCGGCGAAAGTATCCGTTGCTGCTTCCGTGCCTGTGTTCCAGCCTATAGCCGTCACTGCGCAGCAGATCGCAACGGAAGAAGGAAAGCTTCGCCGGGTAGAAGAATCCATTCGCGTATTTGAGCGCGTCGCGGACCCAAAGTTCCGCCAGGTTGTGCCCATGCGCTATTTCAACCTCACGCTGACGGTGGCCGAGGCCGACGCCTACAATGCGAGCTTTCTGGAAGAAAAGAGCCTGCGGGCCGAAGTGGCGCGAACGCTGATCCGCCTGGTGTCGATTTCGGCGCGTGTTCATACCGAACTCGAAGAACTCAAGCGGAGCCAGACCATGTCGTCCGTGTGGAAGCTGCATGCCGATGCGCTGGTGGTCTTGCTCGACATGGCCAGCACGGCTGCGGAAGATGCCGGCGGCGTGGGCAAGTCGGCAGAGCAAAACGGATCGGGAGTGGCAGCCAAGGCCATTCATGAGTCAGTGAAGAAACTGCGCGTCCACTCCGACGCTGCGGTGAAGGCGATTGCGCAAGCTAGTAGCTAGGAGCAGTTCTCAGTTCGCCGGATTCGAATCCAAAGAAAGACTGACCGCAAAAAAGGACGGGCGCTTTCGCCCGTCCTTGCCTAGCTAGAAGCCAGTAGCTAGCAGCTAATTAATATCGAACTGTTCCTGATGCAGCGCCGGATCGCTTTTCACGATAATGGTGCGCTTGGTGAGTTCTTCGATTTCATTCAACAGGCGGCCATTGTTGCCTTTCAATTCCTTGGCCACGTCCGGATTCACGCGCAGCATTACATCCTGACGTTCGAGATGTTTCGCGATCTTGCGGATCTCCACGTAAATCTCGTTGCAGACCGTGGTCACCGATTTCACGTAGCCGGTCGATTGGCAATACGGACACGGCGCGCCGATCGTGCGTTCCAGCGATTGCTTGACGCGTTTACGCGTAATCGCGACCAGTCCGAAATCGTTGAACTGCAGGACTTTTGACGGTGCGCGGTCGTGCCGGAGTTCTTCCTCCAGAGCCTGCATCACGCGCTGGCGGTTACGGCGCTCATCCATGTCGATGAAGTCGATGATAATGATGCCGCCCAGATCGCGCAGCCGAATCTGCCGCACGATCTCTTTGATGGCGTCGACGTTCGTCTTAACGATGGTGTCTTCCAGTCGCGAAGTCTTTCCCACATACTTGCCGGTATTGATATCGATCGCGACCAGCGCCTCGGTCTGGTTGATGACGATGTAACCGCCACTCTTCAGCCACACTTTCGACTTGAGCGCCTTGTTCATTTCCTCAGCCAGGCCGAACTGTTCGAACAACGGCGTTTCCTTCGTATAAAGTTTCACGCGCTTGACCAGCGCGGGCTGGAAGCGGTTGAAGAAGCGCAGCACTCGCTCGTATTCCGGTTCCGTGTCGACCCAGATCACGGAGAAGTCAGAGGTGACCTGGTCGCGCAGCACGCGCTCGACAACGTTGAGATCGTGGTAAATAAGTGCGGGCGGCTTGGAGCTTTCGGAGCGGCCTTTGATGTCGTTCCACAAACCCTTGAGGAAACGAATGTCGGCGCGCAGTTCGTCTTCGCCGGCGTTTTGTGCGGCGGTGCGAACGATGAAGCCTCCATGTCCGTTCTCGCGCTCGCTGAGGATGATGCGTTTCAGACGCTGGCGCTCTTCTTCAGAGGCGATCTTGCGGGAGACTCCGGTGTGGTTCACGGTGGGCATATACACCAGAAAGCGGCCCGGCAGGGCGATGTGGCTGGTGATGCGAGCGCCTTTTTTCCCGATGGGTTCTTTGGCAATCTGCACCAGGATTTCCTGACCTTCCTTGAGCAGGTCGCTGATCAACGGGACCGCGATCACTTCCCGGACGCTCGGTACGCTGGGTGTAGCCGGCCGTCGACGCTGGCGCGCGAACTTCCACGCGGGCATCCACGGTGCCATTGCCGCGCGCTTCGGCGTCGAGCAAGGCTTCCGCTTCGGCCTGCGCCTCTTCCAGTTCCAACTCTTCCGAATCTTCTTCGGTTTCCGGCGCTGCGCCTTCCGTGACAGGCTGCACGCCGGCCTCGGTCAGCGAGGTGTTGTGGATTTCAGAAACCGTTTCGCGTGCAGCGGAGACTGCAGGATTGACTGCGTCGAAGGATGACTCGCCAGCTGCGCGGGTCTCCTCCTCAAATTCCTCATAGCCATCATCCGACGATTCCTGATAGCGAGCCGTGTCCGCTTCTTCCTCTTCGATGGTTTCTTCTTCCATGGTGCCGGGAGCAGCGAAAATCGGCGCGGTCGATTCGGGAGCTGGCATGGTGGAGTGCTCGTCAATAGGATGGGCAGCGTGTTCCCCGGCATGCTCCGCTGCATCGGCAAATCCGTCGGCTTGGCCGAGAGCTTCCTGGGCCGCAGTTTCGGCACGATCCGCCTCCGAGGCAGAACCGGCTGCGGCGGCAATCTCAACCATCGGGATTTCTGCCCGGCGGAATTCACGATTCCAGTCGACTGACGTAGAAGCTGCCTCGATCTGCTCTTCGTGAACGGCACGCGGTTCGTCGTGGTGCTCTTCGTGCAGAGGCTCAGCCGCGGCCTCCCCGGCAAAGAATGGTTCATCCTCCGGGAAGGTCGCCGCCGGGGCCGACAATGGCGCAGAGCCAGCCGCTGGAGCTAAATCAGCCGGGGATTCTTGCGAAACCGGCTGCGGCGCTGGCGGCTGCGACGCGAAACGCTGGTATTTCGAGATGGATTCGCCGGGAAGCAGGATGGGCTGATATCCCGCAGGCGGCCCGAAGGATTGAGTTCTAGATGATTCCTGGTGGCGAGGAGGCGCACTCTCGGTCGGGCGGGAGAAGCGTGGTTCGGGCACGCGCTCTGGTCCGCGGTCTCGGCCCTCGTTGCGGCCCTCCGTGCGACCTTCGCTGCGCACTTCATTGCGGCCGTCGCCGCGTGAGTCATTACGACCTTCCGGTCGGCCATCCCGGCGTCCACCGCGGCGTCGGCGGCGGCCTCGGAAGCCTCCACGCTCGCGGTCTCCACCTTCGGAAGACTGCTGCCCCGCCCCCGGAGCCGCATATGGGACCGCGGCGCTATGTTCCTCAGACTCCGAAACTTGTTCAAGTGCAGACTCGCCCTCGGCGGCGCTCGCTGCGGAATGATCGTCGGGGACCTGATCCCCTTGGGGACTTCCACTCTGCGCCGGCTGCGAGCGTAAATCCTGCACGCCTCGGTTGGCGGGGACAACGTCGGTCATATCCTCGTCGTGCTCTTCCAATTCCATGAAATCGGAAACATAGAGGAATGCATCGCGTTCGAGGCCGATGTCGACGAAGGCGGACTGCATACCGGGCAGCACGCGGGTTACGCGGCCTTTATAGATGGATCCCGCGAGGGTGTATTCGTTTTCGCGTTCAAGGTAGATTTCTGCGAGTAGATCGTCTTCCACCAACCCCACTTTCGTTTCGTGGGGCGTGGAAGAGACAAATAATTCTTTGTTCATGCAATACTCCGGTTCCCGCCGACTTATTGAAGTCGGGTGGATGTCACCGGGGCGGAGTCAGGAAAGGGACGGGGAGGATCGAGCGTCGCGATGCTTGCCCTGGATAAGGGACGGGTGGGGCTTTGGAGTTTCCTCCCTAGCCATCTCCGCTGCGCAAGCTGGGAAATCTTTTGCACTTAATCGCTTTGCGCCGCCGGGTTTGTGACCGCACTCTCAGACCGTTGTTCTGGTCGGGGGGCCGTTCCCTGCCGTCGGCGTTGTAGCTTCAATCCTGCCCGGCCTACCTGCTCTGCCGGCCGGTAAATGCCCCCTTTACGCGAGGGCGATCGATATTTTTGGCTGCGCCATCCGGGCGCAGGAACTGCTTCCCCACTATCTTCCCTAGCTCAAGCTAATTCACGAAGCGGCGCATTCGAACGTTCATAACCATCCCCAGCGCCAGAAACATGAACAACACGGAAGACCCACCATAACTCATCAGCGGCAGGGGTATTCCGGTGACCGGCATAAAACCGACCACCATGCCGATGTTGACCATGATATGGAAGCTAAGCACAGCCACCACACCCATGACCACAAACGTGCCAGCGCGGTCGGGCGCTGTTTGCGCGTTCTGGGTCAAGCGCATCAGCACGATGAAGTATAACAGCAGAACCCCCAGCGCGCCTACGAATCCGTG
>JBEKDY010000107.1:0-14623 GCA_050014115.1 Candidatus Sulfotelmatobacter sp. | reverse complement strand
CTCCAGATCACTCCGAAGGCGTAGAGCGCGGCCAACTGGTAAACGTCGCCGCGGCTGAGGACGATGGTGAGCAACTGCATCCCGACAATCAGATTGATGATGCGATAGCTCGTGCCATAGCGGTGGTGCGGCCTTTGGAACCAACTGGTGAGCACTCCATCTTCGGCCACGCGGTTGAGAACTCCGTTCGCGCCCACGATCGAAGTATTCTGCGCGCCCGCCAGAATCAGCACTCCCACCAGCACGACGAAGCCGTGGAACAGCAGCTTAATGCTGGTCGGCCCCACCAGGTACATGGCGATGCCGCCGATGAGGTTGGCAAAATAATCCGGCCGGACACTGTCGGGAATAATCATCACCGCGAAGAATGAAACCAGCGAGGTGAACAGCAGGCTGTAGATAAAAATTACCAGCCCGGTTTTTTCGAGATTCTTCAGCTTCGGATGTTCGATCTCGCGGTTCACCTGGGCCAGCGTTTCCTCGCCGCTCATGGCCAGCACGGAGTGTCCGAAACCGACGAACAGGATGATAAAAGTGAGGTGACTGAAAAACGTGCCGTTGAGCCAGCCCAGCGAATCCTTGTTCAGCGGAATGGCTCCGGCTCCATGAAACGGGCTGGGAGGCAATTGCACCGGAGCGCGCAGCACCGTCACGGTGCACCACAAAATCAGAATCACCACCATCACCGTGGTGATCACCATGATCTGCAAAGCTTTCTGGCTGGATTCGTGAATGCCCTGGGTATTTTTCCACCAGAAATAAATCACCACGATCACGGCCAGTCCGGCGGCAAAATGATCGTCGGAAAAATTCAGCGGGCGGTGGAAATACAAGCCCATGTCTTTGATAAAGCCGGCCATGTATTGGCCCGCAGACACCGCGCTGATGGGGCCAGTGAGCACGTAGTCGAACAGCAGCGCCGAGACGGAGAACTTGGCCAGCGTTCCGCCCATCGCTTCCTTGACCACGCGGTAAACGCCGCCGCGCACAAACATGCTGCTGGACTCGATGTAGAGAGCCCGCACCGCATAGCTGAACAGCATGACTGCGAGAATGAACCAGGGAGCGCTCTTGCCGATCACCTTCTCGGCGTCGCCGCCGGCGTAGTATGCAGAGGACGCCAGGTCAGAAAGCACGATGGCGGACGCCCGCCAGAACGAAATGAAGGTCAACATCACCGTAGTGGCGACGAAGACCTTTACTGCCGGCCGGGAACCAGAGGAAGTAGCCATTCAATGAGTGGGCGTAACGAGAACAGGTAAACCTATTCAGGTAAACCTATTGAAGATAGCATAGGGCGGCGAAAAAACCGTCGAGCTTCGCTCCGACGGACGGCCGGGAGCCTGCCCTGAGCGAAGTCGAAGGGGCGGCTGTCCCCACATGAGCGGTTCCCAACCAATCCTAGCCCTTCTTCTTCGGCGCAAGGTAGGTATGCGTGATGCGGTCGTGCCAGCAGAGCGAGTCTTCGTCGAGCAGGACCCAGGCATAACCCATGCCTAAGGAAACCGCGCCCAGGTAGGATGCCACCACGCGCCAGCGGCGCAGGCGGCGATTGGCCAATGTTCCGTTGAAGCGAGCCACTTCGAGCCCGGCAAAGCGGAGGCCGGGGGTGGTGCCGGCATAGACCAGCAGCAGGTATTGGTAGGCTGCCCACAAGAAGCAAGGCACAGCGACTGCAAGACCGAGAATTTGCGTCAGAGGCGGCCGCATGCCGCTCACCTTCCAGAAAATCGAGCCGAACAGCGCTGTGGCCAGAAGTATGATCAGTCCATCAATCGCCGCGGCGGCCGTGCGCCGAGTGAGCGGCGCGGATTGCAGCGGAACTTCGATTCCCGGCCGCCGCTGGGCGCCTTTGGGTTCGGTCGCTTCCATGGTGATCCCTCCCAGCGCCGGAGGCGGCGGCACAATTTCTGGAGCCTCCAGAATGCGGGGCGGGGCCATCACCGGGCCGGCCAGTTCGTTGTAGGGCGTGGGAGGCGCGGGATCCGATCTTAAGAATTCCGGCCGGCATTCAGAAGCGCGGGGAAACTCTATGATCCTTGCCCCGTGACTCGCCTTAGGACTGGCCGGAGCCAACGAGCTTCCGTCTGTTCCGGATGACTCGGAGTGCGATGGGAGGTCCATCTCAGCATCTGCGGGGGTGGGAAGCTCAGTCATGCCATCGAGCGCCAGGGCCTGGTGGGATATGGTTTCGAAGGCGGCGGGTTCCGAGTTGGCAGAAGCAAAGCTCGACGATTCCGCCTCAAACCGCAGGCGCAGCGAGGGATATCGCGGCGGTCGGGGTTTCCGCCGGGCGCGATAGTTGCTCAACTTCGCCGTCAATTCGTCTCTCCACCCCGAGGGGGGATCGTCGGACGCGTCGGTGGGTGCACCCTGTTCGATCGTTTCCGGGGGCAGCTGCGTCGCAGGCAGTAAAGTCTCGCCCGCATCAGGCGTCAGCCGCGACATCGCGGTCGAGGACGGCTCCGGATCGCAGCGGCAAACTTCGCCGCATCGCAGACAGTTCATGGGCAACAATTCGGACAACAATTTTGGATGACAATACTTCGGTTGAATCACGCGTGGGCCGGTCACTTAGAAATAACCGTGCCAATATACTCAGCGAATACCCCAGCCTCGCGCCCGCCGCGTACAACCGGGAGCCGGGAGACCGGAATCCTAACCTTTTCAGCTATTATCTCGGTGGCATCGCCGTGCTAAGGTCACGATACCGCCAATTCAGAGACACAAGTATTGCGCGCTCCCGATGATCCGCTCCCGATGACGCCTCGCAACAGATTCCTTATCACGGCGGCGTTTCTTTGTCACCTGCTTCTCGCCTTTGCGCTAGTAACCAGCCAGTTGCTTTCCGCTCAGAGCAACGCCCCCTTACAGAAAAACGGTACCGCGGCCGATCTGAACACTCCGTGCGCGAAACAGGCCGAGAACCAGGAAAAAAATGTCCCGACCATTTGCGCCATCCAGCAGGAAATGATCGGTTCCATCTACAAACTGCACGGCAACGGCGAAATTCACTACGGCACCTATATCCTGCGCGCGGACGAGGTCACCTACAACTCCGACACCGGCGAAGCCACCGCGGACGGACACTTCCGGCTCGACGGCGGACCCAACGACGACCACATCCGGGCCAGCCACGGCACCTACAACTTGGTCGCGGAAACCGGCCGCTTCTACGACGTCATCGGCACCACCGGAATCCGCTTCACCGGCAACCGCGTCGTCCTGACCTCGTCCTCGCCCTTCAGCTTCACCGGCAAGGTCGTAGAAAAGACCACTCCCGAACACTACCTGGTGTATGACGGCACCATCACCACTTGCGAACTGCCGCATCCCAAATGGAAGTACGATGCGCGCAAAGTACGCGTGGACGTCGGCGGCAACGCCACCATCTATCACAGCACTTTTCTTCTGCATGGCCTCCCCGTGCTTTATTTTCCTTACGCCACCTATCCCGTGGACCGCGAGGCGCGGGAAACCGGATTCCTCATCCCTACCATCGGCAGGTCTTCAACCCGAGGAAACATTATCGGCGACGCTTTTTACTGGGCCATCAACCGCAGCATGGATGGCACCATCGGCGCGGAATATCTTTCGATGCGGGGATGGTCGCAGCGCGGCGAGTTTCGCGCCCGCCCCAGCGACACTTCCTACGTGGACCTGACCTACTACGGAGTGATCGACCGGGAACAACAGGGCGGTGAAGAAGTAAAGCTCAACTCGGACGGCAACTTTCACGGCTTCCGCGCGGTCACCAACATCGACTACCTGAGCTCGTTCCTGTTCCGGCTGGCTTTCAACGATGTTTTCACCCAGGCGGTGTATTCCGAGGTGAAATCGCAGGCGTTTCTGTCGCGGTCGTTTGGTGGGATCTCTATCAGCAGTATGGTGGAACGCTACCAGAACTATCAGAGCACAACGTCTGGCGACGTGATCACCATTTCCCACGCGCCCAGTTTTGACGCTTCCAGCGTGGACCAGCGTTTGGGGCGTTCGCCGTTCTACTGGTCGTTCGACACTTCGGAAGCAGGAGTCGCACGCAGCGAACCCGGATTCCGCACCGGCAATCTGTTGGGGCGATTCGACTTTAGCCCTCAGATTTCCTTGCCCCTGCTATTCCGGGGATGGTCGGTGCGCTCGGAACTGGCTTTGCACGATACGTTTTACACGGAACAGCTGGTTCCCGGGGCAAACGGCGCCGTTGCGGTGAACGAATCTCTCAACCGTCACGCTCTGGAAACCGCGGTGGAGTTGCGCCCTCCCGCTCTCGAGCGAATCTACGACAAGGAATTCCTGGGCCGAAAATGGAAGCATGTGATCGAACCGTTCTCCACTTATCGCCTGGTTACAGGAGTGAACGATTTTTCGCACGTCCTGCGCTTCGACGAGCGCGACATTCTCAGCAACACCCACGAAGTGGAATACGGCGTGGTGAACCGGCTCTACGCGAAAAGCAAGTCAACCAAAGTGGAAGATTGCAGCAGCACCATGCGGGCCTTGCTGGTGGGCGGCGCGGCGCCGGAAGCGGCGATCCCCTGGCAGCACACCACCAGTCAGCAGCCAAAATGCCTGCCTGAACCGCAGGTGCGGGAAATTGCGTCCTGGGAAATCGCACAGAAATATTTTCTCGATCCCACCTTCGGCGGCGCGCTGGTTCCGGGCCAGAGAAATGTGTTTACCACTACGGCCGATCTTACGGGCATCGCATTTCTAACCGAGCCGCGCCATTTATCGCCGATCATTTCGCGCCTCAAAGTGCAGACCAGCGACCGCACCGACACCGAGTGGGACCTGGATTACGATTTTCAGTTGGGCCGCATCAACGCCAGCACCTTTCTCGCGAACTACCATGCAGGACCGTTCACCATCGGCGGTGGGGACGCGTTTCTGCAGATTCCGCTGGCCAGCACGGCAACGCTCCCGACACAGGCTGCAACCCAGGAATTTCAGCAATTCCGCGTCGCCCTGGGATACGGAAAGCTGAACAAGCCCGGCTTCAGCGCGGCCACCAGTTTCGGCATCGACTCGAATACAGGCCTGTTACAGTTCGCCACCGCGCAAACTACCTACGACTGGGATTGTTGCGGCATGACCCTGGAATACCAGCGCTACGCCATCGCCAACGTGCGCAACGAAAATGTGTTCCGCTTCACCTTCACCCTGGCCAACATCGGATCATTTGGAAATCTGCGGCGGCAAGAGCGGCTGTACTAAACGATTGACCTCGAAGTTCGCCCGACTCTTCCATTGAGCTTGTCATCCCGCAGCGAAGCGAGGGACCCCATGCAGGCGGGCGCCGCCCCAGGCCTCTCAGGGAGTTTCACGACTGCGTTAGAGCTTCGCAGCGCGGACGATTCCGATTTACAATCGTCCCATGCCCGAAGCCGCGGCTCTCGCCTCCAAGCGCCAGCATCTGGAAGAAATCCTTCGCGCATCCGGACGCGTTCTCGTCGCCTACTCCGGCGGCGTGGACTCCGCGTATCTCGCCTGGGCAGCGCACCAGCAACTGGGAAGCAACATGCTGGCAATCATCGCCGATTCCCCCAGCCTGGCCCGCACCCAGCTTGCCGACGCCGTTGCCTTCGCCCACGAGGAGCAGATCCCGCTCGAAGTCATCTCCACCGATGAACTCGACCGTCCCGAATACGCCCGCAATGATGGGCAACGCTGCTTTCACTGCAAAGACGAACTCTTCGCCGTGATGGAGAATCTGCGAGCCGCACGGGGTTTCGATGTGATTGCCTACGGCGTGAACCAGGACGATCAAGGCGACTTCCGCCCCGGTCAGCAAGCCGCTCAGCAACACAACGTAGCTGCTCCGTTGCTGCAGGCCGGCCTCACCAAGTCTGAGATTCGCGAACTGGCCCGCGAGGCCGGGCTGCGCGTCTGGGACAAACCCGCATCTGCCTGCTTGTCTTCACGCATCGAATACGGTCGCGAAGTGACGCGCGAGGCGCTCGCGGTCGTCGAAGCCGGGGAAGATGCGATTCGCGCTCTCGGCTTCCGCCAGTTCCGCGTGCGGCATCACGGCGACATCGTCCGCATTGAGATTGCCCGTGAAGAAATGGAAAAGGCTCTGAATCCCGCCGTGGCCGCGGAGTTCGCTGCGATCTTCAAACGCCTCGGCTTCAAGTTCGTGACCCTGGACCTGGAAGGCTTCCGCTCCGGCTCCATGAACTCGCTGCTGCCCGCCGCAGAGTTGCTCCGCCGCACCGGGCCCGGCCATCCCCATCCCCTGTGAGATAATCAATAGCGATTCGCAATGCTGAGGCGGCTTTTAGTGATTCTAATTCGACGGTCTTTTCTGGTTCTCATTCTGATCTGTTTGGGATGCGCAGCCCAGTCCACTCAGCCCGACGCGGCCCGAAAGCCGGCTCCGGCTCAAGCGTCATCTCCAGTACCAGCGCCCGCTCTGGCACAAGAAATCGAGCGGCAAGTGCGCTCCTATTACAGCATTCCACCTGACGTAAGCGTAAAGGTGGGCGCGATCGTACCCAGCACGGACTGGCCCGGCTACGACATGGTGCCCGTCGCCATCGACAGCGGAGACAGCAAGAAAGATTATAAATTCCTCGTATCGCAGGACCGCAAGACCATGCTGCGCATGGTCAAGTTCGATCTGACGAAAGATCCGTTCGCCCAGGTGATGAGCAAGATTAACGTGAGCGGGCGGCCGGTGCGCGGAGCCAAGGCCTCCAAGGTTCTGGTGGTGAATTACGACGATCTGGAATGTCCTTTCTGCGCTCGCATGCACCAGACGATGTTTCCGGAGCTCGTGAAGGAATATGGCGACCGGGTCACGTTTGTTTACAAGGACTACCCGCTCTCGGAGATTCATCCCTGGGCGATGCACGCCGCGGTGGATGCCAACTGCCTTGCCGCGCAGAATGGCGACGCTTATTGGGATTTCGCGGACTATATTCACGCGCATGAAGACGAAGTAAAAAGCGAAAAGACTCCGGGCGCCCGCCTGGCGGCGCTCGACCGCCTGACCCTCGACCAGGGACAGAAACACAATCTGGATAAGCCGAAACTCGAGGCTTGCGTCAAGGCGCAGGATGAAACGGCAGTAAAGGCGTCAGTGAAAGAGGGAGACGACATTGGCGTGTCGGCCACTCCCACTTTGTTTGTGAACGGGGAGAAAGTCGACGGCGTAATTCCGGTGGCTGAACTGCGCGCCATGCTGGACCGCGCTTTGCGAGACGCAGGTCAGCCCGTGCCCGATCACACAGTCGCAGCTCCGGCGCCCGCCAGCAAATAAGGCTTGCGAGGACGAGCCGTAATCACAGCTCCCGGCCGGAATCTTCGTTCGTGGTTCGCGCGTTGCGCCTCAGAGTACGAGGAAGGGTCTTGAGGAAGGAAACTTTTGAGAACCGAATTCCTGAGAACTGAATCTTCAAAAAAAAGATTGCTCGTTGCCGTAACCCTCCCGGCGCTGGCCGCGGCAATTCTGCTGGCATCGCTCGCCGCCTGCAAATCGCCGGTTGGGGGCGACGTTGCGGCTACGGTGGATGGCCGCAAAATCTTGCGCTCCGATGTCGACAAGTATTATGAAAACCAGATTTCCTCCGCCCAGGAACAGCCGGCCGGCGAGCAGGCAACTTCGCTGCGCCTGAGCATTCTCCATCAGCTGATCGAAGATGAAATCGTGATGCAGCGCGCCGAGAAACTCGGCCTGCTCGCGACCGACGAAGAGGTCGACCGCAAATACACCGAGATTCGATCCCCGCTCTCCGAGGACGAATTCGCCCAGCAACTGAAAGAACGAAAGATCACGCTGACGGATTTCAAGCGCGAGATCAAGCGCTCCATCACGGTCGAGAAAGTGATGAACAAGGAAGTCGCTTCCAAAATCAACGTCACCGACCAGGACGTCAACGACTACTACAACGCGCACAAATCCGAATTCAATCTGATCGAGCCCACCTATCACCTGGCCCAGTTGTTTGTGACGCCGCAGCCCAACCCGCAGGCGCACAACCAGAACAACAAAGCGCAGAACGAGGCCGAGGCGCGCAAGAAAATCCAGATGATGGCCAACCGCCTCGACAGCGGAGACGACTTCGCCAAGCTTGCCATGGATTACTCCGAAGATCCGCAAACATCGGGCAGCGGCGGCGACCTGGGAACCGTTCTTGAGTCTGCGCTGCGCAACACCGATCCGGCTACGCGCGACGTGGTGCTGAAACTCAAGCCCGGCCAGTACACCCCGATCATTACTGTAATAAATCCGACGAACAGGCAACTGGTCGGCTTCCGCATCGTGAAGCTCATCGCGAAAGAGCCTGCGGGACAGCGCCAGCTTTCGGACCCTCGGGTGCAGCAAGCCATTCGCTCGCAACTCCATGACCGCCGCGAACAGTTGCTGAAAGCCGCCTATTATGAACTTCTGCGGGATTCGGCCAAAGTCGAGAACTACTACGCCAAGAAAGTCCTGGACAGTAACGGGATCGAGAAATAGAAGCCGCCGTCATTCCACAATCGCCAGCACGTCTCCCGCATTCACCGCGACCCCTTCAGCCGCGAGCATCTTCTGGATGGTCCCCTTTTTCGGCGATTTGATTTCGTTTTGCATCTTCATCGCCTCTACTACGAGCACGCCCGCGCCCGCCTCCACTGCGTCGCCTTCCTGCACCAGAACTCGCACCACTTTGCCGGGCATGGGCGCAGTCAACTTCCTGGGACCATGATCATCCGCAGCGCGGGCGCGACTGCGCAGCGCTCGCGGATCGCGCACGTCGCAGGCAAATCGCGCGCTGCCCACCCATACGTGCCAGTCATTTTTATTGTCCTTAACCTCGCCGATGTGCTCCGACTTGATCTCGTAAGCCCGGTTGCCAATTCGGAGGGAAAGAACGTCCTGCCGCGCCAGCACTGCGTCGACCTCCTCCTCGTGCCCATCCAAACGGCACGACCAGCGGCCCTCGGCTCGCTCGAGTTCGAGCCGGTAGTTCTTGCCGTCGATGGTGACGTCGTAAAGCATAAGAGCAGTTACTAGTAACTAGTCGCTAGACGCCAGGGTTTTCGCCTCACCGCAGAGCCTCGCGGCGGCTCGTGCTCTTCCAGTTGGAAGCACGCACAGTTTTTTCCCCGGATTTGTCGTTGGCGAACTCCCCAGCCGCCGCACCGGACGCCCCGAGCGCGGCGAAAACTCCGGCAGCGATGGCGGCCACTTGCGCCGCCTGCGGATCAACCCGTTGATCATCCTTTCTTTGCAACATCCGGTCGAGGAACCCGGTGTCCAACTTTGCATCACGAAAATCGGGATCCGACAGGATGCGGCGGAACAAAGAAATATTAGTTTTGATCCCGCCCACAAAATATTCACCCAGCGCTCGTGTGAGGCGCGCGATGGCTTGCTCCCGGTCGCTGCCATAGCCGATCAGCTTGGCCAGCAGTGGATCGTAATCCATGGGCACGGTCCAGCCTTCATACATGCCGCTATCCTCGCGGATTCCCGGCCCCGACGACGCCAGCAGCAACGTGATCTTGCCCGGGCTGGGGAAATAATTGTTCTCCGGATCTTCGGCGTAAATGCGGCATTCCATAGCATGCCCGCGAATGCTCACATCCTCCTGAGTAAGCGGCAGCTTCTCGCCCGCGGCAATTCGAATCTGCAGATGAACCAGATCGAGATCCGTGACCAACTCCGTGACCGGATGCTCCACCTGCAACCGCGTATTCATTTCGAGGAAATAAAAATTCTTCTGCTCATCCACCAGAAATTCAACTGTGCCGGCGTTGGTGTAGTTCGCAGCCCTCGCCACGCGCACTGCAACCTCGCCCATGCGGCGTCGCATCTCCGAATCCACAATTGGCGAAGGCGCTTCTTCCAGCACCTTCTGATGCCGCCGCTGCAGTGAACACTCGCGCTCGCCGAGGTAGAGAGTATTGCCGTGTTCATCGGCCAGTATCTGCATCTCGATGTGGCGCGGGTTGACGATCGCCTTCTCGATGTAAACTTCGCTGTCGCCGAACGACCGCTCCGCCTCGCTACGCGCTTCTTCCAGTGACGACTTGAGCTGATCCGGCCCGTGCACCAGGCGCATGCCCTTGCCCCCGCCGCCCGCGGCAGCCTTCAGCATCACGGGATAGCCGATGCGCGCCGCCACTTCCGCAGCTTCCTCGATCGAGTCCAGCCCGCGCGATGTGCCCGGAACAAACGGCACTCCGGCGCGCTCCATCGCCTGCCGGGCACGCGTCTTCGATCCCATCGCATTCATCGCGGCAGCCGTCGGGCCGATGAATTTCACACCGGCGTCCACGCAAGCCTGGGCAAAGCGCGCATTCTCAGAAAGAAATCCGTAGCCGGGATGGATCGCTTCCGCACCCGATTGCCGCGCAACGTCAATAATTTTCCCGATGTTGAGGTAAGACTCCGCCGCCGCCGCCGCACCGATCGGATACGCTTCGTCGGCTTTGCGCACGTGCAGCGCCGCGCGATCCACGTCGGAGTAGACCGCGACCGCGGCAATCCCCATTTCATGGCAGGCGCGAATCACGCGCACCGCGATCTCGCCACGGTTAGCGACTAGAATTTTCTTGAACATACAAATCGATCGAGCGAACCAAAATTCTACAGGAGACTGCGGCGAACAGTTTTTCCTTCAAAAACAAAAACCTCCTTCGCATCGACTGCGAAGGAGGAGATTTCCAAACCAAACCTGCGTACAAACCTGCGCTTACTTCGACTGGTCTTACTTCGGCTGATCGATGGTGATTCCGCCCGCGCTCGCCGCAGCCTGCTTCTCAGCCTTCACCTTTTTTGCGGTAAGAGCTTTGTCCGTCCACTCGTCGGCGGTTTTCAGATCGGCGGCGCGCGCGGCAAGGTCGTCACACTCTACATCCGCCTTTTCGCGGTACATCAGGTTCATGTAGGCCATGGCATCGTCGTAGTCTTCGCGCAGCTGAATCGCTTTCCCCAGCGTCTCGATGCCTTCCTGAATCGAAGGCATATTCTTCACTCTCAGTTCGTCGCAGGCTTTTTTCTGCTCTTTGTCCTTGGGATTCAGATGTTCTTCCGGCTTCAATCCCAGCTTGGCGCGTTCTTCCATGCGAGGCTGGTAGCAGGCCGTCCAATCGATGACGCCCACGGAGTAGTAGGGCTCCGCGTCGTTCGGGTCCACGTCCGAGGCGATCCGGTAATACCTTTTGGCCTCGTCAAACTTTTTCATGTTCAAATCCAGATACGCAATGCCTTTGGCGCTGTTGGCCTTCTGCTCGCGCGCAGGATTGTGGTCGATTACGTACTGGTATTGCTCAATCGCCTGTTCCGCCGCACGGATGTTGTCCGGAGAATCGACGCCGGGAATGTATTGCGAGACAAAGGCCGTGGCCAGATACATGCGCGCATTAATCAGCGCGGGATCAAGGTGAACACTCTGCTGAAAATGGTCGATGGCCTGTTCGTAGTGGCTGTTCTTGTAGGCTTCGACGCCCTTGTTGAGCTGATCGCGGGCCTTCAACTTATTGCAGCCCACGGAGGAGGTTAGTGCCAGCGCAGCTGCGGCCAGCATAAGCAGTCTTAAGTTCTTATTCATTGCAGTATAGGTCTCCCTCGCCACAGCATCCTAGGCCTAGAGATGGCGCGTTGACAAGAGCTAAGCGCGTTTGCGAGATCCTGCGCGGGAGCGGCCGGCTCCCGCGCGGAACAAATTCTCGGCCGCCTGCTTGCCGAACTCCGGTTGCCGAAGTCTAGTTGCCCGCTTCGATCTTCGCGGTGATCAGGCCGACCTTGTCCACGCCGGCGGCATGGGCAATGTCAATCACGTTGGCCACGTTGGCAAAGGGAATCGCATCGTCCCCCTTCACGAACATCACCTTTTCCGCGCGCTGTTTGTAGATGTCGGTCAGGCGCCCTTGCAGGTTGTCCCAGGTCGCGTCATCCGTGTTGATTTTCAGGCCTGGTTCCTGCCCCGGCCCGCGGTCGAGCAGTTGCACCACGATGGTGCGGTCCGGCGTATTGTTCTTGGGCGCGTTCGGCGGAGGCGGCTGAGGCACAAGCGCATCCAGCCCTTTCGGGGTCACCGGCGAGATCACCATGAAGATGATCAGCAGCACCAGCAGCACATCAATGAGCGGCGTGACGTTGATATTTGCGCTTTGGCCTCCGCTCGGGCCAACTGCCATACCCATGGTCGTTCTCCTCTTATTCCGCTAGCTACTGCCCGGGCGCAGCCGGAGCTGGCGGGGCGTTCGGAGCTGTTGTTTTTCTTTGATCGGTCAGCAAGCCAAGATCATCCACGCCGGCAGCCCGCACCGCATCGACCACCAGCACCACGCCGCCGAACCGGGCCCGCATATCGGCTTTCACATAGACCCGCTTATCCTGATGATTGGCGAGGCGATCCTTCACTTTCGTAGTGAGGTTGTCGATGGAAATCTCATCGGTGCCGAAAAAAACCTGCCCGTTATGCGTGATGGAAACCAGCAGCGCGTCTTCTTTATCCGCGTCCGGCATCTGTTCTGGATTGTTCACCTGGGCCATGTCCACGCTGACGCCCTTCTGCAACATCGGCGTGACCACCATGAAGATGATCAGCAGCACCAGCATCACGTCCACCATGGGCGTGACGTTGATTTCGGAGCTGACCTTGGCGCCTTCGTTTCGTTTCGCTAATGCCATAGCTCGATTTCTCCCGTACTTCCGCTGCGGTGCATCTTCTCCGGTCGACTTTCCGCTGTAAGTTGGGAAAGCCCGGCGCCCGGATTCCGGGCGCCGGACAGCAACTCAATGCGGACCGGTTACGTCCGGGCCGGTTACGCCCGACTGCGGACGTCGCGCCGCTTCAGGAAGTAATCGATCAGTTCGCTCGAGGAATTGTCCATCTCCACATCGAACGCTTCCACGCGGCCGGTCAGGTAGTTGAACATCATCACGGCCGGGATGGCGACGAGCAGCCCAATGGCCGTCGTAACCAGCGCTTCCGAAATGCCGCCGGCCACTGCCGCCAGACCGGTGGCTTTCGTGTTGGCGATGCCCGTGAACGCGTTCAGAATGCCCATCACCGTGCCGAACAACCCCACGAAGGGAGCCGTCGAGCCGATGGTGGCCAGGCCGCCCAATCCGCGCTTCAGTTCGGCGTGGACAATGGCTTCCGTGCGCTCCAGCGCGCGCTTAGAGGCTTCAATGGTGTCGCCCGGAATCGCCCCGGGGCTATCCTGGTGAGCCTTGAACTCCATCAGGCCGGCGGTAACAACCTTGGCGAGATGGCTCTTCTTATTGCGCTCGGCCACTTTGATGGCCTCGTCAATGCGCCCATCGCGAAGCGCTCCCGCTACCGCGGGGGCAAAGGCGCGCGATTGTTTGCGAGCGGCGTTGTAGGCCATAAAGCGGTCGATCATCACACCGATCGACCACCCCGACATGATGAACAGAATGACCACAACGGTTCTGGCGACCCAACCCATAGCCTTCCATAGGCCGAGCGGATCGGTGGGCATGCCGCCGCCTTCCTGGATGATCCAGGTGGCTGCAGCCGGAATGTGATTGAGAATGCCTGCTGTGTGAGCTGCTAACATGAGTTGCTTTCCCTCCTCGGAACTTTCTGGACCGAAAACCCTCTGGATCTCGAATTCTCTTCCTCTAGAGCTGACTGCGCCGAACCCAACGGCCCGGAACCTCGACGGCCCGGAACTTAGATGCGCTTTGTATCTCAGTCGCCGAGAGAGGTTGCTAATTAAAATCGCCCCCCGGCACTGACGGACAATCTACGGCAAACGCATTTGCTGCCCGCCCCCGGCCTCAGCCGCGCGTCCACCTTAACATTTTGTTAAATACATGTTAAGTATGGCGGCCTGATCCGAGCGCTTTCGCCAAGCCCGCTCCCGGCCACCGCTCAGGGTGGGAAAAAGGGGAAGGGCTCAACCACGCTTCGTCGCACACTTCGACTACCACCACGAACTCTTGCCACGCAACGCCGGCGTTAACCGTGCCAGTTTAACCCCCGGAGAGCGTGAAGTTTACCTGAACCGTGGTTTCCACCTCAACCGGTTCGCCATTGAGCAGATACGGCTTGTACTTCCACTGCTTCACGGCTTCGATCGCGGCGGGCGCCAGCATGGGGTGTCCGCTGATCAGGTGCAGGTTCTGAATATCCCCGGTCTTGCTGATTTCCGCCTGAAGAACGACGGTTCCCGCGATGCGCGCCTGCCGAGCCAGCGGCGGATACGTCGGGTTCACCTTGCGTACCAGAAGTCCCGTAGAAACGCCCTGCGAAACGCGGACGCGCTGCGGTGTGGCAATGTGCGGAACCGCAACCGGCGTGGAGTTGATGATGCCGCCGATCACGCCGCCCATCTGCCCACCGGGGACGCCGCCCGGTACTCCGCCAACGACGCCAGCCGCGCTCATCTGCGGCGGGGCTTCGTCTTCTTTCAGATTTTCCAGGACTTTCTTAGGAATCTTGGTGGGCTGGCGCAGCTGGCCATTCACAATATCGGTCTGAATCTGTCTCACCACATGCACTGCCGCTGCCGGCGGTGGTGGCGGTGGCGGTGGCGGCGGGGGTGCCATCAGGTAGCCAACCAGTTGCGCCTTGGGCAAGGCGTCGGTAAAAATCAGCGGAAGCAGGACCATCACAATGATAATCCCGATCTGAAACAGGAACGCGATGAAGCTGGT
>JBEKDY010000106.1:0-15232 GCA_050014115.1 Candidatus Sulfotelmatobacter sp. | reverse complement strand
GGCGGGGGTGCCATCAGGTAGCCAACCAGTTGCGCCTTGGGCAAGGCGTCGGTAAAAATCAGCGGAAGCAGGACCATCACAATGATAATCCCGATCTGAAACAGGAACGCGATGAAGCTGGTTGCTCCCCGCTTGGTTTTCAGCTTGCCGCCGGACTCGATGAGGCTGTCTTCAAACATAGAGGTTTCTCCCTACAGCTAGAGCGTACAGAAGGTTAGACACCGCCTGCTTCCTCTTTGCTCCCACTTCCGAACCCGCGTCCAGGAGCCACCCAAGCCCCCAGCCGCTTTAATGCGAAATCACGCTAACCCCTTAAAAAATAAGGGCCATACAACCAATATCTATAACAATACCCATAACAGAACAACGACCAACTCAAAACCAGTCCGTAACCGCCAGCCCGTCTTAACTGGCTTTCTTACCTGGACTTGCCGGGCATGGCCACGGGACGCTTACCCTTTTCGATCCGCCAATCCTGATAAGCCACCAGAATCGGCGCGGCAATCGCGATCGACGAATACGTCCCGATTAAGATGCCAATTACCAGCGCGAGGCTGAATCCGTGCAGCACTTCTCCGCCAAATAAATACAGAGCGAGTACGGTAAGGAAGGTAAGCCCGGCTGTCAAGATAGTTCTGCTCAAAGTCTGGTTGATACTGCGATTTACAATGTCAGCCAGCTTCTCGCGCCGCATCAGTTTAATGTTTTCCCGAATGCGGTCAAATACCACGATCGTGTCGTTATTAGAGTAACCAATCAACGTCAGGATCGCCGCAATCACGGTCAGCGAAATATCCGTCTTGGTCAGCGAAAACGCTCCCACCGTAATCAGCGTGTCGTGAAACACCGTCACCACAGCCGCCACGCCGTAGATCCACTCGAACCGGAATCCCAGGTAAACCAGCATTCCTGCCAGCGAATAAACGGTGGCCAGCAGCGCCTGTTTCCGCAACTGTCCGCCCACCTGCGGCCCCACGATTTCCGTTTCATACACACCGAAATCCGAGAGGAAGAAGCCATCGGGCAAGGAAGCCAGCACCGCCGGATCGACCACACCTTTCAACTGGTCCATCGAACTGAGCACGCCACCCTGGTTCTTACGGAAATCCGCTATGGCCTGGGCTGCGGCCGTGTATTTCTGGTCGGCGTCCGAACCCAGGTGCAAGGGATCGCTATCCATCAGAAACTTCTTTATTTTCAAAGAGCTGGCGTTGTTAAGATCGGCCTTGCCCGCGGGAGCATTGGTCTCGAGCGCGGCGATAATCTTATTCTGGCCACGCTCCAGTTCCTGCTCGCTGGTTTCCTGCACCGAGAGGTCGATCAGAACCTCATTACTTCCCTGCCCGCCCAGCGTCTGCAGACGCGCGTTGTGCAGGCCCACTCGATCCAGCGAGGCCCGCAACGCGTTGTCATTGGGAGTGTGCGAGAACTTCACGTAAACCAGCGTTCCGCCGCGAAAATCCACCCCCCACGGGATGCCATGCCAGAACAACATGGAAAACAGGCCCGCCACGCTGAATACCAGTGAAAAGGCGAGAAAATACCACTTTTTCCCGAGAAAATCTACATTCGGATTGCGAAAGAACTCCACCTGTTGTCTAGCCCCTTATCTATCTATGACTTAGCTTGAATTTAATCATTGCGAGATTGAGTCATTGAATCATTGAAAACCTGTGACGCCGGTCCCTGATTTCTCAATCGCCTAGTTTTTCAATCACTCAATGACTCAATCGCTCAATGACTCAATTCCTTAAATGCTCAGCGCTTCTCCGCGCTGATGGCGGCCCAATACATAATCAAAAATGACTCGTGAAACGAACACTGCCGTGAACAAATTTGCCAGCAAGCCGAAAGTCAGCGTGGTGGCGAAACCCTTGACCGGCCCGGTGCCGAAGATGAACAGAATCGCCGCCGAAACGATGGTGGTGACGTGCGTATCGACAATGGTGATCCAGGCATGGCTGAAGCCTTGATCCACAGCCGAAGGCGGGGTCTTGCCGTTGCGCAATTCTTCGCGGATGCGTTCGAAGATCAGCACATTCGAATCGACGCCCATGCCGACCGTGAGAATCACTCCGGCAATTCCGGGCAAAGTCAGAACGGCCCCGAAGTAGCCCATGAATCCCAAAAGGATAATCAGATTCAACAGCAGTGCAACATCGGCGTTAATGCCAGCGCCCCGGTAGTAGACCAGCATGAAAACGAGCACCGCGAGCATGCCGTAAATGGAGGCGCGCACTCCGGCTCGAATGGAATCGCTGCCCAACGACGGCCCCACCACACTCTCGTTGAGATACTTGATGCCCGCCGGCAGAGCGCCCGACCGCAGGATCATGGAAAGATCCTTGGACGACTGCTCACTCATGTGGCCGCCGCTGATTTCGCCGCGGTCGCGAATGGCTTCATGAATGTTGGCCACTTCCTGCACCTTGCCGTCGAGCACCACCGCTAAGCCGTCGCCGACATGCGCCGAAGTGAAGTTGTAGAAACGCTGCCCGCCTTCGCCGGTCAGAGTGAAGCTGACGCTGGGCTGGCCACTCTGATCGCGGCTGGGCTGCGCGTCGCGAAGATCTTTGCCGCTGACCGCGGAGACCCGCGATACCAGGTACCACGCATCGCCGCTGTCGCTGCCCGCGCCGGGTGCGGTGTGCCCGGGAAGAAGCATTGCATCCGGCGGAAGCACTCCTCCCTTATCTTGGAGGGCCGCTTGTTCGCTGGGATAGGGCCCGCCCAACGATTGCTTGATTTCGAGCATGGCGGTGGACTGAATAATATCCTTGACGCGTGCCGGATCGTCCACGCCGGGCAGTTGCACCAGAATCTGGTAATCCCCAAGGCCATGTTCCTGGATGGTCGGTTCGTTCACGCCCAACTGGTCAACGCGGTTGCGGATGGTTTCAATCGCCTGCGTCACCGCTTTGCTCTTCAGATCCGTGAGCATGCTGGGCTTCATAGCCACGTTCCAGGTGTTGTCGGCCCCGGAACTGATGTCGTACTCGGGCAGACGATCCTGCACGATGCTCAGCAGGTCAGTGCGCGAAGCCGCGGGCACGCCCTTCAGCACAATGTGGTCGGGAGCGTTCACAGGGTCAGGCTTGGTGATGTCCGCAAAGGCGATCTTCTTCTTGTTGAGTTGCTCCTTGAGCAGTTCGACCGCGTTGTCGGAATCCACGCTGACCGCGTCATTGACCTGCACTTGCAGGATGAGGTGGGTTCCTCCGCTCAAATCCAGGCCCAGATGAATATTTTTGGTGATCGCGTCCAGCAACCCCTTGCGCGAAAAATTTTGCGGAATACCGAAGATCCCAAACACAAAGATCAACAGGATCCCGATGATTGCCAGCATTTTCCAGAGCAGATTCTTATTCATGAAAGCGCTTCTTTATGATTCCTTGAAAATGATTCGGTGAAAACAATTTCCCGAAACATACCGCGAATGTTCCTGTTGAGTCTTACTTGGCCTTGGCTTCTTCCTCGGGAGTTGTGACCTGCACCACGGAGGCCTTGGTCACTTCCACCCGCAGATTATCGGGAGGAACCCGCAGGTGCACGGAGTCGTCTTTTAACGCGACGATCGTACCGCGCAACCCGCCGCTGGTCGTGACCTTGTCGCCGGTCTTGAGAGCATCCAGCATGGTCTGCCATTTTTTTTGCCGGCGCTGCTGCGGCATGATCAGCAGGAAATAAAAAATTGCGAAAATAAAAAGCAGGGGGGCAATACTCAACCACGACATCCCGCCAGGGCCCGTCTGCATCGCCAACAAGAGTGTCATGTTCATTTCGTCCGGGCAGATGAATCCGCGCAAACTTCATTCCGCAAACTTCGTCCGCGAACAATCAAGCGCGAAACATCATCCGCATCCGCGAACCAACATCCGCGCCCCACTGAGGCCGCGGAAAGTGCGATTTCACCACGTGAGTTTCTGATCGACTTCGGCCGGGTTTCTTCGGCTTTCAGGCGAGAATCCGGGGACGTCTCCCTTGGTCAAGGTTTCGGTCGAGACCAGATGTCAGCAAGAAAACGGGACGCTTCCCCAAGTTGAATAGAATGCCGTACCCGCCGCATGGTGTCAAGGTAGAAACTGAGGTTGTGGACCGTATTCAGGACTTGCGCCAGCACCTCATTGGAAGCATAAAGGTGCCGCAAGTAAGCGCGCGTATAGCGCTGGCACACGCGGCAGCCGCAATTGGGGTCGAGCGGGCCCGGATCCTGGGCATAGCGCGTCTGCTTGATGGAAACTTTCCCCTCGGAAGTGAACAGCAATCCGTGACGCGCCGCGCGCGTGGGCAGAACGCAATCCATCATGTCGACGCCGAGGCTGGCGTATTCGACGATTTCTTCGGGCGTGCCTACTCCCATGACGTAGCGGGGCTTGTCGGCCGGCAGATGCTCGATTGTAGACTCGACCATGTCGCGCGTCAGGTCGCGCGGCTCGCCTACGCTGAGTCCTCCGATGGCATAGCCGGGAAATCCGATTTCGATGGTGCGCAGCGCGGATTCTTTTCGCAGGTCGCGATCCATTCCGCCCTGGATGATGCCGAACAGGGATTGAGTTGGGTCCTCGGCGGGAAAGTTTCCAGTTTCTGGTTTCCGGTTTCCGGAAGTACTTGTTCCGTCGGCGCCGATAGCGGAAGCAGCGGAACTGGAAGCCGGAAACTGGAAACTGGAAACTTCTCCCCACGGCACCTCGTGCTTATGCTCCTCAAAATATTTCTTGCTGCGCTCCGCCCAGCGCAACGTCATCTCCATCGAAGCCTGCGTGCGCGCGCGGTTGGCGGGGAATTCCGTGCATTCGTCGAAGGCCATGATGATGTCCGCGCCCAGGCCAATCTGAATTTCCATGGATTTTTCCGGACTGAAGAAATGTGACGAGCCATCCAGATGCGAACGGAATGTGACGCCTTCCTCCGAAACCTTGCGTAGCTCGTTCAAACTGAAAACCTGGAAACCGCCGGAATCGGTAAGAATGGCGCGCGGCCACGCCATGAAGCGGTGCAGGCCTCCCAGCTTGCGCACCGTGTCAACTCCGGGGCGCAGGTAGAGGTGATACGTGTTGCCCAGAAGAATCTGTACGCCCAGCTCTTCGAGAATGTCCTGCGACACTCCCTTGACCGAAGCCACTGTGCCCACGGGCATGAAGACGGGCGTTTCGATTTCGCCGTGCGGAGTGAGCAGGCGTCCGAGGCGCGCGGAGCCGGCAGTCTTCTTTATCTGGAATTGCGTCGGCATCGATTGCGATTGTAGCAACCGGAATCGTCGTGGAGCGGCAGATGCCCTGGTCCACCTCAGATTGCGCTGGCGCCGGAGAGAGTTTTACGCACCCCGGACAAGGGCGTCCGGGGTCCCATGATGTGTTCCACGATGCATCACACACTCAGTGCGACGATCTCAGACTCGATCTTCTCTCCGCTGATCTTGACCCGCCCCACGCTCACCGGCAACTGGAAGCGCCGCGGACCAGCGCTGCCGGGATTGAAATAAAGCACCCGGGCGCGCGTCTCCTGTTTAGGGACGTGGCTGTGGCCGGAGATCACGACGCGGAATCCGGCCACTTCGGGCTTGAGATCGAGCGCTGCAAGATCGTGCAGAACGTAGATCGAAACGGCGCCGACCTCGAGCACTTCCGTTTCAGGCAGCTTGCGCGCCCATGCGCTGGTGTCGACATTACCTCGCACGGCGGTGACCGAAGCAATGGCCGCAAGCATCTCCAGAATCTCGGGTGAGCCCACATCGCCCGCGTGAATGATGCGATCCGATCCGCGCAATGCCGCAAGCGCTTCCGGACGAAGCAGTCCGTGAGTATCGGAGATGACGCCGATGAGGATGGTGGGGCTCAGTTCTCAGTTCTCGGTTCTCGGTTCTCGGTTCTCAGTTCTCGGTTCTCGGTTCTCAGTTTTCGGTTCGCGATGTCCGTCAGCGGGCCATCAGCTTGTTGATTTCCGCGTGCGACGGTGCGTCCTGCAACGACTGGTAGGTGCCTTTCGTCTTGAGTTCCTGGGCCAAACGGCGGAGCAACCCCAGCGTGGCCCGCATCGGCCCTGACCCCAGGCTGATTCGCGCGACCGCGAGCTTGCGCAACTCAGGCACGGAGAGTGAGCCGGGCCCGGCCAGAATATTCACGGGATGCTGAAGATCTGACACAATACGTGCGATGGTGGGCGCGTCCGCCAAGCCGGGAACGAAGACGCAATCCGCGCCGGCATCGCGAAAGGCGCGCAGGCGGCGGATGGCTTCGTCATAGCGCGTGCCCGGAGCGCCAACCTGCAGGAGATAAACATCGGTCCTGGCGTTGAGCACGAGCGGAACCTGCAGGCTCTCCGCGGTCTCACGCACGGCGCGGATCTTTTCCAGCTGCAGCGACAACTCCACCAGCGGCTGGTCTGAATCGCCGGTCGCGTCTTCCAGGTTCATGCCCACCGCCCCCGCCTCAATCACCGATCGCGCGGTGCGTGCCGCATCTGCTGGCGTGGGGCCGTATCCGGCTTCGACATCGGCGGTGACCGGGACTTTCACCGCGCGGGCGATACGCGCCACCGCCGCCAGCATCTCCTCTCGCGGAATCTTTTCTCCGTCGGGATAGCCTAGCGAGAAGGCGACCCCGGCGCTGGTGGTGGCAACGGCCGGGAATCCGGCGTCCTCAACGACGCGGGCGCTCGCAACATCCCACACATTTGGGAGAAGCAACGGGTCGTCACCGGAGTGCAGGGCGAGGAGGGCCTTGGCTTTTTTCTTCTGCGCTTCGTTGTGGTCACGATCGGGGATTGGCATACGCAGGATTGGATGCGCTCAACTGCCAGCACTCTTCATCTTTTCGACGAAGCGGCGAACGCTCACCAGGCGTACAAGTTGCTAGAATGAAAGAATAACGTCGCGGCGTTTGGACTCGCCTGTTATCACTTCGGCGGATGGGTTTACCGAACACGTGCAGCCGCAAAGCGGCGAAGCTATCGAAATGCAATTCACCGAACAATTCGATGTAGTCGTGGTGGGCGCCGGCCATGCCGGGTGCGAGGCTGCGATGGCTGCCGCGCGCATGGGCCTGAAGACCGCGCTTTACACGCTCAACGTCGACCTGATTGCGCAGATGTCGTGCAATCCCGCCGTGGGCGGCATTGCGAAGGGACACCTCGTCCGCGAAGTGGACGCGCTCGGCGGAATCATGGGCGAGATCACCGACGCGGTCGGCATCCAGTTCCGCCTGCTCAACACTTCCCGCGGCCCGGCCGTTTGGTCGCCGCGCGCGCAATGCGACAAGCAGGCCTACCGCCTGAAGATGCGCGAAGTGCTGGAATCGCAACCAAATCTGAAAATCAAGCAGGCGGAAGTGGCGGATCTGATTGTGGAGGAGCGGGCTTCGGGCTTCGGGCCTCGGGCTTCGGCAAATCTGGCCGTCGATGGCGTGGACCTTCTGCCGGAAGACGACACTGAAAACCGAGAACCGAGAACTGAGAACTCCGGGTTCGCCGAAGCCCGAAAGCCGAAGCACGAAGCCCGCGTCCTCGGCATCAAGCTGCGCGACGGCCGCACCGTCGGCGCGCAGGCGGTCATCATCACGACCGGAACTTTTCTCAACGGACTTATTCATTGCGGCGAACAGCAATATCCCGCAGGACGCTCCGGCGAACCGAACGCGGTCCTTCTCGGCGAAGCGCTGAAGAAGCTGGGGCTGCGCGGCTGCCGGCTCAAGACCGGCACTCCGCCACGGCTTGATGGACGCACCATTGACTGGTCTCGCTTCGCGACACAGCCCGGAGACGTCGACCCTACTCCGTTCAGTTTTCGAACGAAGCGCGTGGCGCATCACGATTCGCAGGTGCCTTGTTACATCGCGTGGACGACGCCCGAAACGCATCGCATCATCCGCGAGAACGTGCACCGCTCGCCCATGTATAGCGGACAGATTCAGTCCATCGGGCCGCGCTATTGCCCGTCGATCGAAGACAAGATCGTGAAGTTCCCCGACAAGGAAATGCACCAGCTCTTTCTCGAGCCCGAGGGCCTGAACACGCACGAGATTTACGTCAACGGCATGAGCACCTCGTTGCCGGTGGATGTCCAAATCGCGATTCTGAAGTCGATTCCCGGCCTCGAAAATGCCGATATGCTGCGACCCGGGTACGCCATCGAATACGATTCGATCGATCCGACCGAACTCGAGCGCACACTGGAGACAAAAAAGTTCGCCAATCTTTTTCTTGCCGGCCAGATCAACGGAACCTCCGGCTACGAAGAAGCCGCATGCCAGGGCCTGATGGCCGGCATCAACGCCGCGCTCAAGGTGAAGCAGCAGCCTCCGCTGATTCTCGACCGCACCGAGGCCTACACCGCGATCCTGATCGACGATCTCATTTCCAAGGGCACGAATGAGCCTTACCGCATGTTCACGTCGCGCGCCGAATTTCGCCTGCATCTGCGCATCGACAACGCGGACCGCCGCCTCACCCCGCACGGCCGCCGCGTCGGACTGATTGCAGACAATGCCTGGGAAGATTTCGAGGCCAAGCAACAGCGCCTGGAAAACTTGAAGAAGCTGCTGGAACGCACGAAACTGACGTCAGAAATGTTAGAGAAAATTACGCTTTGTCATTCCGAGAAGCGCGGCGTCGAGGAATCCGCTGTCGCGGGCAGCGCCCCGACCGCCGTGTGGAATTCCGCAACCGGCCAAACTCTCGCTCAGTTGCTCAAGCGCCCCGAGATTATCATCGAACAACTGGCGCCCATTCTTCGCGAACTGGATCCTGATTTTTTCGAAAAACGCCAGGAAGAAATCCGTGTATATCCCGGTGAATCCGTGGCCAGGCTTTCTTCCGAAGTCCGCAACGAACTCAAATCCGTCGAAACGGAAATCAAATATGAAGGCTATCTCTTGCAGCAGCAGCGCGCCATGGACCGCCTGAAAAAGTCCGAGCAGCGCGCCATCCCCGACTGGTTCGACTACCGCTCGGTCAGCGGGCTCTCCCGCGAGATGCAGGAAAAACTCGGCAAAGTGCAGCCACGCACGCTCGGCCACGCCTCGCGCATTCCCGGAGTCACTCCGGCGGCAGTGTCGCTGGTCAACGTTTATATCGAGATTCAAGCCCGGCGCCGCGACCAGGCAGCGGTGCTCTAGCCCAATTCGACGATCTTCAACCACCCAGGACACCCTTCGACTTCGCTCAGGGCAGGTTTCGTCGCACGAAGGGAACCCTTCGAGCAACGCCCTTCGTGATACTTCGTGGCCTTTGTGGTGGAAGATTTTCCTTTCGTCATCACCTGACTCACTCTAAAAGAAATCAACAGCTGTTAACTCTTCCCGCAATTGTGTGGCGGCGGCTGTCGCGTTATGCTGCATCTTCAAGTCTCGGTTCCGGAGCCCATGGCTAATCTTTTCGAACTGCCCCGCTACATTGCAGTGGAAGGTCCGCTGCGAGTCGGCAAGAGCACCCTGGCGCGTATTCTGGCCGAGCGCCTGAACGCCCAGCGCGTGATGGAGCCGGAAACCAACCCATTTCTCTCCGCGTTTTACGAAGGCGAGCGTGGCGCGGCGTTTCAAACCCAGTTTGCTTTTCTGGTGCGGCGCTTCGAGCAGTTGCAGGCGCTCGATCTTGGTCCGCGCTCGCAAAGGACCGTGGTCGCCGATTTCATCTTCGAAAAAGACAAGCTCTTCGCCTGCCTCAACCTCACCGACCAGGAACTCGACACCTACAACCGCTATTACAACCACTTCCGCGAACAGGTGCCGACGCCCGATCTCGTGATTTACCTGCAGGCCACGCCTGACGTACTGAAGAAGCGGCTCAAGAAAAAAAATGCTCCCGGCGAGCGCGCCGTCAACGACGAGTATCTGCAGGAAGTGGTGAAAGCCTACGAACACTTCTTTTTTCACTACACGTCATCCGATCTGCTGATCGTTAACACTTCGGAGATCGACTTCGTCGACCGCAACGAAGACCTTCAGGAACTCCTGCGAAAAGTCTCCGCCCCGATCAAAGGCACGCAATATTTCCTGCCGCTCGGCGGGCAGGAAGCGGCCAGCGCGTAGAGACGTTTGGGTCCGATGGCTGATCGCAACCTTAGAATCAATCGGAAAGATCGAACGGGCGTATTTTTTGTCGCCGCGCTGTGTGTTGTTGGATTTTCGTATGCTGTCGATGTCCTGTCGGTGCACACCTACTGCGAGAATCGCCCCTTCGCGGGCGCCCTCGCGTTGGCTGCTGTGGTCAACTGCTATCTCCTCCTTCGTAGTTGGCCCGCTGCCGGGTTCCGTCGCGCGCTCTCGGCGTCAGGCGTTGTGTTTTGTGTACTCGCGATCGCGGCCAATGTCGGGTTCGTTATTTGGGCAACCCACACCTGCAGGCACATGTTCGATCTGCTAAACAGCTAGCATCTACGTAGGGCGATGCTTCGGCCGTCTCGCACCGCGCCCGAACGTACCTGGATCGTAGCGCAGCGTCCGTCGACATTGAGCGGGCGGTTGCTTATTGGAACAACTACAAGGAAAGGACGGCGACCAAATGAAACACAAAGCCAGCATCTCGCACGATGAGGCTGTGATCCGCGAACTTCGCGCAAACCCGCGTTTCGCTGTGGAGTACCTCAAGGCCGCATTGGAAGAAGATCGTGAACCTCGCGTGCTGCTGATGGCCTTGCGCCGGTGGTGCAGGCTCGCGGCATTGCCAAAATTGCCAGACCGCCGGAGTCGAACGCGAGAGCCTTTACCGTGCGCTCTCCGAACGTGGAAATCCGCGGCTGTCCACGCTTGCCGCCGTGACCAAGGCCGTTGGACTGAGACTCACCGTCGAAGCGGAGTGATTGAAGCTGTTTGTACCGTAGAATCATCTCTTGCTCCTCACAATTGAAAAACTCATCTACGGCGGCGATGGCCTCGCCCGTCTCCCGGACACTTCACCTGGTGACGATCGCGGACGAGGCAAGGCCGTGTTCGTCCCGCTCGTTCTCGCAGGAGAAAAAATCGAAGCGACGCTCGCCGAAGAAAAACCCGGATTCGCTCGCGCACACGCGGAATCCATCATCGAAGCTTCTCCCTACCGCGTCCAGCCAGAGTGTGAATATTTCGGCCGCTGCGGCGGCTGCCACTACCAGCACGCCAGCTACGAACATCAACTCGAAATCAAAAAAGAAATCCTGCGCGAAAATCTGCGCCGCATCGCCAGGCTCGAACTGCAAAGCGAAATCGAGGTGCATCCCTCGCCGCCCTGGAACTATCGCAACCGCTCGCGCTTGCAGCTGCGGACGAAGCCAACATTCGCCGCCGGATATTTCAAGCTCGGGTCGCACGAGCTCATGCCCATCGAACAGTGCCCCGTCAGCTCTCCGCTGATCAATCGCGCCATCGCCACGCTCTGGAAAATGGGGCAATCGGAAAAGGCCGTCGAGAAAATCCCGGCGGGAATTCGCGAAGTCGAATTCTTCGCCAACGCTGACGACACACAGTTGCTGGTGGAACTCTCCTGCTCCGCCGAGGCGCGCCGAGCCGAGGTTCGAGTGTTCGCCGAAGAGTTACGTGCCGCCCTGCCTGAAATCGAAGGTGTGGTCGCGTTTCGCGGCTCGCAGCCCAGCGCGCGCCCGGATGCACCCGCGCCCGCGCCTCTGCTCATTCTCGGCGAGCGGTTTCTCAGCTACCGCGCGGACCATGCCAGCTTTCGCGTCAGCGCGGGCGCATTCTTCCAGACCAACCGTCACCTCACCGACGAGCTCGTGAAAATCGTCACCCAGGGTCGCTCCGGCGAACTTGCCCTCGACCTCTATGCCGGAGTGGGACTGTTTTCCACAGCCTTGGCAGGTGATTTCCGTCACATCGTTTGTGTTGAGTCGTCACATCTTTCCGCCAGCGACCTGCAATACAATCTGCCTTCAAATGGAAAGGCGATTCAGGCCGCGACGGGGCAGTACCTGAGCCGTTCCTGGGGCGACTCGCCACAGCACGACTCGCCACCGCGCAGTTCGGACAAGCCGGCGCCTCCCGGGGAAGGTAGTGCAACGTCGTCCTTCCCCACTCCGGACCTGGTCGTGGTGGACCCTCCCCGCAGTGGCCTGGGAGAACCCGTGGCGCGCTCACTCACGAATCTTGGCGCGCCGCGGGTTACCTATGTCTCGTGCGACCCGGCCACGCTGGCGCGCGATCTCATTCCATTGTTAGCCGCCGGTTACCGCGTCGAGCAGGCGCACCTGGTAGACCTGTTCCCCCAGACCTACCACCTGGAAAGCGTACTGCACCTGGTGCGGTGATTTTGGGTGCGAATTTCGAGCGGTGACTTTCTGATGACGATTCCGTGCAGTCAGCCATTGCGTGGCAGTTTGGTTGCCCGTGACTTGGGGGTGACGACGATTTCGGATGAGGGCGATTTTCCGGGCTGATTTTGCCTGCTGATTTCGGGTGCCGCAGCGCTTCAGCGCTGCGGTCACGGTCCTATCCTGAATGCCGCTTTAGCGGCTGAGGTTGGCTTTGTGCCGGAGGCCAGTTTGTTCGGCGCTGCGTGACACGCGATGGAAGTGACTCAGCCGAAGCCCGAAAGCCGAAGCCCGAAGCCCCCACCCGGCCCAGCCGCCTTCGCCTTCCGGCCACAGCGCCAGCCCATGTTCTGGGCCGCGCTGGCCTACGCCCTTGGAGTCGTCTTCGGCCACTATCAGCCGCGCCCCGCGTCCTGGTGGATCGTGGCATGTGTGGCCCTCGCTGCCGCCGGCGCTTATTTCCTCCATCATCAAACTGGGCCTGGACGAACAGGGTCTGAACGCGTCTGGCTTGCCGGCTCACTCGCCCTGGGCGCACTGTTTCTAGCGGGAGCCCTGCACGTCCAGCTCCGCGCAGTTTCCGCCCAGCTCGACAACAGCATCCAGCCCTTTACCGGCGGAAGCGAAGTCGAGATCGTTGCCCACGTAACCCGCGGCGGCCGCATGCAGCAAGGCAGCTTCGGAGACCTCCGGCAGACCGCTGACGTGGAAGCAGAATCGGTCACAACCGAGACCGGCGAGCCATCCCCGGTTCATTCCGGAATCCGCCTGTCGATCTATACTCCTGGCTATAGCTCCAGGCATAGCGACAACCGCGGCGCAAACATCAACCTTGACGAAAACGCCGCCGCGATCCAGCCGAACTTCAGCGCCATGCGCCTCCTGCAGTACGGCGAGCGCATCCGATTCTCGGCCCGCCTGAAGCTGCCGCGCAACTTCCGCAATTCTGGCGCGTTCGACTATCAGGGGTATCTCGCCGCCAACGGAATCGCCGCGCTGGGATCAACGAAAGCGGACGGCATCGAATTTCTCCCGGGCTTCGCCGGCAGCCGCGTGCAGTCGTGGCGCGCGCGCATCCACTCGAGCATCGTGGAAAAGGTTCACCAGTTGTGGCCGCCCCGTGAGGCTGCCCTCATCGACGCCATGGTCATCGGCGAGGAAACCTTCATTGACCGCGATACTCGCGTCGACTTTCAGCGCTCCGGCACCTATCACGTCCTCGTAGTCTCCGGCATGAACGTCAGCATTCTGGCGTTCGTCGTCTTCTGGACTCTGCGCCGCCTTCGCTTCGGCGAACTTTCCGCGACCGTCGGTACGCTCGGTTTTTGCGTAGCCTACGCCTTCCTCACTGAGGTTGGAGCGCCCGTCTGGCGCGCCACTCTGATGTGCGCCATCTATCTCGCCACACGCCTGCTCTACCGCGATCGCGCCATGGTCAATGCTCTCGGCGCCGCGGCTCTCGGGTTGCTGCTCTTTGATCCACGTCAGCTCTTCACGCCCAGCTTTCAAATGACTTTCGTCTGCGTCCTGATCGTCGCCGCCATCGGCCGGCCCATGATCGAGCGCACGTCGCAACTGTACAAGCGGGCGTTGGCCCATTGGGATTCCGATAATTACGGTGAAATGCTTCCGCCCCGCGTCGCGCAGTTTCGCATGGACTTGCGTTTCATCGCGTCGCGCCTCGCGCCCTTCCTCGGAGAAAAAACGTCGCTCGTTCTGATCCGCTTCGCCGCGAAATTTTTCCTTCGCGTGTGTGAGCTGATGTTCATCTCGGCCGTCATGCAGATGGGACTGGCCTTGCCCATGGCGTTTTATTTTCACCGCGCCACCACGCTCGGCTTGCCTGCCAACCTCGCCGTCGTTCCACTCACTGGCGTCATGATGCCTGCCGCAGTCGTGACCTTAGCTTTGGGCTATATATATCCGCCACTGGCGAAGATCCCGGCGCTGATCACGTCAGCCACTCTCGAAGCTATCGCCGGAACCGTTCACGGCCTCGGCGGACTGCGCCTGGCCGACCTCCGTGTGGCCACGCCCTCAATCCTGGTGATCACCGCCGCCGCCGCGGCCCTCGCGCTGGCGATGCTACTCGCGCGCCGCCGCGTGACTCTCGCCTTCGCTGGACTCGTGGCGATTCTCGTCGCCGCTCTCGCTCTCGCCTTCGTTCCTCCCAAGCCGCAAGTGCGTGCCGGCCTGCTGGAAGTCAGGCAGTTCGCAACTCGATTTCGGCGAAGACGTCGTCTCCCCTTACCTGTGGTCGCGCGGCATTTCGCGCCTCGATGCCGTGGCCATCACCCATGGCCATTCCGATCACATCGGCGGCATGCCTGCCGTGCTCAAGAATTTTCGTCCGCAAGAATTATGGGTCGGACTTCTGCCGCCGAGCGCGGCTCTGGAAAACGTGATCACCACCGCAGAGAAGCTAAACATCAAAGTGGTGCGCCACTGGGAGGGAGACAAATTTTCCATGGGCGGCACAACCGTCAGCATCCTGTTTCCGCCGCGTGATTGGCCTGTCGGCCCCAAACCCAGCAACAATGACTCCATGGTCTTGCTGGTGAGCTTGACGGAAGCGCGAATCCCGCAAGCCAGCGCCTCGCCAGCCGTCCCCCGGGATGTCTCCGTGCTAATCGAAGGCGATGCGCAACAGCCGGTGGAGCGGCGCGTAGCCGCGCTCCATCACCCTAAAGTAGATCTTCTGCGCGTGGGCCATCATGGCAGCTCCAACGCCACCACCCCCGAGCTGCTGGCCGCCGCGGAGCCCACCTTCGCCGTCATCTCGGTCGGATATCGCAATCCCTTTGGTTTACCCCGAATGGACGTTCTCGCTCGGCTGGAAAAATCGGGAGCCCGCGTCTACCGCACCGACGTCGACGGTGCCATGACTTTCTATCTCGACGGGCACGGCGTTACCCCTTCACCCGCGGTTCTCCAGTATTAATGTCAATCTCCGCAGTCTCGTCATCCGCAGCCAGCTCCGGCCGGCGGTAATCCTCAATC
>JBEKDY010000105.1:0-31427 GCA_050014115.1 Candidatus Sulfotelmatobacter sp. | reverse complement strand
CGTAAAAAAACACGCAAAGAACAGGACTGAAGCAATGAGAGGGCCGCTCCTTCCCCGGGGCGGCTCTGCTCGATTTGGCCCCCACCAGGTCGAGTTGCCGCAGGAATTGTTCTTCCGCTAACGGCACCGCGTACCAGCGGTGAATTTGTATCCGCGCACTCTCCTCGGTGCGCGGCGGGCCGAGTCCAAGGGGCAATTTGAGGGGGATGTAGACAACCTGCGAATCTCTCTGCCACGGCGGCTTCCTCCCATGCTTTGGCTGGCGGGAGCGGGCTGAAGGGAGCCATCCTCGATGGAATTTCAGGACAAGGTACTCAAGTGTATCGACTGCGGCGCCGATTTTGTTTTTACCGCCGGGGAACAGTTGTTTTTTCACGATAAACAATTCAAGAACGAACCCAAGCGCTGTAAAGCCTGCAAGTCCAAGCGCGTGGCCGTACTAGGCGCGCCTCCACCTCCGGGACAGAATTTCCATTACTCCAAGGTCGAGACTCGCGCTACCTGCTCTCAGTGCGGCAAGGAAACCACGGTGCCCTTCCGTCCCACGCAGGGCCGTCCGGTATTTTGCCGGGAGTGTTTCCAGTCGCGGAGAACCGCCGCCTCGGCTTGACATCCCACTCCACTCCCCTCGGCTGCTGAAGGTTTACGCCTCCAGCGAGCGCAGGGGTGTGCCCCGCGGGCGTAAAGGTCTGAGCCGCTGCGCACGCTCCGGGAAGGCGTGAGCCGAAATGCGCTACCATGGAACACGTGCCCGCCTTCTGTGTAGAAAATTTCGGCTGCCGCGCTACCCAGGCGGATGGCGCCGCCCTGGAGCGCCAGTTCGAGGAGCGCGGACTAGCCCACGCATCCGCCGCCGCCGCGGACGTGGTCATCCTCAACACCTGCACGGTAACGGCGGCCGCCGACCAGGACGCCCGCGCCGCTATCCGCCGTGTCCAGCGCCAGAATCCCAACGCGAAGATCATTGTCACCGGATGCTACGCGCAGCGTGCTCCGGAAGAAATCGCAGCCCTGCCCGGCGTGACCTGCGTAGTCGGCAATTCGCACAAGCACCTGCTTGCCGAGATTGCTCTACCGAATGTCTTCTCGCAGTGGAGGGGGAATAAGCGCTTTCAGGAACTGCACGAAAGGGAAGATTACTCGCAGAACGATCACGAACTGGGAGGGCACGACTTCAGTCGTGCCGTAACTGCCGCACATTCGCCGGCTTCGGCCGCTGAGGTTTCGCCGCCCGACCGCATCGGATCCTTCGTGCCCCTCACCGGCCTCGCATCCGGAATCCGCGAGCCGGAAGCCGGAAGCCGCATCTTTGTCTCCGACATTTTCGCGCATACCGAACTGCTCGCCGCTCCCGTCTTCGATCTCCTCGGCGATGCTCATGACGCGCAGCGCACCCGCCCAAACCTCAAAGTGCAGGACGGATGCGACAACCGCTGCTCCTTCTGTGTGATCCCATACGTGCGCGGCCAGAGCCGATCGTTACCATTGCCACAAATCCTGCGCGAAGTGAATGCGCTGGTCGAAGCGGGCTATCGCGAGGTGGTTGTCAGTGGCATCAACCTCGGCCGCTGGGGACGGGATCTCGGAGAATCGGCTTCCGGCTTCGGGCTTCCTGCTTTCGGCTTTGAGAGCTCAAATACTGACGCCGCTTTTCCGGAAGCCGAAAGGCGGAAGCCGGAAGCCGGCTTTGAATACTTGCTCCGCGCCATCCTGGCCGAAACTTCCATTGAGAAACTTCGCATCTCCTCGGTCGAGCCCATGGACTGGACGGACGATCTCATTTCGCTAGTCGCCGAGTCGCCACGCATCGCCAAGCACGCGCACGTGCCTTTGCAGTCCGGCAGTGACACGGTGCTGCGGCGCATGCATCGCAAATATCGTCCCTGGCACTATCGCGAGAAGATCGAGAAAATTCGCGCCGCCATGCCGTCCGCCGCGATCGGCGCCGACGTCATGGTCGGATTTCCCGGCGAGACCAGCGCCGAATTCGAAGCTACGCGCCGCCTGATCGAGGATTTGCCCTTCACGTATCTGCACGTCTTCACGTACTCCGCGCGCCCTGGCACGCCTGCCGCCGACATGGAGAATCAGGTCCCGGTTCACGTGGCTCGCGAGCGCAGCCGAATTCTGCGCGACCTGGCCGACGAGAAAAAGCGAGCTTTCATGCGCAGCTTCGTCGGAAAGCCGTTGCAGGCCATCACTCTCGGCGGTGCTCAGAAGACCGCGCACGCCGACGGGGCTGTCCCCTTCACGGAAGCCCTCACCGACAACTATCTGAAGCTGCATCTCAAGGGACACCACGAGCCCAACCGCTGGCTGCGGGCCACTGTCGAGCGGGTGGAGGACGGAGCGCTCGTCGCCGTTTGAGAATCGGCTCGGGAATTGCCGCGCGAGTCGGCGATCTCAGCCGTCTAGCTGCTCGTTCAGTCTCCGCCTATTTTTTGGTCTTCACGGCGATCGCCGAGATCTCAATGCGCGCATTGTTGACCAGGGCAGCAGCTTGAATCGTAGCGCGGGCTGGCTTCGGATCAGGCATGAAGCCTTTGTAAACCGAGTTCATGTCGCCGAATTCATGAATGTCCGCCAGGTAGACGGTGACGCTGACAATGTCTTTCACCTCGAAGCCCGCGGCCTTGGCGACCTTCTCGATGTTCGCCAGCGCTGCCTTGGTCTCCGGAACGATTCCTCCAGCGACCAGTTTGTCAGTATCATCCGTGCCTTCCTGACCGGCAATATAGAGCGTGTTGCCGGCGAGAATCGCGTCGCTAAAGGGCAGCCCACGGGTGGGCGACAGGTTGATGGCCTTGCGCTCCTGAGCGGGGCCAGCTTGCGATGCTGGAGCAATTGTTAACGCGAGTCCAGCAGCCAAAAGAAAAAAACTGAAAATCGCGACGCGCTGTTTCATTTCTCGTTCTCCTTCATGCATTCGAGTGGTAGGCTCTTTCACGCGTGAAAAACCGTGGCAGAGTCCGCGCTCATGTATACAGGCAACGGGGCAAAGTGGACAACCCCTGTGTCGTGCGGGCCAGGCGCGGATTCGCGAGTGCCAGGTTTTTGATTCTAAGTCCCTGAGGAATTAATCTCTGAGCTATGGCGAAACTGAACGTCAAACCGAAACAAGGTTGCGCGTGGGATCTGGTGAGTCTCGGCGAGGTCATGCTGCGCTTCGATCCGGGCGACCAGCGAATTTCCACGACCCGCAATTTTCGCGTGTGGGAGGGCGGCGGAGAATACAACGTGGCCCGCGGCCTGAAGCGTTGCTTCGGATTGGATACCGCGTTAGTCACGGCCCTGGCCGACAATCCCGTGGGCCGGCTGGTCGAAGACCTGATGTTTCAGGGTGGCGTCGGCCAGGAGTATGTTCGCTGGGTGCCGTTCGACGGAGTTGGCCGGACTGTGCGCAACGGCCTTAACTTTACTGAAAGAGGTTTCGGAATCCGTGCCGCGCTGGGCTGCTCCGATCGGGGACATACCGCCGTTTCACAAATGAAGCCCGGCGAAATTGACTGGACGCAGATTTTTTCGAAAGATGGGGCACGATGGTTCCACACTGGCGGAATATTCTGCGCGCTTTCGGAATCCACTCCGCTGGTTGCGCTCGAGGCCATGGAGGCGGCGAAGCGGGCGGGCGCGATTGTCTCCTACGACTTGAATTATCGCGCCTCGTTGTGGAAGTCCATTGGCGGAAAAACGCGGGCGCAGGAAATTAATCGGCGCCTCGCGCCGCTGGTGGATGTGATGCTGGGCAACGAAGAAGACTTTACCGCCGCGCTGGGCTTCGAGGTCGCCGGACTCGACGAGCAGCATTCCAAGCTCGATCCCTCCAACTTTCAGCAGATGATTACCAAAGTCGTGAAAGAGTTTCCGAATATGGCGGTGATTGCTACAACTCTACGCTACGCGAAAACGGCGACGCTGAACGATTGGGGAGCGATGTGCCACTACGATGGCCGCTTCTACCAGGCTGCGGTGCGCGAAAATCTGGAAATCTACGATCGAGTCGGCGGCGGCGACTCTTTTGCGTCAGGATTAATTTACGGATTTTTACTGGCGAAAGATCCCCAGTGGTCGGTCGAATGTGGCGCTGCTCACGGCGCTCTCGCGATGACGACGCCGGGCGACACGACGATGGCGACGCTGGCGGAAGTGCTGCAGGCAATGAAGTCACAGACGGCGCGCATTGAACGTTGAAAGTACTGAGGAAGCTAGGGGACGAACATGGACGAAATCATTCGCAGAATCGGAGAAATCGGCATTATCCCCGTCGTGCGGGCAGCGACGGTCGAGGAGGCCACATCCGCCGTCGAAGCTGTGTGTGCGGGCGGAATTCCCATCGTCGAAATCACCATGACCGTTCCCAATGCGGTTTCGGTGATTCGCAGCGTGGCGCAGCAGCTCGGCAGCAACGTGCTCATCGGAGCCGGCACGGTCACGTCGGCGGAGCAAGCTGAATCGTGCATTCGCGCGGGTGCAAAGTTTCTGGTCAGCCCGGGACTGTCGCTCGCGGTGCTGTCGGTCGCGCAGGCGTGCGCGACTCTGGCGATCCCGGGCGCCCTGACTCCCACGGAACTGATGAGCGCGCTCGATCACGGAGCGAAGCTGGTGAAGATTTTCCCCTGCGGAAATGTGGGCGGAGCAAAATATTTGAAATCGCTGCGCGGACCATTTCCAAACGTTGCGCTCATTCCGACCGGCGGAGTCAACGCCGGCAACGCTGCAGAGTTTATTGCTGCCGGAGCTTTCGCTCTCGGTGTGGGCGCGGATCTGGTGGACGTCACCGCTTTGCGCGCCGGGCATCCGGAAAAAATTACGCAGTCTGCTCGCGAACTGGTTCAGGCTGTGGCTGCGGCGCGCACAAAATAATCCGCTGACTCGTCTTCGTCCTCAAGGGGCCCTCACCGATTTACCGCGCTGGCTAGAACGCCGCCGTCCACCGGCAGCACGGTTCCGGTGACAAAGCTGGCGGCGTCGGATGCAAGAAAAACAGCCGCGCCCACGAGTTCCTCAAGTTCACCGAAGCGGTTCATCGGAGTGCGCATCAGCACCTCTTCTCCGCGCGGCGTGCCCACCAGAAATTTCTCGCTTAATGGAGTGCGGAAATATCCCGGCGCGATCGCGTTCACGCAAATCCCATGCCGCGCCCACTCGATGGCCAGCGACTTCGTCAGAGACGCCAGTCCCGCCTTGCTGGCGCTGTAGGCCGCAACTTCGTAAAGCGCCAGGAATGATCCCATGGACGCGATATTGATGATGCGTCCGTAGCGGCGCTCGATCATGTGGCGTCCAAACACCTGGCACGCGCGCAGAGTGCCCGTCAGATTGGTGTCCATCAAGCGATTCCAGTCGGCTTCGGAAAAGTCCAGCGTTGGAGCCTTTTTGCTGATGCCGGCCGCGCTCACCATGATATCGACCTGGCCGAATTTTTCGACCGTCGCTTCCAGCGCTTTTTGGAGCGACCCGCGATCTGCTACGTCGCAACTCACGCGTAGCGAGCGCCGGCCGAGCGATTCGATGTGGTCCGCGACCGAATTCACAAGGTCAAGGCGCCGCGCGCTGGGCACCACGTCGGCTCCGGCCTCGGCCAATCCGATCGCGAGCGCGCGGCCGATTCCGGAACTGCCTCCAATCACCACCGCTACTTTGCCAGCAAGGTCAAGGCCTTTGTAACCCATGTATTCCTCAGATCGAACGAAGTGTAGATCGCATTGAAATCTATAACGGAATTAAATCGAATACTGTTTCCAAGCACTGCAGCTACCAGTTGAACTTTACCAATTGAACAAGGTGCCATCCAGTTTCCGGTTGACTGGCAGATACGCCCGCTCATATTGGTATTGTCCCGCAAGCTTCTCATCGTAGTCGACGCCCAGCCCCGGCGCGTCTCCCGGATGCAAAAAGCCATCCTTGAAGAAATATGCGTGCGGGAACACTTCGTCGGTCTGGGGCGAATGCCGCATGTATTCCTGGATTCCAAAATTGTTCACCGAGATGTCGAAGTGCAACGCCGCCGCCATCGCCACCGGCGAAAGATCGGTGGCTCCGTGGCAGCCGGCACGCACGTGATAAATTTCCGCCAGCGCCGCGACCTTTTTCAGATGCGTGATTCCTCCTCCGTGAACCACCGTCATACGGATGTAGTCGATCAGTTGCTCGGTGATGAGAATGTGAGCATCCCACACTGCATTGAAAACTTCGCCGACGGCGAGCGGCGTGGTGGTGTGCCGCCGGATAATGCGAAAGCCTTCCTGCAGTTCCGCGGCCACCGGATCTTCCAGCCAGAATAAATGATACGGTTCGAGTTCCTTGCCTAGCCTCGCCGCTTCGATGGGCGTGAGCCGGTGGTGAACATCGTGCAGCAGATGAAGTTCTTCGCCATGTTTCGCCCGCAGCGCCTCGAACAGCTTGGGAACATGCAGCAAATATTTTTCCGTCGACCACAGGTTCTCCGGCGGCAATCCTTTTTCCGCGGGCTCGTAGAACAATTTGTCTCCGGCGACTCCATACGTCGACGGCAAGCCAGGTATCCCGCTCTGCGCGCGCACTGCGAGATAACCGAGGTCTTTGTATTTCCCCACTGCATCCACGGTTTCGGCGATGTCGCGCCCGTTGGCATGCCCGTAGACCATCACTCCCGTGCGGCTTTTTCCTCCGAGCAAGTTGTAGACCGGCGTGTTGAGGGCCTTGCCCTTGATGTCCCAGAGCGCCATGTCGACCGCAGCGATCGCGGTCATCGTCACCGGACCGCGCCGCCAGTACGCGCCGCGGTAAAGGTACTGCCATAAATCTTCTGTCTGAAATGGATCGCGCCCGAGAATGCAGGGGATCACGTGGTCGCTCAAATACGAAGCAACGGCCAGCTCCCGGCCATTCAGCGTGGCATCTCCTAAGCCGAAGAGGCCCTCGTCAGTAAGGATCTTCAGCGTTACGAAATTTCGGCCCGGGCAGGTGACCAGCACTTTGGCATCGGTGATTTTCACGGATCTCCTTGACGCACGCCCAACGAAATGCCTTCCCGACGAAACCGTCCTGCCGAGTGTACCGAAAGTTTCAGATGCGGCGCACCAGGCCGTCGTTCGTGGCCTGGGTGTTGCGCACCAGCAGCAGCACCAGAATCATCCCCACCAGCGGAAGCAGGCCCGCGATGATGATGATCGGGTCGAAAGAATGTGTGCCCGTGGTCTGGCGGGCGTCGGAAAAATAGCCGATAAGCTTGAATGCGATGATGGTTCCAATCCCTGTGCCGGTGCCGCCCAACCCGCTGACCGAGGCCACCGACTCGCTGTTGAAAAGGTCCGAAGGCAGCACGTTCGCCATCGTCGTGAAACTCGCGTAGGTGAAAGTGGTGATGGCGAAAAGTAAAGCAATCAAATACAGATTGGTCGTGAAGATCGTCGGGATGATCATGGTCATGCCGATTGCGCCAAAAATAATCAGCGCCTTGCGCGCCGCGCCCAGCGGCCATCCGCGCTTGATCAGTGCGCCGGAGACGCCGCCCGCGATAAAGCTGCCCACATCGGCGGCGATAAACGGAATCCACACTGCGATCAATCCACTCTTTAGCGCAATGCCCTTCGCCACCAGGTAAATCGGGAACCACTCGGTGATGAAGAAGAACACCGGATCGGTGAACGCCTTCGCAACAATGGTTCCCCAAGTCTGTGGAAGCTTCAACAGGTCGCGCCACCGCGGGCGAATTTTGCCCGGCTGCGAATCGTCCGACTCCCGCTTGTCGGCGACAATCATTTCCAACTCGCCTTGACTGATGCGCGGGTGCTGCTCGGGGGAATAGTAAAGCCGGCGCCACGCGATCAACCACAAGAAGCCCAGAGCTCCAGGAATCATGAACGCCGGGCGCCACCCCCAGCGAAAATAAATCGGCAGCACAATGAAAGGCGCGATCGCGCCGCCGATAGACGAGCCGGTGTCGAAACATGCGGTAGCCAGCGCACGCTCGCGTTTCGGAAACCACTCCGCGACCGCCTTGGTGGCGGCCGGCCAATTTGCCGACTCTCCTGCGCCCAGAAAAAATCGAAACGTGGCAAAACTGACAAAGCCGTTGGCCAGAGACGTGAGCATGGAGACAATCGAATACCAGATCACGGTCAGCGTCAGGCCGCGCCGCGTGCCGATGCGGTCCATGAGGCGTCCGAACACGGTCTGCCCAATCGAATACGCAACCCGAAAGGCGATTGCGATATTGGCGTAGTCCGAGTTGGTCCAGTGATATTGGAGTTTGAGAAATGGAGCGAGCAGCGACAGCGTTTGCCGGTCGATGTAATTGATGACCGTCGAAGCGAACAGAAGGCCGGCGATCCACCAGCGCAAGGAAGGAATCGTTTTTCCGGTGGAGGCCATGCGTTAATTTTGCAAGAGCGCGCGCTACGAGTTGATCATCACCTGCGATTCATTGTCGAGCCTATCCCGCAGCGTGCGACTCAAGAGCGCAGCCGACTCCTGATCGAGGTAAACCGTCGCGTTGGGATGCGTGCGCAAAATCGACGCCGGCGCCAGGGGACTGATTGGGCCCTCGAGACACGCCTTCACCGCTTGCGCCTTGCGCGAGTCCGGCACCACGGCAAGAAGCTCCTTCGCTTTGAGAATCTGCCGCACCGACATCGAGATGGCCTGCTTTGGCACTTTCGAAATGTCCGCAAACCAGCCTTCTCCAACCTGCTGGCGGCGGCAGGCTTCATCGAGCTCCACAATAATGTAGGGATCTTCCGTTTCGAAATCGGCGGGGGGATCATTGAAGGCGATGTGACCATTCTCGCCAATGCCCAGGAACGCGACATCAATGGGCGACGAGGCGAGCTGCTTCCCCACGCGGCGCACCACGTCGTCAGGATCGGGAGCGTCGCCGTCGAGCAAGTGATAGTTGACGATCCCGGCTTTTTGCATCAGTTGCTCCAACAGTATTTTGCGAAAACTTGCCCGATGGGTGATGGGCAATCCAATGTATTCGTCGAGATGAAAAGCTTCCACCTTCGCCCATGCGATGTCCTCGGCTTTTGTCAGCGCGTTCAGAAATGCAAGTTGCGACGTGCCCGTCGCGGCGATGATGCGGGCTTGGCCGTTGGCCGCAATGGCGCGGCGAATGGCCGCGGTTGCCTGTTCGGCCGCGGCTTGACCCAGAGAGTCTCGACTTTTGAATACCTTGACTAGCATGCAGTTTGATTCCCGGTGTTCCGAATTTGTAATGACGTGGAGTCGGCAAATTATACAGAAGATGATCAGCGTCTCGGCTTCACGTTGCGAAGAATGACAGTTATCGCACGTTGACCGAATCCCGGGTTTCCGCCGGAACGTAGTTCACTGCCGCCGTGCGTTCCAGTTTGTCCCACGCGAATTTGCGGCCTTCGAGCGCGCGCTTCAGCGTTTTGAAAAGGACAATCGAGAACAACTGCCGGTAAGCGAAGCGTTGCAACCAGACCTGGCTCAGCAGCCAGATATCTTCTTTGTCGTCGGGGCGGCGGCGTTCCAGCGCGAATGCGATGGCCGACGCCAGAAAGTCGATGACCAGGAACGCGAAGAAAAATGCCACCAGCTTGTGGAAGTCTGCCGGGTCGGTGGAGTCAGGGTGGAAATGTTTCTGGATGTAATACCAGATCGTGCCCACGGCAAACATTATGTCGATGAGCGGCGAAACCAATGGCAGCAGAATCTGGAAGATGACGATGTTCGGGAGCGCCACCCAGCCCAGCACCCCTTTGCGCGCGAACACTCCGCGATGCTTATACACCGCCTGCAGAATCCCGAACGACCAGCGGAAACGCTGGCGCATCAAGCCATTGGCGTTGGTCGGAGCTTCGGTGAAGGCCAGGGCCATGTCTTCATATTCCACGCGATAACCGCGGCGCAGCAGAGCCATGGTCAGGTCCGCATCCTCGGCGACGGTATCGACGTGATAGCCGCCGGCCTCGCGCACTGCCGAAACCCGCCACGCTCCAATCGCCCCCGGAACCACGCTCACCGCGCCCAACACATCGAGCGCGCGCCGTTCAAAATTCTGGCTGGTGATGTATTCCAGGGCCTGCCAGCGCGTCCACAGGTTCACGCGGTTGCCGACTTTGGCATTGCCCGCCATCGCGCCGACCTTAGGATTGATAAAGTGCGGCACCAGTCGCGAGATAGCATCGGGCGCAATAATCGTATCGGCATCGATACCCACGAAGAGTTCGGCGTCGCCAATGTGCTCGATGCCATAGTTGAGAGCCGAAGCTTTGCCGGAGTTCGGCTTGCCAAGGATGAGCACGGTGCCCTGCGCTTCCTCCTCCGCAAATGCGGCGTGCGCCACCTCGAGTGTCCGATCTTTTGACCCATCATCGATCACAATCACCCGCAGGTTGGGATAGTCCGAGTTCAGCGCGGCCCGCACCGTCCGCTCAATCACTTTTTCCTCGTTATAAGCCGGAATGAGCACCGCAACTTTCGGCTTGTAGGACGCGACCACCGCAGGCTGCCCCAGGATTTTTTCGCGCACGCGATCGTAGACGGCCGCTGTTCCGATAAAGAGCAGACGTCCGGTCATCAGCAAATCGCCGAGAAAGAATATCCATGTAATTCCGGTGACCGCCGCATCGAAAATCCAGAAGCCCAGGCGGTCCAGGCGGGCGAGCCAGAGTTCGCCAGTGGGCAAGGGAGGCATCACTTCTGCCCGAGTCTTGCCGATCAACTGGTAGACCGGCACCACAGTCAATCCGCGGGCGCGAATACCGTCAATGATCATGGGCAGCGCGCGCACGGTTTCCGCGCGGTTGCCGCCGCCATCGTGCAGCAGCACAATGTTGCCGCAGCGCAGATCTTCCGGACGGCACGGCGGCAGATGCGCCATCACGTAAGCGGTAATCTGCTCGGCAGACCGGCGTGGAGTGCTTTCCCAATCGTCGGGATCAATGCGATTCCCCACGGTGATATATCCCAGGTCTTGCGCGAATTCGAGCGGCCTCACCTGGTCCGCAGTGTCGGGCTCTTCGTCGATCGCGTAGGGCGGTCGCAGCAGCGTGGTGCGGATTCCCATGAGGCTGCCGAAGAGTCGCTCCGTAAGATTTAGTTCAAGCTTGAAGTGGGCTGAGGAGATATTGCTGACGTCGGGATGCGTAAACGTATGATTGCCGACGGCATTGCCCTCGCGATATATGCGTTTGGCCAGCCCCGAGAATTTATCAGCCTGGATGCCGATCAGAAAAAAAGTTGCCGTCGCATTTTTGCGCTTAAGTTCATCGAGAATTTTGGGCGTCCATTCCGGGTCGGGCCCGTCGTCGAACGTGATCACCACCTGATCCGGACTGTAGCCGTAGCGTGACACGCGGTAGGGCTCGGGCAGCGTTTGGAAAACTTCGTCCGTAATCAGCTTGCTATTAGGGTCAATGGTGAGTTCGCGCGTGCCATGCGTCGGGCGTGCTTCGATGCGTAGAATTTCGCCCTGGCCCTCCATGTCCACGTCCTGCCCCGGCGGAACATCGCGCAGTTTATCGGTCGCCGTGGGATCGCCGGGCACGTCCCACACCCGCCACAGCGTCCGGTCTTCGCCGCCCAGCCGCCACAGCGCAAACGTCTGGATGCCGAGATTTTGTGCGGCGCGCATGTGATTCAACGCCGTAACTCCGTCGAGAAACCAAATATCATGGCGGACGCTGCGTTCGTCGAGGTAGCTGAAGCGCGGATTCATGGCATCGTCGTCGAAGGTTACATCGACCTCCGAATCGCGCGCCGCCAGCCAGGCGTCCTGCGGCGTCACCGAACTATCTTTTTCACCGGGCGGCAGGACCCCATTCTTCGGCTTCAACACCCAGTCATAGCCATAATTCGCGATGGCGCAAATGATCTTTTCTTTCGGAATCACCTTCTCGGCCGCGGTCAGGTTCTGCACGAACCAGTCCTGCGAGGCCACTGGTCCAGCCTCGCCGCCGGGATAGTGCTCGTCGTAGTTCATCAGCACCACACCATCGGCGGCCGCCGCAACCGTTGCGTAGTCGAATCCGTTGTTGCGCGGCGGCACTGCAACGTAAAGTTTCATCCCGCGCCCGTGCAGATCGGCGGACAATTCCTGCAGCAGGGCCACGTAGGCCGCCTGTCCGCTCTCGGGGAAAGCTTCAAAGTCCACCATCAGCCCGCGATAGCGGTCTGAAGAAAGAAAGCGCGAGATTTGCTGGCGAAAGGAAAGGCGCGCCGCTGGGTTGTTGAGAAATTCCGCGATCCCGCCCACCCAGTTGGCTCCATCGAAATTGTTGACCATGGGGAAAACGTCCATGTTGGCGTCTTCCGTCTTGAGGAAAGGCATCACCCGGTCGTCAACCGGCCGAACCTGATCGCCCTGCACCACGTCGAAAAATTTGTTGGTCTGGTCGTCCACGCCCTGCACCCGCCCGTCGGCCGTGAGTACATGCAGCCACTCGGGATAGAGAATGTCGATCTGGCGGGCGAAATCGCGCAGGGAAGAAAAACTGGCCGGGTCCCATGGCACATAGAACGCCGCGCGGATGCCTTCTTCCTGGTTCAGCTTGACCTGCGACGGAGCCAGCTTGGACTTGCGGTGAGTGCGGCTGGCCAGCTTGCGCTGGCGGTCGCGCGCTTTTTCCTTCTCGCTTTCTTTGAGCGCCTTGAAGGCTCGCTTCTGCGGAGAAAGCAGGAGTTCGGGTAGCGGCTCTCCGCGCAACGCCGTGTAGACGAAGAAGATGACGAGCAGCGAGAGCGCGACCCCGAAAGCGTCGAACATGCGGCGCAGCCGCTTCCAGCGAGCGCGTCGCGGATCATAAAAGACAGACTCAGCCATGAGATCGCAAGCCTCATCGTATGCCGCGCGCGGCGGACGGTCAATTCCCGTTAGGGCGTGGTCACATCGAAGTGTCCTCCCGCGCTGGGTCTCTCCGCACGCTCTGCGGCCGTTCTCCGCGACCTCCGCGATTGAACCCCTCGTGCTCGCGCCGCCGAGACACTATCTGAACAGAGAATCGCCGAGTCAACGAGGAATTGGCGGCTGAGTCCGAGAGAAGTCCTCTTTCTTTCGCCCTACTCCTCAGCAAACGCGCTATATTCGCTCGGTGCGTCAGTTGGTGCGGAAGCATCCGTGGTTTTTTCTGGGGGCAAGCCTCGTAGCGATGGGGCTGCGCCTGTTCTTCGTTTTCCGCTTTCCAGCGGTGGTCGACGATTCCCACTTCTACGCCAACATCGCGGAAAACTGGCTACAGCATGGCGTTTACGCGGTCACCGACTCCGGCCAGGTTGTGCCGACGCTCTCCCGTCTGCCCGGATATCCAGCTTTTCTGGCTGCCATCTTCGCCCTCTTCGGAATTGAAAATTTTCGCGCCGTGCTGCTTATTCAGGTGCTGGTTGACCTGGGAACCTGCTTCCTGATCGCAGACAGCGCGCGGCGCCTGCTGTCCGATCGCGCGGCGAGAGCCGCTTTTCTGCTGGCGGCGGCCTGCCCCTTCCTGGCCAACTACGCCGCAGCCGCGCTCACCGAGTGCCTGGAGATTTTCTTTACCGCACTCGCCCTGGACCTGGCCCTCGCCGGATTGAAGCTCGGTGCTGCTGACACCGACCTGCGCTCAGAATCCCCCTCGTCCTCGAAGGAAGCGTCCTCGAAGCATGCGTCGACGTATGCCACTGGCGTGTGGTTCGGTTGTGGGCTGGCCATCGGCGGCGCCATCCTGCTTCGCCCGGACGGCGGAATCCTGCTGGCGGCGATTGGCGGATATTTAGTGATCCTACTGTTTCGATGCTGCGCCCCCGCTCTGAACACGTCCGAAAACGTCAGCAGCGCCGCGAACCCGAAGCCTGAAGCCCGAAGCCGGAAGCCGGGTTTGCGCCTTGGAAGGGAATCCCTCGCGATCCTGCAGGCCGGCCTGCTCCTGTCCCTCGGAGCGGTGATCCCCCTCGTTCCCTGGACTGTCCGCAACCTGCATACTCTCCATCGCTTTCAGCCCCTTGCGCCCCGCTACGCCACCGATTCCGACGAGCTCGTCATGACCGGGTTCAATCGCTGGGTCAAAACCTGGATGGCGGAATATGTTTCGGTCGAAGAAATTTATTGGAACGTCCCCGGCGATCCGATCGACCTTAAGCGCCTACCCAACCGCGCATTCGATTCCAAACAGCAGCGGCAGCAAACCGCCGCGCTGGTCGCGGACTACAACCTTGGTGAGGATCACGATCGGGACATGACCCCCGAACTGGATGCCCGCTTCGCAGCCCTCGCCGCCGCGCGAATCAAGGCGTCGCCGCTTCGCTATTACGTCTGGCTGCCGGCCGCGCGGATTGCCGACATGTGGTTGCGTCCGCGCACGGAATTGCTTCCCCCCGATCCGCGCTGGTGGGAGTTCAATGATGAGTGGCGACCCGTGGTCACGGTACTCGTCTTCGGCCTGCTGAACCTGATTTATGTGGGCATGGCCGCCGCTGGATGGTTTCGCACCCGCGAATATTTCGGCATCGGCCTATTGGTTTTGTTTCTAGTGCTCCGCTCCGTATTTCTGGGAACGCTCGAAAATCCGGAGACCCGTTCGGTACACAGACTCCCACAATACGGATTCCGAGCCGCACGTAAACTCCAAAACATTGAAAATAAAGCTTGCACACGGTGGCCGCACAGTTGCAAAATAGCGCCCCATCAGGTCCCCAGGGGTCCCCTTCTGTCTCCAGTTTCCTGGGATAACACAATTTAAGTTACACGCCCCGTTTGGGTAAAAGGAGCTTCCCCATGCGTTCTGGATTCCGTGTAGTGACTGTAATGTTATGGCTTGGATGCTTTCTTGGGTTAAGCGTTTCAGCCTTCTCGCAGTCCGCGACCAGTTCGCTCCGCGGAACCATCACGGACACAAAGGGCTTAGTCGTCGCGGGAGCAATGGCCACGCTCAGCAACGCCGCAACAGGCTTCTCGCGCAGCACCACTACCAATGACCAGGGAATCTACCAGTTCCTCGAGATTCCGCCGGCCGGTTACGTCCTGACCGTGACTGCGGCGGGCTTCGCCACCACGAAGCGGGAGAATGTAGTCTTGGAGGTCAGCACTCCCGCAACCGTGAACCTCACTCTGCAGGTGCAGGGCGGTTAGCTTCAATGCACGCCAGTTGACCGATCTGCCGTCGGAAGGCCGCGATCCCGTTTCCATTCTGAGTTTGCAGCCGGGCGTCACTTACATCGGCAACACCACCAACGATCAGCAGATGTCTGATAGCCGCGGCGGCGCGGTCAACGGCGCCCGCAGCGACCAGACCAACATAACGCTCGACGGGCTAGACGACAACGACCAGCTCGAAGGATTTGCCTTTGAAGGCGCCATGCGCACCACGCTCGATTCTTTGCAGGAGTTTCGCGTCACTACCGGCAACTACGACGCCGGTTCCGGCCGCTCCTCGGGCGCGCAAGTCAACCTGGTCACCAAGAGCGGCACCAACGCGGTCCATGGCTCGGTCTACGAATACTATCGCCCCAACTTCACGGTCGCAAACGACTGGTTCAACAAGCAATCGGAATTGGCGAATGACCAACCGAACGTCCCTGGATTTATCCTGCGCAACACTTTTGGCGCCACGATTGGCGGGCCCATCAAGAAAGACCGGCTCTTCTTCTTCATGGCCTATGAAGGCCAGCGCACCTCAGACGCCACCCAGCAAACCCGTGAGATTCCGACCCCGAGCCTGACCGAGGGATATCTGAAATATCTGTGCGACCCAGGCAGCGATCCTAATTGCAACACCAGCAACAAGACTATAACCGTCACACCCGGCGGCGATGCCTTCGCGGGATTTGATATCGCAACTCTAAACCCCTCCCAGGTTGCTGCGCTGGATCAAGGCACGCCTGCGGGGACGGGCTGCGCTTCCAACGGAACCTGTCCTGTTACCCCGGGTAATCTTTGGGGAGGACCGGGGCCGAATGGTTTGATCACGAATATCGGCGGCGCCAATCCCAGCGCCTTATTCACAAAATATCCGGTGCCCAATTCCAGCAGCGAAGGCGATCTGCTTAATACGGCGGCTTATACCTTCCCGGGCGCGGATCCGGTGAAGCACGACACCTATATCGTCAAGCTCGACTACAAAATCAACGCCAGCGGCAGCCACGCGCTGTTTGTGCGGGCTAACCTACAGAACGACCACGAGAAGCAGCCGCCGCAGTTTCCCGGGCAGCCTCCGTTCGACTTCCTTACCAACAACAGCAAAGGAATCGCCGCCGGCTATACCGCCTTGATCAGCAACAACGTGATCAATAATTTCCGTTATGCGTTCATCCGGCAGGGGCTTGGAACTGGGGGCATCAACAACCAGGATTTCGTGAACTTCCGCGGCCTCGACGATACCCAGGGTCTGGGCAGCCAGACCATCCTGAACAATGTTCCCGTGCACAATATCGTCGACGACGTATCCTGGACCAAGGGCACGCACACCATTCAATTCGGCACCAACTGGCGGGTCATCCACAACAATCGTCAATCTAACGCTGACAATATTTCCACCGCCCAGACAAATCTTTATTGGATGAACCCGTCGTTCATCGCCAATCAAGGAGTCAGCCTCGACCCGTCGATCTTGGGCACTCCGCCGGGCGCCACGACTCCCGTTGGGCCGTATCCCGACGTGGACTCCAGTTTCGGCACTTCCTATAGCTTCGCCGCCATGGACGTGGCCGGAATCCTGAGTGAGACGTTCACCCAGGCCAACCAGAACAGGTACGGCCAGCAGATTCCCAACGGCCAGTTGGTGCAGCGCCACTTCCAGAACTACGAAGGCGAACTGTACCTCCAGGATAAGTGGAACATCACTCCCCACATGGTTCTCACCTACGGGGCGCGCTACTCCCTGCTGCAGCCGCCTTTTGAGAGCAAGGGCAATCAGGTTGCCCCCACGGTGGACATGGATCAGTGGTTTAAGACCCGGGGCCAACAAGCTGATTTGGGAAATGTGATCCAGCCCGATTTGACGTTCGGACTTTCCGGGCAGGCCAACGCCGGCAAGCCTTACTGGGCCTGGGATTATAAGAACATCGCTCCACGGCTGGCCCTTGCCTATTCTCCTCACGCCGCCAGCGGCTTCTGGCACATGCTGTTCGGCGACGCCGGCAAGAGCTCCATCCGCGCCGGCTACGGCCTTTACTTCGACCATTTCGGCGAGGGCGTAGTCAACACTTTCGACCGCCACGGCTCCTGGGGGTTGACTTCCACTTTCAGTAATCCTGCCGGCGTTTCCAACGTGGACAACTCCCCTCGCTACACCGGGCTTCTGGGCTTGAATAATTTGCCTGCCGGCGAAATCTCACCCTCACCCAGTGGCTTTCCCTATGTGCCGCCGAATAATCCCAACACCTATGGCTTGGCCATCGCCTGGGGCATCGACGATCACTTGCGGACGCCCTACTCGGAAGTGGCGGATTTCTCCATCACCCGAGAATTCAAGCACAACTTCGTCCTGGAAACGACCTACACCGGCCGTTTCGCGCGCCACCTGCTGCAGGAAGTTGATCTGGCTCAACCCCTCAACCTGGTCGATCCCAAGAGCAAAACGAATTATTTCACCGCCGTCGACCAATTCTCCAAGGCTGCCGCCGCCGGAACGCCGATTAATAACATCCAGCCGATCCCGTACTGGGAGGACTTGTTCCCCCAGGCAGCGGGTCCAGGCCTGCTCTTCGGCGCAACTTCGACCACGCCATGCTCGCCAACCACTGGGACGGTTCCTGCGAACCCCACCGCGACCCAAAACATTTACGACGAGTTCTATTGTTTTGCCGGCAACGAAACCACCGCACAAGAAATTCTGGACGTCTTCTGCTATCCCGCCTGCGCTGGCACAGCCGCCGGCGGCACCTATTACGGTCCGGGCACCCCGTATCAGTACTACCAGGACCAGTTCTCTTCGCTCTACGCCTGGCAAACCCGGAGCAACAGCAACTACAACGCCCTGCAGGTGACGCTGCGTCACGCCATGAGCGCGGGACTCCAATTCGATCTGAACTACGTGTATTCCAAATCTATAGACATCAGCTCGAACGCCGAACGTGTGAATGGATTCGAAGCCGCCGGCGGCGTCGCTTATAACAATCAGGCGATCAATGCATGGTCTCCAGATTTATGGCGTGCAGTTTCGGACTTCGATACCACCCACCAGATGAACTTCAATCTCATCTGGGATCTTCCCTACGGCAAGGGCCGGCACTGGAACTCATCGAATCGGTTCATGAATTCCGCGTTCGGAGGATGGGGCTTGAGCGGCCTGGGCCGCTGGACCAGCGGCTTCCCGTTCTCCGTCTCCGCAGGTACCGGCTGGGCTACCAATTTTGAACTGGAAGGCACCTCGGTCCTGATTGGACCCAAACCGAAAACCGGCGTCTACATCGACTCCAGCGGCAATCCCAACGTATTCAAGAACGCGCAGAATATCCAGTGCGTTTGCCCCTATCAGCCGACCGGCACCGGTCCGGTTCTCTTCCGCGACACGTACCCGGGTGAAGCTGGCCAGCGCAACATCTTCCGCGGCCCTGGCTTTTTCGACATTGACGGCGGCCTCAACAAGACTTGGGCCTTCAGCGAAACCCGCATGATTCGGTTTTCATGGGAGGTCTTCAACGTAACCAACTCGGTAAGGTTTGACGCCGCCAACGCCGTGGATAACGAGGACCTCGTGGATATCACCGGGTTCGGCAAGTTCCAGCGCACGCTCACCACTCCCCGCGTGATGCAGTTCTCAATGCGATTTGCATTCTGAGGAACGGGAGTGCGAACGTTTCAAGGCGAGCTTGAGACAACGATCGAAGAAGGGACGGCACACGCCGCCCCTTTTTCTTAGTCGACACCGGTGCAGCAAATCGCTGATTTGATTATTGCTGATTGAAACCCGCAACCACAAGGTTTTCAATCAACAATCAAAAATCAGCAATCAACAATTTCGTCCCGTAACATGTCAGTTTCTGGATGAAACCAGGCAGGACCTACCCCAGCGGCGAGTCGCTCATGCGGAAGCGCGTCCGTACGTGCTCCGAGATGAGCTCGATAGCCGGGCGGTTCTTCACAGGATCAGAATGGGCCAGATATTTCATGGCTTCCACCAGCAGGCGCTGGCCATCGACATAGCGCGGGTCGGAAGTGCGCTCGCGGCGCTTATTGCCCAGCCGGGGAGGAACTGTAATCGTAAGAACTCTAGCCATGAATGAACCCGCTCAGACGGTGGGGGTCAGTATAGCGCCCCACTCCCGGTTTTCAGCACACCTTCTTGCTCTTTGTATTCAATCACTTAGCCGCGCGGCGAGAGGATTTGCGTCTTGCCCGTGGTCTTTAGATGAAAAACCTCGTCGGGAATCTTCTCGTTCACTCGAATCGAGGAGTACTTGGCCAGCTTGTAGTTCCCATCCGGCTCAAAGAATTGCTGCTGCACCGAGATGCCGCGATCCAGGTCAATCCACAGCAGAATTTGTGCAAAGGTGTTGCGCACCCGTTCCGATTTGGGAATAAGCTGCAACCTTGCCGCCGGAATGCCGTCTATGGTCTCCTGCCCCTGGTAAGTCACGTCGAAGGACTTGGCGAGGTCCTGCCCGCTGCCTCCGAAGCCCAGGACGAGGTAAGCTTCGACTTCGGAGCGCTTTTTGCCGACGTCGTAGACCGTGACCTGGTCCACTCTGGGCAAGTACCGCTGGACTTTGCCTTGGCTGAACAGCACAAACTGCGGTTCTGGTTTCAACTTGTCGCGACTGGTGCCGGCTGTCTTGATCTCGGCCTTCATCTCGACATCTTTTCCCACCCGGCGGTAGTAGATGATCCCCATCTCCACGTCATCGACTTCATCGATCACTTTTTCGTAACGATCCCACTCAAAGTTCGCCTGCGTGGTGTTGAACTTGGCGGCGGCCGCGTCCATGGATTTGTAGACAGCTTCGAGCGTAACGGCGCTGGCGGATACAGGTGCTGGCGCCTGCCGCCCCACGCTGTGGCCGGAGAGCACGTGCATGACAAACAGCATCGAAAAGGCGAGACAGAGAAGTTTCATCGGGAAGTTATTTACCCTCACATTCGCGGGCGGAATGCGTCGCTGCTATTGCCGCTGCACTTTTCTGTCGCAGCACCTGCTGTCGCTGCACCTACTGTCGTTGCACCAGAACTTTGTAGCTCTGGACGCGCCCCTTGCCATCCTTCACCGCGTCGTATTGCACGATCGAGACTGCGCCCGAAATCGGCTCGATAATCTTCAGCAACTGGTCGCGCACGGAGTGGTCGTCTCCCGGCAAAATCGCGCTGGCTTCGATCTGATACAGCAGGCGCCCTTGCGCAGCTGGCGTGACCACCACGTCGGTAGGATGCGGGTTCCGCGCGATGGGTTTATCGTTGAAGTTGATCACGCGCGGCGAAAAGAAAATGAAAATCAGAATCAGCGTGACCATGATGTCGTAGTGCAGCGTCCCCCGCTCATATTGCCACAGGACATATCCGCGAATTGTGCGCCAGATGGCGTTCATCGGCAGGTACGGCGCGCGGACCACGTTCGCGCTGGCTTCAGCTCTCAGCAAGTCTAGTGACCGTTCCCCTTCTTGGCAATGTGGAAGAAGCTCCTAGCGCCTAGCGGCCTAGCTCTTAGCCCTCAATCCCATCTTTAAAGTCTGTCATTCCGAGCGAAGCGAGGAATCCCTGCCACCGCCGCTAGACTCAGAAGGCTAGGATACATTTTGAAAACTAAAACTTCCTCGCCGTAATTTTTTCCGCCCCAATATACGGCCGCAGCACGTCCGGAATCACCACACTGCCGTCCGCCTGCTGGTAGTTCTCCACAATCGCCACCCAGGTGCGCCCCACTGCCAACCCGCTGCCATTCAACGTGTGGACGAACTCGGTCTTGTTCTTACCCTCGGGCCTGTATCGAATGTTCGCTCGCCGCGCCTGGTACGCCTCAAAATTCGAGCAAGAAGAAATCTCGCGGAACAGTTGCTGCCCCGGCAGCCACACTTCAATATCGTAAGTCTTCGCCGCCGCCGCCCCCATGTCGCCCGTGCACAGCGCCATCACCCGGTAGTGCAATCCCAGTTTCTGCAAAACTTCTTCCGCGTCACGCGTAAGCTTTTCATGCTCGTCGTAAGAATTTTCCGGCCGCGAAAATTTCACCAGCTCAACTTTCTGAAATTGATGCTGGCGGATAATCCCGCGAACATCTTTCCCATACGACCCAGCCTCGCTGCGAAAGCACGGAGTGTAAGCGGTGAGCGAAACCGGCAACCGCGCTGAGTCCAGAACTTCGTCACGGTAGAGATTCGTGACAGGAACCTCCGCCGTAGGAATTAACCAGAAATCCTTCTGGAAGAGGAGTGCACTGCGGGGAGGCCTGACACTTTCCACGATACCAGTGACCGCCTCCCTAAGCGTGACTAGACCGTCGCTATCAACCGACTCGATCCGGAATTCACCGGTCAGTCCCGTCGCTCGGACTAAATCACCGGGCATCGGCACCGCGTTGGGAACCGCTTCGAAACCCGACGGCACGCGAAAAAGATCAGACGCAAATTTTGGCAGCTGCCCGGTGCCATACATTGATACGGAATTCACCAAGTACGGAGGGAGAACTTCCGTGTATCCGTGGCTGCGTGTGTGCAGGTCGAGCATGAAATTCGCGAGCGCACGTTCTAGCTTCGCGCCCAAGTCCCAGTACACAGCAAATCGCGCGCCGGTAAGCTTGACCGCGCGTTCTAAATCGAGGATTCCAAGTTCGGGTCCCAAGTCCCAGTGCGGCTTGGGGGCGAAATCAAACTTAGGCGCCGTGCCCCAGCGGCGAACTTCCACGTTATCGTCTGCGGTGTGGCCGACCGGCACGCTTGCGTGCGGAAGGTTCGGGATTCCGGCGAGGATAGCGCGAAGGCGAGTATCGAGGCCATTGGACTTTGCTTCCAGCGCCTGGATTTGCTCGCGCAGTTCCTTGGTCTGCGCCATCGCCGCGCTGGCATCCTGGCCGGCCTTCTTGGCCTTGGCAATTTCTTCCGAGGCCTTGTTGCGCTGCGCCTTCATGGTCTCCGCGGCGGAGATCGCGTGTCGCCGCTGCGCGTCCACCTCGCTGAAATCCTTGAGCACGGCAGCGGGATCCATGCCGCGCTGGCGCAGCTTCTCTTCCACCACCGGCAAGTTGTCGCGAACAAAATTCAGATCAAGCATGGCTTCACATCGTGGATTCAAGTAAGAGAATCCACTACTTTATCGGAAACGCGCCAGAGAATCCACGTCAGGCCGATTTGCGATTCCGGCCTTGCCCTGTGTTCCCCTGTGTCCTCTCTGGTGAAGAATTTGAGCCGCCAGCAACTCGAATGCGACAATGACCTCGCCCCTATGAAAATGTGCACCTCCCGCCGCCTCCTTGCGCTCGCATTCGCACTGACCGCCCTGACGCAATTGCTCCTGGCGCAGTCGTCCCAACCGATCCCCGCCCAACGCACCCCCGAATACACCTTCAAGCTGGTTAAAGTGTTTCCTCACGACCCAGCCGCCTTCACGCAAGGTCTCGCCTACCGCGACGGCTTTTTCTACGAAGGCACTGGCCTCAACGGACAATCCTCGCTGCGCAAGGTGCGCCTCGAAACCGGAGAAGTGGTTCAGCGCGTCGACCTGACGTCAGATTTTTTCGGCGAGGGAATTACTCTCCTCAGAAACGAAGTGGTGCAACTCACGTGGCAGTCCCAAACCGGATTTATCTACAACCTCAGCGACTTCAAATTGCTGCGCACTTTCTCCTACTCCGGCGAAGGATGGGGTCTCGCCACCAATGGCCGTGACTTTTTCATGAGCGACGGAACCGCTCAGATTCGTGTTCTGGACGGCGACACGCTTGCGGAAAAGCGTCGCATCCACGTCCACGATGGAGACAAGCCCATTGACCAGTTGAACGAACTGGAATTCGTCGAAGGAGAGATTTTCGCCAACGTGTGGCAGACGAATCGCATCGCCCGCATTTCTCCGCAAAGCGGCAAGGTGATCGGCTGGGTCGACCTCACCGCTCTTCTGCCTCCGGTCTATCACCTCGAGTCAGGCGCCGTGCTCAACGGAATCGCCTACGATCCAGATCACAGGCGTTTGTTTGTCACCGGGAAATTGTGGCCGAGCGTATTCCAGATTCAACTCGTTTTGAAACCTGCCAAATAAGAATGAAGAGATGCTCATGTGGAGACAGCCGCCCCTTCGACTTCGCTCAGGGCAGGCTCCCGGCTGTCAGAATCGAGCGAAGCTCGACGGGCTTTTCTCGCGGCTGGCAAACTGAAATACGCCCGCGCTTCAGTCCGCCTTTGGTGTATTCCCGCCGCCTGTGTAAACTAACTTCGCGATGCGATCTCTTTCCCGATCTGCTGGAGTCCGTCATCTTCTCGCGCTGGTTGCGTCAATCGCGTCTGTCCCAATTCTCCACACCGCCGCCTTCGCCTCGGCGTACAACGGACGCCCCAAGCTGGTCGTGGTCATCGTGATCGACCAGTTTCGCGGCGATTATCTCGAGCGCTATCGTGATCAATTCGGCGACTCCGGTTTCCGCCTTTTCCTCGATCGCGGCGCCTACTTCACCGACTGCAACTACAACTACGCCAACACTCGCACCGCCCCCGGACACGCCACTCTATTCACCGGCGCCTATTCCAACGGACACGGCATTGTCGCCAACGAATGGTGGGACTCGAAAAGGAAACGCATGGTCACGTCGGTCGAAGATGACGCGACGAAAATCCTGGGCATTCCCGGAGAGAAAGACGGAGCATCTCCTCACAACCTGATGGCCGACACGCTCGGCGACGAACTGAAGCTGGCCACGCAAGGAAAGTCCCGCGTCTTCGGCGTCTCGCTGAAAGACCGCGCAGCCGTGCTGCCGGCGGGATTCGGTGGCGACGCCGCTTACTGGATCGATGCGAAAAGCGGCGCATGGATCACCTCCACTTACTACCGCAGCGATTTGCCTAAGTGGGTGCAGGATTTCGATTCCAGCAACCGCGCCGCGAAATATTGGGATCGCGACTGGAGAGATGCGCAGGGAACCGTGCTGCGCTCCACCGCGCACCGCAAGGCCAAAGACGGATCGGACGCCGGCTTCTACGAAGTCATCGGCCACACCGCCTTCGCCAACGAATATGAATTTGAATTTGCCAAGGAATTAACGGTCTACGAAAACATAGGCCGCGGCCCGGCGACAGACTTGCTGATAGTCAGCCTTTCGGCGAACGACATTCTCGGCCACGAGGTGGGACCAGACTCCCCTGAAATGCAGACCATGGCTCTCGATCTGGATCACGAGCTGGCCGATTTTTTCAATTTTCTCGGACACCAGATCGGCCTGGCCAACGTCTGGATCGCGCTTTCCGCCGATCATGGAGTCTCCACCTTGCCCGATGCCGCGAAGAAGCTGCGCATTCCCGCCGCAAATCTCGACTCGCATGAACTCGAGGCGCAGCTCAACAGCGCAATCACAGCCAAATTTTCTCCCGGCCATCCCGCCGCCTACGTGAAGCTCGATTATCCAATGGCCTGGCTCGACCCGGACGCCTTCGCGGCAGCGCATGTTAAAGAGCGCGACGCGGAAGCAGCCGTGGGAGAAGCCATGAAACAAGCCGGCCTGCGCGACTTTTACACCAAGTCGCAGTTGGCGCAAGGCGAAGTCTCCGACACTGCGCTAGGTCACAAGTTTCTGAACAGTTATTCTCCCGAAGGAAGTTGGTACGTCATGGGAGTTCCCGCGCCTTACAATGTTGGGTGGCCCAAAGGCACGGACCACGCAACGCCTTACACCTACGATACACACGTGCCGCTGGCGTTTTATGGACTGCCGTTCCAGCCGGGGGCTTATCGCGCGCACGCTGAGCCCGTGGATATGGCGGCGACGCTGGCGTCGCTGCTTGGCATCAACGCGCCCACGCATGCAGTCGGGCGTGTGCTGACCGAAGCCTTGGCGCCGCACCATGCTGGAAATCCTGAACACGTCGAGAGTGCGCCAGGGGGAAGCCAGCCATGACGGCCGCGTCAAACTCCCCCTCCCACGGGAATTCCACGCCCGATCTCAATGTTAGCGTCGCCGGCATTCCGCTCAAGAATCCGGTGATCGCGGCCAGCGGAACTTTCGGCTATGGCGTCGAGTTCGAAGACGTTGTCCACCTGAGCAAGCTGGGCGGCTTCGTAGTGAAGGGATTATCGAGAGAGCCCATGATCGGCAATCCCCCGCCGCGCCTGTGGGAGACGGCCGCGGGCATGCTCAACGCCATCGGGTTGCAGAACATCGGCGCGCCGGCGTTTCTGCAGGAAAAATTGCCCCACCTGCGCCAGCTCAAGAATGTCGTGATCCTGGCCAACGTGTTTGGCTACACCCGCGAAGACTACGAAACTGCTATCGAAATCCTCAACGATGGCGATGGAATCGCCGCCTACGAACTGAACGTTTCCTGCCCCAACACCGCGCATGGAGGATTGCAGTTTGGCAGCGATCCGCGTTCGCTCGACGAAGTGGTCACCACAGCGAAACGCGTAGCGAAGCGGCCGCTGATCGTCAAGCTTTCTCCCAACGTCACCAGCATCGCCCAGATGGCTTATGTGGCGCAGGAAGCCGGGGCCGACGCACTCTCTCTGGTGAACACATTCGTGGCCATGGCCATCGATGCGGAGACTCGCAAGCCGCGCATCGCCAACGTCACCGCCGGACTTTCCGGGCCCGCCATCAAACCCATCGCATTGCGCATGGTCTATGACGCCGCTCACGCCGTAAAGATTCCTGTCATCGGCATGGGCGGAATTTCCACCGCCGCCGATATCATCGAGTTCATGCTGGCAGGCGCGACCGCCGTGCAGATCGGCACCGCGAGTTACTGGGATCCCTGCGCCACCGAGAAAATCGTCGACGAACTTCAGGAATGGTGCGCCGAGCACGAAGTCGCCCACATCGCAGATCTCACTGGCGGCCTGTTGCTGGAGTAAATCAGACGTTAAGTTCTGTCATTCTGAGCGAAGCGAAGAATCTCTGGATTTTCAGGATGCGGATTCGAGGGGAGGATTCGCGAACGCTTCCGCTATCGGCCGTGAGTGTACCAGATGGACCCGGGCGATTTGTAATTTAGCCCTTCGCCCCACACCGCATGGGTGGTTCCCTGGTTGTCGATAGCGATGGTGAAATAGTCGCCGAACGGGAAGCGGAAGCCGTTGGGAAGAACGTAATCGCCTTCCGGCGCCGCACCGGACCCCTGTCCCGAGAGTTGCGTCTCCGCCGACCAGGTCGCGCCGCCGTTGGTGGAACCGCGGTAAAAAGTATTCCACACCGGCTGGTTACGGATTTTCGGATCGCTGATTTTCGGATCAAGGCTCGCCTCCGACATCCGCGCATCCATCCATGCGATTCGGATATCGCCGGCCGCGCCCGCCACAATCGCCGGGAAGCAGCTTTCCACGCCATCGCCCGCGGCGGAGACATTCGCCTTCAGCGACCATCCCGTCCCGTCGGCGGTGGAGGAAGAAAAGTAAATGCGTTCCGGTCCGCCATTCGTCCGCCCAGCATTCCACAGCGCGTAAACCGTTCCGGCCGCGTCCGAAGCCAGCGCCACCTGCGCGCCCAGATAGCCGGTCTCGCAAGCCTGTGCTTCACAATCCGGAGGCGCTCCGGAAACGTCGAGCAGGCTGGTGCCCCACGTCTTGCCTCCGTCCACCGAACGGCTTACGTAGATATTGACGGAATGGTTCGACATGTCGTGCCGGGCATAAGCCGTCCAGCCGAAATAGACCGTGCCGTTCGGGTCCACCGTGGCACCACCCGCCAGAGATGCTCCCTCTTCAGCGCCCGAATTCACCTCGACCCGGTTGAAGAGTTCCCCATAATCATGCGAGGCGGCAACAAAAAATTCCTCTTCGTGGTTGAATCCCACATAGACATCCCGCCCGCGCACCGCGAGCACCGGTTTGTCGGCATCTTCTTCCCCGCGCTCGGCCACCGACATCGACCAGGTGCGCCCAAAATCGATCGACCGCGCCACCACGATGTCGCGCTTCTTATTTTGCAGCCACGAGGCGTAAACCGTTTGCCGGTCAACGGGATCTACCACGGCCTGCCACGTCATTCCATTGTCGTCGCTGATCAACAGGGCAATCGTCGGCACGGTACAGTTCGCGCAGTCGGGAACGGCGCCATATTGCGGGTAGAGAATGTAAACGTGCCCGTGGCCGTCGGCCGCCATCGCCGGCTCCCACTGATCTCCCGTGGTGTAGCCGACGCGCCGCTGCGGCGTGAACACACCCGCGGCCCACACGGCCTGCACGCTTGCCAGAAGCAGCAGGCAGAAAACAACAGAATTCCGCGCAGTCCTGGCTTGATTGCTTGGCGAAACCACAGAACTACTCCCGGGGAGACGATCGGAACCTGCATGCGACTCTATCGTGATCCGCAAGGCAGCGTCAATTGCCTGTTTGGGCGACCACCTTCGCTGCCCCTCGAAAGCCCGTTCTGGAAAGCCTCAAAGTTTGCACGAAAGCAGCTGACCACCGGCCTCTGACGGCTGACCCCTGCTCTTCACGTGACTTTCTCGCGGTTTCATCATCTAATGGAAGGACGGTATGAAAGAGGAATCGCCGTTCACGCGGCAGATTCCTCACGCAAACAGGAGCGATTTCAATGGCGAAAGCAATCTTTGCAGCAGGCTGTTTCTGGGGAGTAGAAGCAACCTTCCGGCAAATTCCCGGCGTGACCTCCACCCGCGTCGGCTACACCGGTGGCCACACCGAGGGTCCAACCTATAAAGACGTGTGCACGGACGGCACCGGCCACGCCGAGGCCGTGGAAGTGGAATTCGATCCCGCGAAAGTCCGCTACGAAGACCTGCTGAAAGTCTTCTGGGAGAATCACGATCCCACCCAGCTCAACCGCCAGGGTCCGGACTGGGGCACGCAATATCGTTCCGCCATATTTTTCGAGTCGCCCCAGCAGCAAGTTGCAGCCGTGGCTTCGAAAGAAGCGCTGGAAAAATCCCACCGCTACTCAAAGCCCATCGTCACCCAGATCGTTCCGGCGGTTACGTTCCATCCCGCCGAAGACTACCACCAGCAATATCTGGAAAAGCGCGGCCAGGCTAGTTGCCACATCAAGGCATAGCGCGCTGAGGTCACAAGGGCGCGCTAATGTGCCGCCGTCAAAAGAACCGGCGCGCCCTTCGTGATCACCAGGGTATGCTCGTAATGCGCCGAAGGCCGGTGATCCGCCGTCACCACCGTCCACTTATCCCGTGCCACGAACGCCCTTCCAGATCCCGCGGCAATAATCGGCTCGACGGTAATCACCAGCCCTTCCGTGAGAACCTGGTTCGCCTCCGGATCGGGATAGTTGGGCACCCGGGGTTCTTCGTGGATCGTCCGGCCGATGCCGTGCCCTGTCAGATCGCGGATCACGGAGAACCCGCTGCGCCGAACCTCCCGCTCGATCACTCTCCCGATTTCCGAAACCCGGAACCCGGCCCGCGCCACCAGCATCGCTTTCGCAAACGCCCGTTCCGCGCATTCCAGCAGCCGCCGGTTCTCTGCCGTCACTTCGCCCACGGGAACCGTGATTGCCGCGTCTGCCATGAATCCGTCTTTCTCGATGGTGACGTCAAGCTTCACCAGGTCGCCATCCTGCAGCGCGCGTTTGCCGGGAATTCCATGCACCGCTTCATCGTTGAGGCTGATGCAATTCACTCCGGGGAAGCCGTAGACCAACGCGGGAGCCGATCGCGCTCCGTGCTGTCTCATCACTCTTGCCCCCACCTCGTCCAACTCCGCGGTCGTAATGCCTACGCGCACTTCGTTTTTCATGGCTCCCAGCATGAGACAAACGACGGCTCCCGCCGCACGTAGCCCGGCTAATTCTTCCGGCCCATTGATCGACATGAAAACACCTCAGGCAAATAATACCTCCACGAGCACCCCAAGAGCTTGCGCGTTCTCGCCGCGAGCAATGAGTCTTTCCTCGGGCTACTGCATACGCCGCGCTTCCGGCCCGGGCCGCACTCGTAGAAAGATTTCAAAGGACACAGGATGCACTCCATAAGCCGCATCGAGCACCGCCGGCTTGGAATAGAAAATCACATCCCCGCCTAATCCAAGCTGCCAAGCCCGCGTCTGCACCAGATCGCGCACGCCCCCGAACGTATAAGCCCCGATGCGGTAAGCCGGATGCACAGCGGCCTGCGGAAACAGTTCATCTTTATCGACCAGTTCAAGCCGCGTGAAAGCATAATCGCGGTGCAGAAAATTCAGCGTCGATTCCGCCACATATCCATTCAGGATGGTATTGGTTGCGATCTTCTGCACTCGCCCCCAAACCACCGAGCTAGCCCAGTTTCCGCCCGCAATCGGACGGTTGTACTCCACCGACGCAGTCTGCCTCCACTGGCTGCCCGGCTCGAGCGCCTCCGGATGTTCCAGCCTCCCAACGCTGTACTGCGCCGTCCAGTCGCGCGCAGGCGCAACGCTGATGCGTCCCGACCAGGAATCGAGCGCCGCCGGCTGGATGCTCCAGCGCTCCTCATTCGGCTCCCGTCCGTTGAAGGCGCACGCCTCAAGCTTCACACGCTCTATCCTGAACCCCGTCGTCACCACGCCGAAGCTGGTATGCGTCGAATCCTGCAGGTGATGACTCAACGGCGCCATCGGCAACTCGGCCGCCGAAGTGCGATGAATATAAGTTACCGGCCCCAGCGCCGGTTCTGCCGAAGGACCGCCGTAAAGCTCCCAGGAGAATTTCTCGCCCAGCGGCAGCGTGTAGAGCAGCGACAGCTCCGCAAACACATTGTGCGGATGCTGGTGATCGACCAGCGGCTCGCCGTGATAAGTTTCTCCCGTCTGAAAAAGTTCCGGAAACCCGGGATGCGGAGAAGTCAGCGACTCGGCGGAAAACATCTGCCGGAACAGAATCGTTCCCGAACCCAGCGCGTGCTGTTCCATCAGCATCTCCCAGTTCACCGACTCAGCTTTGCCTTCGCCGCGCGGGCCGCCCTGCTGGTTGTAGTCGGTAAAAATCACGCCGTGTGCCATCAGCTCCCAGCCATTGCGCATCAGCATCCACTCATGCGCCGGCACCGACGCCGGTTCCCACGCCGTGCCCGACCCCGCATGGGGTGAAGGCAGCGTGGAAGCTTGCTGCTGTTCCATCTGCATTCTGCCCATCTGCATCCCGCTCATGGAAGAGTCCTGCCCAGCCGCCAGCGCTGACAGCACGGAGAAATAAACCAACCACAAAATAGCCCTGCGCAAGCGAGCTCCTTTCCCGCGAAGCCCCACAAAAGCAGACAAGCCGTGGGATTTCCTTCGTGTCCCTTACTGCCCTTAGTGGTGAATGCTCTTAAGCCTGAATGTTCTTAAGACTGAGCGTTTCCAAAGCTGAAAGAAAAGAGAAACGAGAAGAGAATCCTGAGGCTAGATCCGTAGAGAGAAGCTGCCGGGCGGGCTGCCGAAAGGTGAGACCGGAACCAGAAAGGAAAAATGCAACGTCGTCACAGAAGAAAATTGCCCGGCATCCGCTGGCCCAATGCACGCCAATGCAGTCCGGAGCGAGAACGAAGCAAATGGAATCGCCGCGTGATGCCCGGCGACGCAGCATTGGTAGCTGCGAGGCGCTGGAGGCACTGTCGCGGGAACAACCGGCAGGGGCAGAGAAGCCGGCAGTGCGTGATCGTGACATCCCGCCGGACGAGCGGGTCGCGAAGCGAGATCTGCGGGGGACGGTTCGGAAGAGGGCGTCCCGGGAAAAAGCCCGGCTGGCAGCGCCAGCCCCGCCGCGCTCGCCGCCGTCATCCCCAGCAACAAGACTGCCGCAGTGCGGAATGCGATTCCACGAAACGCGATCCTACAAAAAAACTTCTGCCTCATGACACTACGTCCCGGTAATCTTGATGCGAATCTCTTCCGGAAGCCGCTGCCGAATTTCCTCCGGCAATCGGTCATGCACCCGCCGCGCACCCTCCTTGGCTGCGTCGAGCACGGTCACCGGAGCCGGTGTCGCCACCGCCACCCCCAGCCAGATCAGTGCAGACAGCGCGAACCCCGCCAGCGCCGCCAGTTCCAGCCACACCGCATGGCTCGGCTTGAAGTGCCGGATTACTCCAAACGCCAGCAGAAACACGAATGCGGAAACCGAAGCCAGCGCAATCAGTCCTACATCGATGATGCGATGAATTTGTTGCCGCCCGCGGCAGTGTTCGCAAGCTGTGAAATGGCTCTCGTAGTCGCCGCGCATCTCCGGCGCCAGGCCGGAGATGTCATACCGCCAGCCCGCCAGAATTTTCCCAACGATCGGATCAATGCACTGCTGACTCATGGGGGAAAAACAAACAAAACCCGACTATAACTGTATCGGCGCCAGCGCCTCGGTCTGCGAAGCCAGCAGTACCCGGTTCTGGAACAATCCGCCCCGGCTGGCCAGCGCTTTTTCCGCTTCTCTCCGCGCTATTTCCGGATGATTGTTCTGTTCAGAGAGATGCGCCAGCAC
>JBEKDY010000104.1:0-22477 GCA_050014115.1 Candidatus Sulfotelmatobacter sp. | reverse complement strand
GTGAAGAGCATCGACAATTTCTGGCTGTCGGTGGTCAAGCTGCCGCACGAAGTGAGCTCGTGAGCGAAAAGACGCTGCAGGTTCTTCTGGTCGAAGACAACGCGGGAGATGCCAGGTTGCTCTGCGAGATGTTCAGCAAGGAGCGGTCCGACAGTTTCGAATTGACGCACTTCCTGCGCATGAGTGAGGCCGAGATTCATCTTGCCAAAGGTGGGGTGGACATTGTCCTGCTGGACATGGGCTTGCCTGACGGTCATGGTCTGGATACCGTGCGGCGTGCACACGCCGCGGCTCCAAGCGTTCCGATGATCGTGCTGACGGGCCTGGACGACGAGGTACTGGCTGCGGAAGCTATGAAGGAAGGCGCGCAAGACTATTTGATCAAAGGCCAGATCGAGACCCGTGCGCTTCCCCGGGCCCTTCGCCATGCTATTGAGCGCCACCGCATGCAGATCGAGACTGATCTCATCCGGATCCAACAGATACAGTTTAAAGATGAGTTCCTCTCACACGTGTCGCACGAACTTCGCTCGCCACTAAGTGCGATCCGTCAGTTTGTGAGCATTCTTCTGGATGGGCTGGCCGGTGAACTGAAGCCCGAACAACACGACTACATGGCAATCGTTTTGAGGAACGTGAAACAACTTCAAGCGATGATTCACGACTTGCTCGAAGTTACTCGCGTGCAGGCGGGCAAGCTAATGATCGAACCCCAATGCGCGTCTATTTCCGATGCAATCGCGTATGCTGTCGAGACTCTCCAAGGTGCCGCCACCGCAAAACAGATCGCTCTTTCTTCCGATCTGGAATGCGGATTGCCATCGGTATGCACGGATCCGACGCGCATTCGACAAATTCTAATCATTCTGGTCGACAATGCCATCAAGTTTACTCCAGCAAATGGCGCGGTGAAAATTCAAGCTCGTGTGTCCGAAGAAAATCCAAGTCTTCTTATCCTGGAGGTCTCAGACTCGGGATGCGGCATCGGCCCGGACATGACCGAGCGGATTTTTGAACGCCTCTTTCAGACATCGGATCCTTCTTTGGAAGGTCGCAAAGGCCTTGGCTTGGGGCTGTACATCTGTAAAGAGCTGGTTACGAAACAGGGAGGACAAATCTGGGTAAAGAGCACACTCGGAAAGGGCTCTGTCTTTTCCGTCACTTTGCCGATTTTCTCTTTGCCGAACCTGATCGCTCCGGCATTTCGCAAGGAAGAACGTGCCAACGGACCTGTCACGCTCGTAGTAACAGAGATAGGTTCACAGAGCGGATGGCTTTCCGATGACGTGCGCGCAGAACAGTCTCACGGAGTCCGCGAAGTGCTGCAGCGCTGTTTGCACTCGCATCTGGACGTTCTGTTGCCGAAAATGGGCGTCGCAGGGGCCGTAGAACTCTTTTTCATGGTGGCGATCACCGACGCGATTGGAGGCGAGGCGATCAGCAAGAGAATAAGAGAACAATTGGACGAACATGTCCAGCAAGCTGGATTGACACTCTCGACTTCTTACAAGTCTGTTGCGATTGCCAAGCGACTGCAAGGGATGCATGTGCGCCTCAAGGCTAACCACTACGATACTTGTCTTGCAGGAGATACGTTCTCCGGCGTCGCGGAGGCCAGGAGAAGCATGCCGGACCTGATTCTCCTGGACCTCGGGCTGCCGGCTGGCGGCGGCTTTCTGGTAATGGAAAGACTCAAGTTGATTCCCGCGCTCGCCATAATCCCTGTCATCATTGTCTCGGCTCGCGACGGACTAGGAAACCAGAAGCGCGCGTTCGATGCAGGCGCGAAGGCTTTTCTCCAGAAACCTATCGACGATGCCGAACTTTTAGCGGTCGTCCGGCAAGCTCTGGGGGAAGCCACGCGAAGTGATCAGCCTACCTTTTATGACCTAGGAAGGATATGACGAGGAGACTTTCAGGCGCACCCAGACCAAGTTCCGGAGCGAGCGCAACCGAGGACGCTTACGTGTCTACGGTCGGGGTCAGGATAGATGTGGCCGATGATTAGTTCACGCGCGAGCGCGATCGGGCTAGATGTGCTGTTGGATGTGAACTTTGACCGCTGCTAAGATTTCCACGCCAGCGGGCATTGGCCACCATCGCGCCCGTGTGACGATGGCGCTCCTACTAGCGGCGCGACGTTAAGCGGATGCTGATGCTGCGGTCTTGGATCGAAAGCCCAGAGGATCTGCACGGTTGGCGTCTAGGAGCTTCAGAATCGCCTGGTGATCGACAGGTTTGGAGAACAAATAGCCTTGCGCCCGCTCGCAACCGACCTTCCGGATAAGATCGAGTTGGGCCTGCGTTTCCACCCCTTCGGCGACCACTGTTAACCCCAGATTGTGAGCCAGCATGACAATGATGCGGACGATTTCGTAGGTGTCCTGGTCGCTGTCCACGCGGGAAACGAAAGCGCGATCGATCTTCAGAGTATCGACCGGGAGGCGCTGCAAACGGCTGAGTGAAGAGTACCCTGTGCCGAAATCATCAATGTCCAGACCTACCCCCAGAGCCTTCAATTGTGCAAGGACCCCGGAAGAGTTTTCGGCGTCAGCCATGGCGATGGTTTCGGTGATCTCCAGATCCACAGAGCGGGGATCCATGCCGCTTTGCCGAATAAGTTCACCAATTTGCGAGGCTAAATCAGCCTGCGCGAACTCCTTGGGACTTACGTTGACACTGAGCGAAAGCGGCCGGTCCGAAGGGAAGAGTTGCTGCCAAGTGCGCACCTGCTGGCAAGCCTCGAGCAGAAGCTGGCGATTAATGGACAGGATGATGCCGGTCTCGTTGGCGACTGGAATGAAATCATTTGGCATCACCAGGCCCTTGGGACTATGCCAGCGAGTCAACGCCTCGAATCCTACGATCTGTCCGTCTTGCAAGGACACAATGGGCTGGTAGTACACAAGAAACTCGCCCAGGTCGACACCTCTGCGCATGTCGGTCTCGAGTTGCAAGCGCTTCAGGGCGCCGGTATGCATGGCAGTGTCGAATACTTCGCAGCGGGCCTTGCCGGTATGTTTGGCGCGATACATGGCGATCTCCGAGTCGCGGAGCACGTCCTCGGCCTCGGCGCCGGGATTGTTGCTGAAGGCGATACCGATGCTGGCGGTGATTACGATTGCGTGACCATCGACATCGAAGGGCACGGCCAGCTTCTGCTGAATGCGTTCTGCGACGCGAATTGCGTCGCTGGGGTCGCGCAGCTCTTCAGCCAACACAGCAAATTCGTCTCCTCCGGGCCGAGCCAACGTGCTGTCGCCGATGACTTGCTCGGTGTCGTCGCTCTGCCACTGCCGCGCAATGGTGTCGACGCGGCGAAGACAAGCTGAAAGACGCCCGGCGATCTGGATGAGCAGGGCATCTCCGGCGGCATGTCCCAGGCTGTCATTGAAGACTTTGAATCCGTCAATATCGATGAAGAGCACTGCGAACTTGAACTCGACATGACGCTTGGAAGTGGCCAACGCGCGACCCAGACGATCGAGAAAAAGCGTGCGATTCGCAAGGTTCGTCAAACCATCGTGGAAGGCATTGTGCGTCAACATTTCCTCGGCGCGCTTGCGTTCGGTGATGTCCCGGTTCACAACGACGAGTCCCTGGATTTCACTCTTTACTCCGCGAATGGCGTTAGCGGTGGACTCAAGAACTCGCCACGATCCATCTTTGTGCCGGATGCGATATTCGAGGCGCTCTCCGCGGCCAGTGATACGGGCTTTCTCGGCGGCCCCTAGCACTCGGGGCCGGTCGTCGGGATGAATGTGGTCCATCGGGGACGAGTTAGCTAAGTCATCCGCGGTATACCCGAGAACCTTCTCATACGCCGGGCTGTTGTAAAGGCGAGATCCATTCTTGTCGACAACGGCAATCATGTCCGCAGCGTTTTCACTGATGAGCTGAAAGAGCCGATCTCGCTCTGCCAGGCGGTGGCGCATGCGCTGAAGTTGCAGGTGTTGATAAACCGTATAGATGTCGAACAACAGAACAAGCGCGGCGAGCCCGCGCACCCATTCTTTAAGACTCAACGTATAAAGGCGGTCGTTGGCCATGTGGAATCCCGGGAACGTTAACGCAAGGATTCCGAACGTCAACACCAACGTGACAGCAACGGCAAATCCCCACAACCACCATTCCCGCCACTCGACCTGGCGCAGACGGGGTAAGGTGGTCTCGGCGCTAGTTCCGGGTTGAGATTGTTCGCCCATGCGTTTTGTGCTCAGACTTCGGAAGGGGGAGATAGGGACACGAAGGGGAGGTTGCTCTCAATCGATCGCTCTTTTGTCATATCCATCCACAAACTGACGACAGCCAGGAAGTACGGAACCGGTAATGCATTGAGCCTCCGGACACACCGCGTCTGAGTTCTGATCGTGAGTCGAAGAACCTCTTTGCTCCTCTACTGGACCTCCGGACTTCGGCGCTGTCGTGCTAGTTGAAGTGCATTTTCATGACCAACAAGCTTTGCATCAAGTTGTGTCCACAAAGGTATTTGGGCCAGAGAACCCAAGAACCGGTTTCCAGAATCTGGACTGTGTTCGTATTCTGGGCGGGGCGAGGATCGATCCGGATGACTTTCTGCGCCGAAGATCCCAACCTCTTCGGGAAAACATTAGGGAAAGACACGCTGCGGGTCCGAATCTGAAGCGCCCTGCGTCGTAGAAATCGGATAGTAACCACTAGTCCAGAACTCATACCACGTGATCGAACGCGAGAATACGTCCTAAGGGGCGACAAGTGAAAGGCTGCTAAGACGTTACCCACCCTCATACGTTTGGTTCTTAACGTGCCACTGACTCATGGGGTGTTATGAAAGAACATGTTCAGTTGGACGGCCTTCTGTTCACAAGTGACACGCAGGTTCTGTCCGTCATGAATCAGATTCTGGCGAGCTTTGCAATCAAGACAGAAGTTTGTCGCGAGTTGGACCCTGCCCTGGACGCGGTCACCCACCGGAGGCTTGACGCTGTGATTGTCGACTGGGATGGGGTAGCTGACCCCACGCGTATTGTGAGAGCCACTCGCAGGTCATCACCGAACAGCAACTCAACTATTGTGGCGCTGGTCAGTGGACAGTCAGAAACGCACGCTCTTCTCGTTGGAGCCAACTTCATGATTCACAAGCCCGCAGACGTCGACTGTGCCAGGCGTTGTATGCGGGCTGCCTATGGAACCATGTTGCAAAATCGCAGGCGCGCAGCTCGCGTTCCTGTCGACATTGCGGTAGTGGCAAGAGTCGCCGACGTGGGAGAAATCCGGGCCCGAATTAGCGACCTCAGCATTGGCGGGTTAGCGTTGCAGTGCGCACAGCTGCTCCCAACCGATCGCGAGGTGCTGACTCAATTCTCGCTTCCGGGTGCCGGCATGATTCATGCGACCGGCAGGGTGGTAAACGCCGACAGCAAAGGGCGGGCCGGGGTGCGCTATTCGTTCGTTCCTGAGGAAGATCGCAACCTGCTGGAAAACTGGTTAGCAGCCGAATTGGCCAAGCTGGAGAAAGCCGAGATGCCCACGGACGATGCAGAAAACGAAGGAAACTGAAAAGGAAAAAGCGTCTCCCTCCGAAAAGCCCGCTGGTTCGATTCTAGTCGCAGAAGACTCCGCAATCTACCGGCACCTGATCGGGGCCCACCTGAAGGAATGGGGCTTCGATTTCGCGTGCGCAAAAGACGGCAAAGAAGCCTGGAAGCTGCTCGCTAAGCGGGACGCACCGAGGCTGGCGCTGCTCGACTGGGTCCTCCCCGAAATCGATGGCGTCGAGTAGTAAGCACGAAATGCTGGAGGCGATGGAAGCCGGGGCGGATGATTTCCTCGCGAAGCCGTTCGATCCCCTCGAATTGAAAGCTCGCCTCTTAGTGGGCCAGAGAATCGTTGATCTGCAGCAGAACCTTGTTGCCGCTAATACCGCGCTCCAGTTTGTCGCGAGCCATGACTTCCTTACAGGAGTTTGGAATCGCGGCGAAATTCTGACATTCATGCAACGCGAACTTGCCCGCGCACGTCGCGACGCCACCTCCGTGGGAATTGTTCTGGTTGACGTGGATCACTTCAAGAAAGTAAACGACGAGTTCGGGCACGAGACGGGAGACCTTGTCCTCAAAGAGATTACGAAACAATTTTCCTCCAGTCTGCGTGAGTACGACGGCATCGGACGTCACGGCGGAGAAGAGTTCCTGCTGGTGATACCAGGCTGCGATCTGGCAACGACAATGCGACGAGCCAATCAGATCAGGGAACTGATTGCAAGCCAAACAATCCCCACGCCTCACGGAGCAACGAGCGTCACCGTGAGTATGGGAGTCACGGTAACAGAATCGTCCACCAATTCGGACCTGCTGTTGCGCAGTGCAGACGCGGCGCTGTATCGAGCCAAGCGCAACGGTCGAAACCGTGTCGAACAGGCCACCAGCCCCGCAATGGCAATCGGGGTGGGTATTTAGTGTGCTTGCCGATGACGCGAAGTGCGGCGGCGTTGTGTCTGGGAGCAAGACGATATTCTAGAAAATGAACCAGCGTCCAAAACGCTGCAACGCACCCACACTGAAACGCTCCCATCAAGCCCGCGCATGCGCATGACGTGCGGGCAATGTTGGATTTCGTCTCTCTACCGCAAAGACCATTCGGCACTCATCGTGCAACGTGTTTTCTCGAGTTCTTCCGAAGATAGCCTCTCACCTGCTCGGCTCGGCTCGACGCGACAAGCACAGACGCGTTGCCTGAAATAGCCTTTTTTGGCGTGAGCGGAAGATGTCATATCAGTCTCGTCTCAGCGAGCCATCTGAACTCGGGGAGTAGAAATGCAATCCAAAAGCCTTGTGTGGATAGTTCTTTCGCTAACAGCAATTGCGTCCTGGGCGCAGGAGTCCCCAACACCGACGGTGCCGCAGAGCGGCCTGGTGCAAGGGATACGTCGGCCTTGGAACGCTCAGATGCCGATGACCTTTGAGGCAAATCAGGGTCAGACTGACCCCCATGTTAAGTTTCTTTTCCGCGGCAACGGGTATACGGCATTCTTAACTGCCGGCGGATTGGTTCTTTCCTTGCGACCGACCGGCTCAACAACTACGCCGGGGAACGCTGAGGCGCCTACCGCTAAGAATGCTAAGCAGGTTCAAAACACAACGTTGCAGTTCAAGTTAGTGGGGGCGGCGCAGACTTCGCTGGCCGTGGGGGAAGATCCACAGCCCGGCAGAGTCAATTACTTCATCGGAAATGACTCCGCGAAGTGGCAGAAGAATGTGCAGACTTATGCCAAGGTCCGTTACAAAAACGTCTACCCGGGAATCGATCTGGTGTACTACGGAAGCCATCGGCAACTGGAATACGACTTTGCGATCTCGCCTGGAGCGGACCCCAGTCGGATTCAATTCGAAATTAGTGGCGCCAAACAAATTCAGGCAGACGCAAAGGGCGACCTGGTCCTGCAGACCGCCACCGGGGCACTCCATTTCCAGAGCCCCGTTGTCTACCAGGAATCCAACGGATTGCGCGTGCCCGTCCCGGGCGCGTATGTTATGTACGATACGACGCACATTGCTTTCCATGTCGCTGAGTATGACTCCAGCAAGCCGCTTGTGATTGATCCAGTGCTGGTGTACTCGACCTACCTGGGTGGAGGCGGCAATGACCAGCCCACCGGAATTGCCGTCGATAACGCCGGCAGCGTTTACATCGCCGGATACACGGATTCGCTAGACTTTCCCCTGGCTACGTTAGGCTCTCTGCCAACGGGTGCAGACCATGTCTTCGTCGCCAAACTAGATCCCTCTGGATCAAATTTGGTGTATGCGGACTATATCGGCGGCAACAGCCAGGATTACGGATACGCGTTGGTGCTGGACAGTGCGCACGAGGTGTACGTAACCGGTGGTACCACTTCGAGCGATTTTCCTGTGGTCAATCCATACCAGGGTTCCCTAGCCGGATTGTTCAATGGTTTCTTGTCGAAGGTATCTGCTGACGGTTCCTCTCTCCTGTACTCGACATATCTTGGAGGAAGCAGTTCGGATGTTCCATCGACCATCGCGATCGACAATGTGGGGAGCGTCCTAGTCGGCGGGTTTACTTTCTCAACGAACTTCCCGGTAGTCAACGCCTACCAGGCTACAGTAAGCCCTAATCAGGGCGGCTTGTTTGGCGAATACGGCTTCCTCACCAAGTTCAGCCCGGATGGATCGTCTCTGGTCTATTCCACTTACCTTGGTGGTAATTCCAACGTCCCTTACAACTGCGGCACGCCCTGCTGGGGTACGCCCTTCAGCGGAATTAATGGAATTGCGTTGGACCCCAACGGAAGCGCGTATGTTGCCGGCAACACGAATACTTATAACTTCCCGACTACGTCAGCTGCTTACCTTCCGACGGACGTGACCCAACAAAACGGCTCAGTCGGATTCGTTAGCAAATTCAGCACGGCCGGAAATCTCGACTACTCCACATACTTCTACGAATCCAGCGGCGCCGATACGAACCTCAATGCCATCACAGTGGATAGTTCCGGCTCAGCCTATGTCACCGGCCAGGCTCTCAGCGATGGCACATTTCCTCTCACTTCCACCAGCATCTGCAATCCGAGCGTTTTGGGATGGGGATGCAACTTCGCCTTTGTTACTAAATTCGATCCCACCGGCTCGACATTGGCATACTCAACGTTTCTCGGCCCAAACAATGGGGCCAACCCACAGGCGATTGTCCTCGACGCGAACAACGATGCTTATATCTTAAGTTCTTCGATTAGCAGCTCGTTCAGCATGGTAAACGGCATCGAGCCTTACACAAACGAGAGCGACCTTCTGCTAGTGGAGATTGATCCGCTGGCGAGTACCCAGCTATTTGCAACGTTCCTGGGTGCAAGCGCAAATGAGTTTCCGGCCGGCCTGGCTCTCGATTCTAACGGCAACCAGTACATTGTCGGCGCCACGGATTCAACTGATTTTCCTGTTACGCAGGGGGCCTTCCAGAATGTGTTGGCGGGGAATACTAATGCCTTCGTGCTCAAGATTGGACTGAACTCAGCCCCAGCGGTGGCCCTGAATCCAAGCCTCCTGCAGTACGCTATGCAGACCGTAGGTTCGAGCGGCCCGGCACAGACCGTTCTGATGCGAAATATGGGCAGCTCCCCGCTGTTGATCTCATCGATCACTATCAGCGCGAACTTTGCCGAGACGGACACCTGCCGGGACGGCGTTCCCGCCGCCAGCAACTGCGCCTTCTCCGTCACTTTTGTCCCCACCGCCGCGGGGTCACTTAGCGGATCGATCGTGATTCGGGATGATGCTGCGGGATCACCCCACGTCATCGACCTGAACGGCACTAGTGTTGGCCCCGTTGTCTCACTCGCTCCCGGGAGCCTGACTTTTCCAGGCCAGCAAGTTGGAACCACCAGCGCAGCGCAAATCGTGACCCTCACCAACAGCGGGAACATGGTGCTGAGCGTCAGCGACGTTCAGTTGACGGGAGACTTCGCCCAGACCAACGATTGTTCAGCTTCCTTGGCGGCAAGTTCAAGTTGCGCGATCAACATTACTTTCACCCCTACGGCTTCCGATACACGCATCGGAACTCTGACCGTGAGCGATAACGCTGCGAGCAGTCCGCAAACTGAGAGCCTTACCGGGAGCGAATCCGATTTCAGCCTGGCAAGCGCTCCAGGCAGCGACACCGTCAAAGCCGGTTCTGCGGCGACCTATAGCCTGAAAGTGTCGCCTGTTGGCGGATCGTTTTCCAGTGAGGTCACACTGACCTGCGGTGGGCTACCGGCGGTAACCTCCTGCAGCCTGTCGCCCAATGCTGTGACTCCGGGCGGGAGCACGGCGACCTCTACGTTGTCGATTACCACGACGGCGACCGTTGCGCAGGCTGAGCCGATGCGTAAGTCACGAAGCGCGCCGGTTTATGCGGTTTGGATTCAGTTGCAGGCGATTGGCTTACTCGGAATGATGTTCGCCACGTCCAAGCACCTGAGCAAGAAAGCGCGTGCGCTCGTTCTTTTGTTACTCGTGTGTGGTGCTTTCGTCTTTATGATCGGGTGCGGCGGAACCGGTATCGTAACGCCGCCGCAGACTGGGACCACACCTGGAACCTATACGATCACGGTCACAGGTACTTCAGGCCACATGCAGCACTCGCTGCCTCTGACTCTCGTGGTTCAGTAGAATCACGGTTGATTAGAGCCTTGGTTGAATAGAGTCCGCATTGATTAGAGTCTCGCCGACCCCAATTTCCTTAGTTACAGATGATCATGTTCTGGGTGACGCCCCCAAGGCTCACGATCGAATTCGTGACCAGAGGTGCGCTCCAGAACCTGCTGTGATGCCTGCGCAGGTAGTAGGCCATCAGGATCGCCCCTGCGCTCTTAGTCGAAGCTACGGCGTAGGCGCGCCCGACGGTTGGGTGAGTCCCATACAGATAGGCCGAATCAACCTCCGCATTGCAGACGCCCTTCTTGCCGGCGAGCCAGTTCTCTCGGGCAAATAGGGTGGTGTAAGAATCGGCGAAAGTGCTGGTCGTAGAGATAAATGCCAAGCCGATGAATTTCTTATCGATGGTCTTAGTTTCTGCAATCCGTGGCGCCTGCACCGATACGGGAGCCGCAATCACGACCGCATTCATACGGATGACGCTGCTGGGAGCCTCTGGAAGCTCGGCAGCGGGCGAGATCGTCGCTAGCGCGGCTACAGCACCTACTGTAAGAATGATTGACTTCAGGAACGTTGGGGTAAATCCATTCGTTACTGAGAGTTTCTTGGGGGTACGGTAGGTCATGTACCGAAGTTACGCGATGACCCGATCACGCACAATTGCAAGACCGTAATGACCGTAATGGCACTTAGTAATGGTTAGTAACTACCCGTTGGTGCCATTCGCCCAATCATGGCGCGCCGCGCACTAAAAGTTTTCAGAATTCGTGAAATGACGGTCGAGTGATCGAGTAGACACTTTTGTAACCCATTGGGTGCCCGCGTCGAATCATCTCTTCTTTCCGTAAGGAAAGCGATTTCCAAGAGCAATCCAGAAAAGGTACATTTCTCTGGTTTTAACACTCCCCGCGATCGCGGTGGTTTAGTCGTTTCAGTGCTTTACGCAGCCCAGCCCCGGAACCTTAAATGCAATGGATATAAGGGGGGCCCACGCGAAGTCAGGGCCCTGTGGTCGAGGAACGGCACATCTTGAGTTTAGCGAACTAACTAAGAGCTAAAATGACACCTGACATGGCATTTGAAGGCTTGCTTGTATCCGGCAACCCGCAAGTAGTTTGCAGCATGAGTCGCGCGCTTCGGGACCTTTCCATTTGTACCAATCTCTGCCTGAGTTCCTCGAAGGCAGTTGACATGTTGCAGAAGGGGAGCCCTGATCTGGTTGTGATTGACTGGGAGGGCGACGCTTCTTCCGAACTGTTGCAGAAGATTTGGGAATCGCCCCTGCGGCAGAAACCTACGATCATTGCTCTTTCTCAGATGGACCGGCCTATAAGGGGCGCCCATGCCACTCTGCGGAAGCCCGTAACCACTGAGTCAGCAACCAAGTCGATGAAGGATGCTTATTCCAGGATGCTGATTGACCACCGCCGGAATGCGCGGTACTCCGTTATGCTCCCAGTTCGTGCAACTGACGAAAACGATCGGAGCATTGAGGTTACGGTTACCGACATCGGTGACGCCGGAATAGGCCTCAGTTCCGATCAGAAGCTCGCCATCGGACAGACTCTGGCTTTGCGATTGTTATTGCCCGGAGAAAAAAAAGAGATCTACATCCAGGCCCGTGTGCTCTGGACCCGGCAACACGGCACCGCCGGCTGCGAATTTGTCCGCATACCGCCAGTAGATCTGCGCATCCTGCATGACTGGCTCAGGGCTAGGTTTCAGGTCAAGAAACCGTTGATACCGGTGTGACACATGAGTCCAACGATTGTTTTTCTTAAGCACTGGCCGAGTCTGCCGCCCCATTTTAGGAGAGCCGTGTCCGCAGGTTGCATCCGGTTGGGTTATAGATATTCGCAAACAGCTCTTGGATATTAGGTGTGCTCGCCGACGTTTTAGCATGGCGTATCGTTTTCGTGCATCGCTCGCGGCGCCTTAATTGACTGGGACTGAGATCACGGGTACGGCGGTTCCTTGCTTGCCTACTACGCTTTCAACAACGTGAAGCAGAGTATCGGAATCATTTGCTAGAAGCGAATCTGATTTTGTGAAGTACGCGGCCGCGCCTTCCCTTTTGAGCTTCGCCTCGTTTAGTTGGCCAAGGCCAGAGAGCACTATCACCGGAATGCCCGCGGTCTGGGGGTCGTGTTTCAACGCCCGCAGAACCCCCAAGCCATCGAGCTTTGGCAGCATCATGTCCAGCAAGATGAGGTTAGGAATACGTTCTCGCGCCATCAGCAAGGCGGCTTCTCCGTCAACCGCGCTGACCACATCGTATCCGGCCTTCACGAGTGCTCGTTCGCTTGCGACTCGCAGAAATCGACTGTCCTCTACCAGCAATATCATCATTTTCAAGAAGTCCACCCTGAGTTTTCAGCGTGCACGTCGAGTGCCGAAGCTCGCTGCGGCTGAAGCGCCGTTTCGCGAGCCTTTCTCGACGAAAACGAACGCTCTAACCTTAATGTTGTTCGATCTACAGAAAAGAGATGAGCTTTGCGAAGCGTCCGTCGTTTCCGCCATTTTCCCAGATGGACATGTGTCCACGATCTATACGACTGGACGGACGGTCACGAATTCAAGACGTCGGCTCCGGCGAACGCATCCTGTTTAATCGACTGAATGATGTCTAAAAGTTCAACGGTTTCCAGCTCAGAAAGGATGCCGAATCGCCTTTTGCTAGGTGTGACGCACGGCCGATAACCCTAACAGTTGCAATAACTTCTCCATGAATTCTGTGCATCTCCTGCGACTGGGAACCTTCGGAAGCCAGGGTGCATTCACCTTACGAGGCAATGGTTCGCCAGGCCCCCACCTGGAATGAAGCAATTCGCCGTGCACTCTTGAATGGAGAAAGAACCGCTCATGCGTCATATCCCATGGACAGCCGCGGTGCTGTTCTTGTTCAGCAGCCTGTGTTATCCGCAAGACGCCACTCCGACTGATTCAGGAACGATTGGCGAACTGGTTCAGCAGGTGAAAGACCTTCAAGCGAGAGTGAAGCTCTTGGAGTCTCAGCAAAACCACGCGGTTGCCTCTACCCCTGCCCCTACCCCGTCCAATTTGCCGATCCCACCAGCAGAACCTGCGGATCAGACCGCGCCGGTTCCTAGCGTGGCGCAGGAAACTCACGAAGTCCATGGAATTCAATGGCGAGGGTTCGGAGAGGTCGATTACAAAGTTTTGAACCAGAGGGCGCCGGAACTAGGAACCTATGGGTTCGTGCCCGGTTCGCAGGGCAACTTCTACAATGGTGACTTCGGTCTTTTCCTCACTTCAAGACTGACTTCCAAAGCCAGCGTGCTTGCCGAGATTGTTTTTGAGGAAGCCGATGCACAGAAATATAAAGTGGATCTGCGGCGAGTGTTGCTCAACTACGACTACAACGATCACTTGAAGATGTCCTTCGGCCGTTACCAGACCAACATCGGCTATTACAACTGGGCGTTTCGCAGCGCAGCGTGGCTGCAAACCACCGCGGACCGGCCTCTGGTGATGGAGTTCGCCACCAACGGCGGCCTGCTCCCCACGCAAGCGATTGGCGTTTCGGTGACCGGCACGATCCCTTCGGGGACGTTGGGACTCAACTATGTGGCGGAATACGGATCCGCCGACACCATGCGGCCCGACCTCAACGGCGACGGTCTGGTGACCGATGAGAACAACGGGAATCAAACCAACGTTGGACTCTTCGCCAGACCTGACTGGCTGCGCGGACTGCAATTCGGAAGCTCCTACTATCACGACCAAATCAGCAACAACCTGTTGAACGAAGTTTCCGGCACTCTGGTTCCTCCGCCTCCGGGAAGTCCGGGATCGGCTGCGAGGTATGACCAGACGATTGTCAACTCCTACGCGGTCTATGTGGCCCACGGCATGGAATTTTGAACGAGGGGTTCCTGATCCGGCACGCCCTTATCGGGAGTTCGCTCCACTTCGACACACCGGCTTTCTATTCGCAGATTTCCAAACAGTTTGGCCACATTCGCCCGTTCTTCCGTTACCAGTATGTAAACGCGAGCCCCAACAACTTCATCTACGACGACGTCGGCCTGCGCTACGGGCCATCATTCGGAGCTCGCTACGATCTGAACGACTACATCGCCTTTAAAGCCCAGCTGGACCACACGGTTCGCCGGGACGAACCGGACCTGAATGGACTTCAGCTGCAATTGGCATTCACCTTCTAAACCAGGCATCACAATATGCAAATAAAAACGTCACTCCTTCCGCTTCTGATCTGCCTTACGAGCCTGGTCTGCGTCCGGGTTGCCGCAGCCCAGGCCGAAGACGTGGCGGTTGTGGTCAACGACCGCAATCCGGCGATCAAGATGAGCAGGGCGGAACTGCGCAGGATCTTTGCCGGAGAAGAGCGCTCCTGGTCCGCGGGCCTTCCCATAAAGGTTTTCGTGAGGTCTCCGGGGACACAGGAGCGAGTCGCGCTGCTAAAGCTATTGGGCATGACAGAGGGTGAGTACAAGCGATATTGGACGGTTCAAATTTTTCGGGGAGAGGCTCAGGCCGAACCCGTCGCGCTTCCCTCAAACGGCATGCAAAAAGAAGCACTGGCCGCCTTCCCGGGTGCAGTCGCCTTGGTTGGTCTCCAGGATGTCAAGGCTGGCATGAAGGTGCTTAGAGTTGAGGGCCGGATGCCTGGTGAGGCTGGATACCCACTTAACTGACTATCCGGATCGCCATCAGGCTCGTGGATTGTTTGGAGCGTCGTGATTATCGCGGGCTCAACTTACGCTCACCCGCACCTCATATGGCATTCCGCTGCTCAGCCTCTCAGCATCGAAGATAAGTCGCAAGTGTACCTGATGGAGAACCCATGACCGTTGTTCTATTGGCGATTCTAAGGAGAACTTACAATGAAACGTTTGACAATCGCTCTGTTCCTTATGGCGTGTGTTTCTACGATGCAAGCTCAAACATTAACCCAGGTAGTTAGCCAGGATATTACCCAAGATCAATCCATCACTTTCACTGCGCAGGACACGCTGCAAGTTGTAAACTCTCCCATCACGGCCGTGGTCATCGATGGCGTACAAACAACGGCCAACCTCGGCACAATATCTCTCAATACCGCAGTGCTGACCTCAGGCGACTCGCAAACCGGAGCGACGTTCGGAACTGGAGGAACGTTCTCTATCGTTGCTCCTGGCTATGTGAATTACACAGGAACGTTCACTTCTGCAGCGTGGACCGTGCCTGTGCTGGCTGATGGCAGTATTTTTTACAATCTGCAAGGTGCCTTAGTGTCTTCTCAGGGTTCTTCCAATTTCATCTGCACAACTGACGTTTTGCCAGTCGGTACTACGTTTAGTGCTTCTGAGATTTTGGATAATTGCTCGTTCGGGGGCACACTGTCTGACCTGAGCCCAGGTAGCTCTCAAAGCGCAATGTGTGGATCAGGCTCTACCACGCAAAGACCAACCCTCCCTCGCTCGGAAAACGCTTCAAACTCTATCCAAAGTCTTGTCAGAAGTGGCGCAGGCATCAACGGGACAGGGACGGGGAACACAGGTGGCTCAATGTGTGTTCCTTTAAGTCTTCCGGAAGGGGTTTGGGGTACCACCGCTACTCTTACGTTTTCCGGAAAATATGGCTCCGGCGCGGCCTGCACTCTCTTCTCTGGATCAACAAAACTAGACTACTTGGTGGGACAAAGCACAAACATGGATGTGCCATACGTTCGCCTTATTCTGAGTGGAGTCACGCCTGCAGGTTCCACAGGGGTTTCAGTTCTTTGCACAAATCCCAATGGGGAAACGTCTCCCTGGACACTGAAAATAATAGCAATGCCGGCAGCAGCCTCAGGGCCACAACTCTAGTCCATGATGAACACATCGTAAACCAGTCCGAAGGAAAATCGCTGCGCCGCCTTGCATTGAGTCGGGCGAAATGCGTCTAACGGCCGTTCCAGATCTGCGCGTTAAGAGGTGACACGGCCTTGGAGCCGCCATGTGTAGCCGTGGCATGCTCGTTCATCACCCTGGCTGCTTGTGTGCGGCAACTGCCGTTCCGGCTGCTGAACTCCCGTGTAGTGACAGAATGCTTGCAAAGTACACACTTGAACATGCTAAAGCCGCTCATCATTTTGATCGTGTAATGTCTCATACTTCAAGTGTAGTCTCACACCGCGATATGACTCCGAAACTATAGTTTTCGCTCATCGATGGCTCACACGCGTGCAATCGTGATATTTCACACAGCATGGCGTAGCTAGACCAACCTTGACACGTCTGACGAGCAGGGCGCAGCAGATGCTGCGCCCTTTTGTGGAGGGCTGTAGCGTGGAGTCCTACGCTGCGACTGGCTTCAGCTGGGCACCCACGTAGCTATCCATCGCTTGGGTCAACTGTGAGTCCACCTCATCCGCGATGGTCATGACGTCGGGCAACAGCAGGCTGAAATCCAGAGCACTCAGATTGTGCTGCAGCGTTCCGAAAAGAGTCACCTGGAGTATTCGGGAGTCGTGCACCAGCATTCCAGGAGTGTAGCCTTGCATTCGCCGCATCTTGCCGTGAGCGACGGCGGCGGTGGAGCAATGGGAATCGCTCTCTTCGCCGGGGATGCTCGTTTCTCTCAGGCGGACAATCAGGTCTTCAATCAGCTTGGGAAGATATCCCGTGCGCTCCTTGTCGCTGAGCTCAATCGCACTGAGCGTTTTGTTCTTTCTTACCCGCATCAACCACTCTTCCACGATGACACTTGTGCAACGCTGCAATATCGCGGCCACTCTTTCCTTTGGCGTGCGGGCGATAACTTTGCGAGTCAGCAATCTTTCGTGAACGATGTCGGCGATTTTCTTGGGCTCGAATGGCTTCACGATGATTTGGTCCGCTTCCAGAAGGATCGCCTCCATCGCGCTCTTCACGTCAGGATAGCCGCTGACCAGCAGCGTAAGCGCACTCGGTTGAGAGTGGCGCATCGCAGTGATCACCGCAAAACCATCGCTCGGGTTCGGCATGTGCAGGTCAGTGATAAGCACGTCGAAGGTTTCCGAAACAATAAGTTTCAGGGCTTCCGACACACTAGCGGCAGCGATTACGTCAAATCCTTTTGCCTCAAGGGTCAAACTCATCATTTCACGAACAGCATCGTCATCATCCACCAGGAGGACTCTATGCGAAACGCTCGTTTTGACCTGAGTCATAACAACACCGCCTATGTGAATCCTTTAATAATAGTGTTACTCGGTATATGTCATTAAAGCTGTATAAAAGTGAACACATGTCATCTCAGGCTCAGGCAATGAATAAATGATTGTTCCTTGGCAAAAAGCAAAGACTGTGCTTCGCCGCTTGTGTATGTTTCCCAGTGGCTGCGCGGATAGTCAGCTTCCCACCATAATTGCTGCCGGGGAGGCTCTGAAGGAGAAGCATGCCGGTCCTAGAAACGCTCAGTCATCTACGAGCTGTAGTCAGGGCTGTTATGTTGTGATGACTGAAAGGGGCCGGAGTTAGTCGTGTACGATAAGAAAACGGTAGTGTCGTGAGTTCCAAAACGGGATCACTCCGAAGATCCAGAACTGGGACACTTACTGTGCACTTGCATCTCCTTGGTGATCTCGACTATCATTACTATTGTATTGGCTAGTGTTTTTGGGCACAGCGCAGTACGTAAGAAGTTTCAACATCGCCTTGTCAAACAGCAGTTCCCACCAGAGGGGGCAGGAAATGCAGTTTTTCCTCAGGCGAGCCCCAGGTCCCAAGAAATAGACAGATTAAGACGGAAAATTCGCCTCAGGCCGTGTAGCGGACTGTCACTGGGGATGCACGTTTTGGCGCACCAGGAGATGCCAATGATTCGTGCTAACAAGGCCCGCTCCAAGGCCGAAAACCGCAATCGCGAATCGCTTGCCGTTGTGTCTTCCTCCGACGGCGCCACGATCGGCAGCGACCTCGAAGGCATCGTCGTGGCCTGGAACAAGAGTGCAGAGGCTCTCTACGGTTACACGGCCGAGGAAATGATCGGCCAACCGATTGCCGCCGTCGTCCCTGAACATGGGCACGAAGAAAGCCTGCAAGCTCTGCGGGATATTGCCGCCGGGCAGACTACGGCTCGCTACGATACTGTTCACAGGCGCAAAGATGGAAGCCTGGTCCATGTCTCAGTGATTGTCGCCCCGATCGGGAACTCCAAGAAGCAGACTATCGGATATTCCACTCTTGCCCAGGATGTTACAAAGCGTAAGCGTGGGGAAGAGTGCGAACGCCTGGCAGCCGTTGTCGAGTCATCGGAAGACGCGATTATTGGCCAGAGTCTGGACGGAACGATCTTCGCCTGGAACTGCGGAGCCGAGGCTTTGTTTGGTTACTCAGCATCCCAGGCTGTGGGCAAGCCGGTACAGATGCTCCTGCCGCCGGAACGAATAAATGAGGAATCTGACATTCTGGAGCAGATCAGAAACGGTGTGCGCTTCAAGCATTTCGAAACTGTCCGGGTCCGAAAAGATGGCACAAACGTTCCCGTTTCGGTGACGATTTCGCCGATTCGAGACAAAAGCAGTGCGATTACTGGAGCCTCACAGATTGCGCGCGACATCACGGACCGCGTGTGTGCGGCAGAAGTGCGCGAACGATTGGCGGCTGTGGTCGAGTCATCCGATGACGCCATTATTGGCAAGACTCTCGACGGAACTATCACCACCTGGAACCCCGGCGCCGAAAACCTGTTTGGTTACTCGGCATCCGAAGCAGTGGGCAAACCGATACAGATGCTGCTGCCGCCGGAACGAGGGAATGAGGAAGCTGAAATTCTGGCGCGAATCAAGCGCGGTGAGCGCCTTGCGCACTTCGAAACCGTCCGGTTGCAAAAGGATGGCAAGAGAATAGACGTTTCTGTGACGATTTCGCCGATTCGAGACGGAAGCGGCGCGATTGTTGGTGCTTCAAAGATTGCGCGCGACATCAGCCACCGTAAGTGCGCGGAAGAAGAATTACGCAAGGCGGAAAACAGGTTCAGTAAAGCCTTTCGCCAAAGCCCGCTGGCGAGCACAATCTCGACGCAAGCGGACGGGATGTATCTGGACGCAAACGAATCATTTCTCAAAATGACCGGCTACACGCGTGAGAATGTAATTGGCCACACGGCCTCGGAACTGAGGTTCTGGTCCCTGCCGTCACTACGCGCAGAGCTTCTCCAGCTGTTACTGGGGGGCGAAAAGGTTACGGACCGCCGCATGGAATTCAAGACGTCAACGGCAGAGACTCGGGTAGCAGAACTGTCGTGGGAAGAGATCGAGGTCGAAGGACAACCCTGCCTCCTGTCTTTCATGCGCGACATTACCGAGGCTCAGCGTCTGGAAGCGCAGTTCCTCCAGGCCCAGAAGATGGAAGCGGTGGGGCGTTTGGCCGGGGGAGTAGCCCACGATTTCAATAACATGCTGAGCGTGATTGTCGGCTACAGCGATCTATCCGTCGACCTGGTTGCACCGGAAAGTCCGGTCAAAAGGCACTTGGCACAAATCAAGAAGGCGTCGGAACGGGCCGCCCTGCTCACCCGGCAACTCCTGGCTTTTAGCCGGCAGCAGGTTATCTTCCCCAGAATCCTGAATCTGAACGAGGTGGTGAACAATGTGACCACTATGTTGCTGCGCATGGTAGGCGACAGTATTTCAGTCTCGTTCCATCCGAGTACTCCGATTGGCAGCATCAAAGCCGACCCAAGCCAAATCGAACAAATCCTGATGAATCTGGTAGTGAATGCGAGAGATGCAATGCCACGCGGGGGCGAGATCATTATCGAGACGGGACACGCTGAACTGGACGAGCATTACGTCTCCGAGCACGCCGGTTCTCAGACTGGACGACAGGTCTTTTTGGCGGTAAGCGACAATGGTTGCGGCATAGAGGAAGGAATCAAGTCGAAGATATTCGAGCCCTTCTTCACAACAAAGGGTATTGGGCAAGGGACCGGTCTCGGACTCTCCACGGTGTACGGAATCGTGACCCAGAGCAAGGGCAGCATCCGCGTTGACAGCGAGGTAGGAAAAAGCACGACGTTCACGATTTATTTTCCGAGAATAGCTGCGAAAGCGGAAGAACTGGCGCAGTCCCCCGAAGTCGACGACGTTATATCAGGGTCCGAAACAATTTTGCTGGTTGAAGATGATGACTCGGTTCGCAAGGTGACCGCTAGCTTGCTAAGCAGCGCCGGTTACAGAATCATCGAAGCCAGCAATGCCGAAAAGGCCCTGGAGATCATGACAGCGCCCGGGCCAGGAATCGATCTGCTGCTCACGGACCTCATCATGTTCGGGCAAAGCGGGTTTGACCTATTCGAACAAGCGAAAGTAATCCGCCCGGGTCTTCGGGCTTGATATCGGAACGCGTATTCCTGGCGAAGCCATTCACCAGAATTTCGCTCCTCAAGAAAGTCTACTCGGCTCTGCGCCCGTGAATGAGTGCGAGCACTGGAACATAAAGCGTTCCTACGCTCCGCCATGATCGCTATTCGCCCATCAGAATCGAATCGAAGACCGCCCCACGCCGCTCGACCTGCCCCCAACTTTCGGTCAGTAAGAATACGCCAAGTCCTTGCTGCTCCATCTCGAGGTTGAACCGGGGTGGGGGAGTGTCGAGTCGGATAGTACCTCGCCCGCTGTTCACTCTGGAATTAATTTTCGAGACCGGCGAGGCGGCTTTCCATTTGGCTGGCTGCTTCGGTGAAGGTCATGCGGATTCCGTGTTCTGGGCGCAGGATCACCATGGGGCGGGCTTGGATGGTCTGGCCTGGAACCAGACGGAAATCGTATTTTCTGAGCAAGACACTTAGGATCATCAGGATCTGGAGCATGGCGTAGTTGCCGCCGATGCAGCCGCGGGGGCCGGCTCCGAAGGGCAAATGGGTGAAGGGCGTGTGGAGCTTTTCGTTCGATTTGGTGAAGCGTTCCGGGTCGAAACTCTCCGGGTTTTCCCAGTACTGCGGTGCGTGGTGTACGCCGTGGATGAACACCACGACCGTCGAGCCCCGGGGGATCGCGACGTCGCCGGCGCGGTCGTCTGCGAGAGCCATTCGGTCGACCATCCAGAACGGCGGGTAGAGGCGCAGCGCCTCGAGTATCACCCGAGTTGTAAATTCGAACTTCGGAACGTCTGAGAAACTCAGAGACCTTTCGCCCAACACAGCGTCGAGCTCCTCCCGTACTCTTTCGACACAATCTGGTCGCGAGCTTAGCAAGTAGAGAAGCCACGATAGAGCATTCGACGAAGTTTCATGGCCGGCGACCAGGAGTTGCATGCTCTCGCTGAGGATTAACTCGTCGGGCATGCCTTCGCCGTCGCTGTAGCGAGCGTCCATCAGGATCTGCAGCAGATCGTGGCCGGGGGCTTCTTTGCGGCGGCGCTGGAGGTATTCGTCCAGTACGCCGAAGGCGCGGGATCGCAGTTCCCAGTGGCGGCGGAGCTCGCCGGAGACGGCAAACCAGGGATTCAGGTAGGGCTGAATGGTCTGGCGAACCATGAACTCCTGGACGGTCGAGATGGCTCGGCTGACGAGGTTGATGTCTTCCTCTTTCAAGCGGGCGCCAAATAGAGATCGGCCGACCATGGAGAAGGTAATCTTCATCATCAGCGGGTAGATATCGACGGGACCGGTACGGGCTTGCCGGTCGAAGTCCTGCAGCGAGTCGGCGAGAGACTCTTGCATGATTGAGGACAGAACTTCGAGTTGCTTGCGCTCGAAGCCGGTCTGGATGAGGCGCCGTTGCGTTCGCCAGGGTTCGCCCTCAGTGGTGAGAAGACCTTTGCCGAGGAAATGGCCCATGCGTTTCTTCTGGATCTCGGACTTGTAGTAGTTCTCCGAATTCGTTTTCAGCACATGCTGAATGACGACGGGATTGGTGGTAACGATGGCTTCTTTGACGCCGCCGAAATAGAAGCGGAAGGTGTCACCATGGATTGCGGTGTACTTCGAGAGAACTTGTACAGGATTGCGGGCCATCGCGCGCGAATCGCGGAAAGATTGGGACCGGGAGACGGAGGGTATGCTTTGCGGCAAGGTCACGCCTCGCTATCCAGACGCATAAGATGAGAAATGTGATCCTCGTTTCCCAACTGTTTCAAGAGTAATAGATGATGTTTGATCGCTTGCGTCATGGTCGGATGTTGCCGATAGGGAATGCCATACTCTTCGGCGGTCTGCTTCACAATCCGGGTCAGCGGAGCGTAGTGAGTGTGGCACACAAAAGGGCAGAGATGATGCACGATATGGTGATTGAGGCCGCCGACGAGCCAACCGACCAGCGGGGTCTCGGTGGCGTAGTCGGCCGTGGTCGCGAAGATGTGATGGATCCAGTTATCGAACTCATTGCGGTCTGCGGGGAAGTATGTGCTGTC
>JBEKDY010000103.1:0-14932 GCA_050014115.1 Candidatus Sulfotelmatobacter sp. | reverse complement strand
CGGCGATCATCACCGAGGCAGTGACGGTATGCGGAGACTGCATTCGTCCCGTTTTGGGACTTAGCCCTCGAGACGACCGCCGCTAAGTTCTTCGACATCAAGATTTTGCCCGCAAGTTATTCTAGCCCTAGAATTTTTCACACTTCCCCCCTAACATGGTGATTCCAATAGACCATGGGGGAGGGGGGATACCCTGCGACGCACGAATCGTCCCCTCTCGGGAACGTCGACGCGCAGATTTATTTCAGCGAGAAATCCACAGGCAGAGCGGAAGTCAAAATCTCCGCCCGAGTCGCAAAGGACGCGACTAGAATGGGGCACCCTCGGGTTTTCTTACGGATCGAATCAGTTCCCCGCTGGCACGCCTCCGTATTTTTGCAGCCACTTTAATTCTTCGCGGACTTTTATTTTTCCGTGCCAGGGATTCTTGCCTAGGCTGTGGCCTTCGCCGGGGAAAATCAGCAGCTTGTTGGGAATGCCGAGCGAGTACAACGCGTGCTCCAGCAGATAATCCTCCAGCACGGCGACGCGGATGTCGTCGGCGCCGGCGACCATGTGCGTGGGCGTGCGGACTTTGTCGATCTGGAAAATTGCGGCTTCGTCGTGATAGCGCTGCTGGGCTTCCCAGGGACGTCCGCCGAGGAAGTAGGCATCGTCCATGGTGGTGTCGTCGTTGCCCCAGTTGCCGATGTGCTCGACCGCGCCAGCTCCCGTGACTGCGGCCTTGAAGCGCGTGGTCTGGGTGATGAGCCAGTTGGTCATGTAACCGCCGTAGCTGTAGCCGCCGACGGTGAGGTGGTCGGGATCGGCAATGCCGTCCTTCACCAGCGCGTCGACGCCTTCGAGAATATCTTTGCCGGGACGCGACACGATGACGGGAACAATCTGCAGGAGAAACTTGTCGCCGTATCCGGTGGAACCGCGGTAGTTGGGGCGGAACACGAGCCATCCGTTGGTGGCGGCGAGCGCGGCCCACTCATACCAGTCGGCGGCGAAGGCATTGCCGTCGGCGTCGGCGGGTCCGCCGTGAATCAACGTCAACATCGGCAGATGCTTGGCCTCGAATTTGCCGGGAGGATAAATCAACATGCCTTCGACAGTGGTGCCGTCGTCGGCTTTCCACTGATAAGGTTTGCCTTGCGGAAGATCGCGCTCGGTGAAGAGCTTGTTGAACGCGGTGATGGGTTTGGCTTGGTCGAGCGCGGATGTGCTCTCGGCGAGATAGACTTCCGCCGGCTTGCTCATCGAAGTGTAGACAAAGGCAACGCGGGAGGAATGCGGCGATGCTGATATTCCCTCGTAAGAGCCAGCCCATCCGCTTACGCGATGCAGAGATTCCGAAGGCTTGCCGACGGAATAAAGTTGAACTTCGGTTCCGGCGCGCGCGGCGGCGAGTACGTTGTCACCCGCGACCGCGTAACGTTCGACGGGGCCGATGAAATCTTTGCTCCACTGCTGAACGGCGCCACCATCGCTGTCCACCCAATAAAGATGCGGCTGGATATCGCGGTAAGGTCCGGTCACGTCGCCGACTTCGACATTGAAAAATATGTGGCGGCTGTCGTTGGCCCAATGCAATCTGCCTTCAACTGCCTGGTTGTGGGTGAGCGCGCGCGGAGCAGTGGCAGGTGAAGCATTCGCCAGCTCGATTACGTAGATTTCGACGTCTTCTACTTTTTCCTGACGCTGGTTGATGGCGTTGCTCGCGAAGGCCAGTTTGCTGCCGTCGGGAGAAGTGACGAGATCGTCGACTCGCAGCGGCGAAGTCGCGATGGAGCGTGCTCCCGGCGTGCCCATTGCGTCTTTCTCTGCATCGCTGTCAACTTTCGCCGGAGCCGCGATGTGGCGTTCAATTGCAGCTGCCAGATCGAGAGCGTAGATAGTATCGCCGCGCTCGGCGGTGCGATACTGCACCACATCTTTCCATTCCTTCTTGTAGTCGTCTTTTTGCGCCTTGGTCCAGGGATTGCGCGTGGCGAAATAAATTGTGTGCGAATCGGCGGACCAGGAAAAATCGTGAACGTCCTCATCTCCCGTCGTGATGGGGAAAGCCTCGCCACCGCTGGGTGAAATCAGATAGATCTGGCTGGTGTCTCCGTCTTTGTCTTTGGCCCGGTCCCTGGGCTTAGCGTCGCCGTCGGAATCGGAATCGGAGCTGTCGGATTTTTCGGAGGACGCTTTGCGCTCGGAGACGAACGCGATCCAGTGACTATCGGGAGACCATTTGGGATCGGTGTCATGCCCGGACTGGGTCAACTGAATGAGCGAGCTTTTTCCGCCGTCGTCATGATAAAGCCAGAGATCGTTGCGGAAAATTTGCTGGTCCCAGTCGGCGCGCTCGGTGCCGATCACCACCCATTTGCCGTCGGGCGACAGCGCGAGCGCGGGAAAGCTGACGGAATTGAAAAATTCGTCGAGGGTTAGTTTCGGTTTGGTTTGGGCTAGGGCACTCGGAGCAAAAACCATCTGGGCGAAGGCAAACAGCGAACAACTCACAACCAGTACGGCCACTCCCACAACTTTTTTGATTCGCATAAGGGTTCCCGGCGGGAACTAGGTTTATACAACGGCGCGTTCTATCGAGGCAAATTGTGACCCGCGGTTTGATCGGAGGTGTCTGGTGAATCCTCGGGGCGCGAGCGAAAACCGCAGAGGTCAAAGCCTGGGTCCTGGGGCACCCGGAGGGCTCAGCTGAAGAGGCGGTAGGAAAAACTAGTCGCGGATACAAAATGCGACCACAGGGGCTGAAGCCCGCGCTGGTTTTGAAGCTATACGCGGCGCTGAAGCGCCGCTCTTCCACGGTGCTACACGCATTCGTGGTGCTTCCCAACACCGCGGCCCTTAACTTTCGCAACTCTTCCTCACGGTGCAGGCTCGGCGTTTTTTAGAGCGTCATCCAGAGTCTGACCAGAATGCGGAGCCGACTGCACGACGCGCCAGCCATCGTCATAGTTACGAAATCCGGCAGTGGAGTGGTAACGCAGGTCGCTGGAATAGAGAGCGGCACCCACTTCGTTCGCAGGCTGCCATCTCCAGATGAAATCGACGTCGGCCACGTTGCCCTGTTTGCTGACGCCGGTGATGGCGACCAGTTCCCTTCTCGCAGCCGGAAGACTGAACGATGGTTTGCCTTCGTCGGCTGGCGCTAGCAGGGGCCGGACGGTTTCTACACCCGAGGGGGTCAGCACAACGTCCCAGCAAGGCGGCGGCACGAGCGCCGGCGGGCACGGCGCGGTAGTCGCGGAGATCCAGCCGTGATGTTGCAAGACGAGCGATTCGGGCGAGAGATAGTCTTTGTTGGAAACGACGCCGGTGCGCACGAAGAGCGACTGCGGAGTCTTGAACACGTCGGAGCCTTCGATGAGATCGGCGGCCAGACGGCGCGAGAGCAGGTCGCGCGGAGAGCAGGCGGTGAGCGAGCTCGCGACGACGAGACACAGCGCGAAGATCGATCGTTTTCGCATGAATGGCACGCAGCGTTCAGGCAATTAGCAATTAGCAGTTGGCAATTTGCGGTTGGCGTTTCGCCGCACCGAAACAGCGATGGCTGAATGCTTTCTAGTGATCTGTGATTGTAACGAAACGCGATCTCTTTTGTGGGAGGAAAGGGCGTGATGCGATCTGCCCGTCGAAATGTGCCGGCCAGCGTCCCGGAATTTCAGTGGCACAGCTTGGACAGCGACCTTCCGGCGTCAGCCGGTAATCTTCGATCAGGTAGCCGTGGCGCTTGATCAGAGTTTCGCTGCATTGCGGGCAGCGCGTGTCTTCCCAATCGCCGACCATGCCCGGAAGATTGCCGGCGTAGATATAGCGCAGGCCGGACTGCTGGCCGATTTCGACCGCGCGCAGCAAGTCTTCGGCGTTGGTGTCGCGCGCGACATCGTTTTGCATTTTGTAGTCGCCGTGAAATGCGGTGACGTGCCAGGGAATGTTGGGTGAGATGCCGGCGATGAATTCTGTGAGGCGATGCAGTTCGTCCGCGGAATCGTTGAAGCCGGGAATGAGCAGCGTGACGATCTCGAGCCACAATCCCATCTGGTGGATGCGGCGGATGCTGTCGAGAATCGGAGCGATGCGGCCGCCGAGTTCGTGGTAATGGCGATCGTCGAAACTCTTGAGGTCGACTTTGTAGAGATCGAGCCATGGGCGAACATACTCGAGAACCTGCGGCGTTCCGTTGCCGTTGGAAACGAAAGCGGTGAGCAGTCCGGCGGCTTTCGCCTCTTTGAAAACTGCGACTGCCCATTCGCTGGTGATCAGGGGCTCGTTGTAGGTGCTTACCAGGGCCTTCGCACCTTGCGCGACGGCGTCGCGAACCAGAGAGTCCGGAGAACTCTCGAGCGGAGGCGAGATCGCACTCGGGTCGCGCAAGGCCTGCGAAGTTACCCAGTTCTGGCAGTAGCCGCAGTGCAGATCGCAACCGAGCATGCCGAAACTGTAGGCGAGCGCTCCAGGATGGGCGTGGAAGAAAGGCTTCTTCTCGATGGGATCGCACTGCGTTCCGGCGACGTATCCCCAGGGCACGTAGAGTGTTCCGCCACTGTTGTAGCGAACTTTGCACACGCCGGGCTGGCCATCGGGGATGGGGCAACAGTGTCCGCAGGAAAAACAGCGGACGCGATTCTTGTCGAGCCGCTCGTAAAGATGGGGATCAGCTTCGCGGACTCGCTGATCGAGAATACTGCGAAGAGTGGACACGGAATCCTCGCATCCATTCTAACGCTGATGAGGTAGGAGGATTCGAGCTTCCGGCTGGATTTCGGGACTGCATTTCGGGACTGGATTTCTACACTTCCGGGATTAAGTATCTACTCATCATCCTCATGCAGTGGAACGCGCGATCGAACGGCTAAAATGTAAGCCTTGGCGCCCGGTTTGTCCTGGTTGTAAAAGCCCACCGTACAGTTGGGACGAAAGTAGTAGGCGTCTCCTGCTTTGGCGGCATGGCGGCCTTCGACGCCGTCCGTCCCACCGCCGGCCACGATTTCGCCCAAGCCGTCGATTACCAGATAGATTTCTTCCGCGGCCGGGTGGTGGTGAGGCCAGTTTGTGCCTCCAGGTGAAAAATCCATCCAGAAAAAGCTGTCCATCACGTAGGCCTGATCAATCAAGTCCCGCTTTCCAGTGTGCAGTCCGATCAGAAGTTTGTACAGGACCGAGTTCGGGTGTCCGGTGACAGTCTGCTCCCTGGAATCCTCCAGGTTTGCGACACTCGGATGCGGCATCGGCGCCCCGATTGAAATCGAGGACGGAATCTTGAATCCCATGACTAGCACGCGGAGCGACTGGTCCGAGTCGTTAGCAAGCGAATGCTTCACGCCTGGCGGCAAGTACGTGAAGTCATGCTTGCGCAACGCTTGAACCTGATCTTGGTAGTGCAGAATGCCCGTCCCTTCGACGACGAAATAGATCTCCTCCTGGCGGTCGTAAGAGACGGTCTGGCAATTGCCATGCCGATCCAAAGAGACTTCGCCGAAACGAGTTACGGTTTGGAGGGATCGGCTCTCCTTGTCCCCCTCGCCGAAAATAGCCCGATAGTGGCAAGTTGGAGAAGTGAGACCCGCCTTGGCCTCCGAAAGGTCGGGAAGGTAGCGATGCAGCCATGTGGGGTCTGTCTGTCGCTCTTGCGCTCGGAGCCCGTGTGCCAACAACAGCAACAACAGCAGAAGGGTCTTCACGTTCGGCTTCTTTGACGAACAGGAATCAATCAGGTACCCAGGGCAGATGATACTCGGTTTAGAAATCATCAGTGTCGTAACTGGCCAGTACGCTCGTTGACCCGGTGACAGTGCAAGAGGTCCTTCGCTTCGTTCGGATGACAGCATGAAACTTATGCCATGTTCCGTGAGTCTTCGGGACAACGCACTCAGCGGCCGGCGGCTGGCTTGCCTGAGGCCTGGTGCTGCTGGAGCCAGGTGTTGGCGTCTTGTTCGATCTGCTCGGATTGGGCGCGGGTCATGTGGTCACCGATAAGCTTGGCGAGTTCCTTGCTGCCTTTGTCTCCGCCGGCGCGAGCCAGCACCGTCCAGAAATAAGCGTCGTGCAGACTGGCTGGCACACCGCGTCCGACCCAGTAGAGCGAGCCCAGCTTGGATTGCGCGGCGACGTCGCCTTGCTCGGCCGCTTTGGTGAACCAGCGGGCGGCTTCTTCTTCGTTCAGCTTGACGCCGTCGCCTTGAGCGTAGCGGAGGCCCAGCGCATTCTGCGCCAACGGGTCGCCTTGTTCGGCGAGTTGCCGAAGTTGCGCGAGCGTGGAGGTGTCGACCGATCGGGAAGAATTGTTCGCGGCGCTCGATACTGGAACTGCGGCTGTATTTGCGTCTGGACGTGACGCTGGCGCTGAGGCGAGCACAGTCTGCACTTGCCCAGGCTGATGAGCCTGCACTTTCGCGCGCACCCAGGGCGCGACTGTTGACTGAATCCACGGAGCCATGATGAATCCCAGTGCACCGGCGATGACGCCCGCGATCAAGCCGGCGTAGCAGAGCAGGATAATCAGGTGGTATTGAGGGAGATGGATTCCGGCGGGTCGTTCCGTGTCCAGCTTCAGGCTCTCGGCGCTGTCCTGGTCGTTGGCGTTACCGTTCGCCGTCGCTTCGGGCGTGAACAGGACGCTGCCCTGGGTGGGAATCACGGCTGCGGGCGCAGGCGCCTGAACCTCAAGATCTTCGGCACGCGCGGCGCGGTTGACCGCGATGAGCACCGCGTCCGCCAGACGTTGCAGCACAACGGTGTCACTCTCGGAAAAAGTGTTTGGTTGGGGAGAGAAGGCTTCGATCAGTCCGATCACTCTGCCTCCGCCGACGCGCACCGGCGCTGCCAGGATGGAGCGAATTCCGAGGGCGCGGCAACTGGCGTGGTCAACGCGCGCGTCGGCCTCGGCGTCGTCGCAACGCAACGACTTGCCAGTCCGAACACATTCTCCGGAAAAACCGGAACCGATCTGCAACTCTGTGCCGACCGGAGGAGCGTCCTCGCCGGAGCTGGCGCGGCAAACCATTACGGCGCGATTCTCCGCGCTGAGCGCGATCGCCGCGCCGGTAGCGCGAACCAGTGTCTGGGCGCGGGAGACAATCAATTGCAGCGCGGCAACCAGGTCCGGGCCCAGCGATTCCACTTCGCGCTGCACGGCGGCGAGGGCGGCGAGCGTATCGCTGTAGTTCGGGCGCGGAGATGATTCTTCCAGAGGCACGAGCTGGGCGCGGTCGGAAGTGGACTGGTGGTCGGCAACGGCCGTCATCGCATTCAGGAAAAGCCAGCTGCGCAGGCGGAACAGGCTGGGCGCGGGGAGTTCCGCGAAACGCAGCCCGCAGCGCCCCGAACTGGACCAGATAACTTCTCCGCTTGTGTAGACGGGGCCGGAGGATTCGGCCAGGTCCAGGTGCAGCTCAAAACGGCGTCCTGCTTCCTGAACGGAGTTGACTTCGATCGCAATGCCGTCTTCGCTGATGTCGGAGATGGCGTTCAGATCAAGCGCGATGCCCTTGGATTCTCCGATGAAACTGGCATACGCAGGAGTGCGGACTTTGTGCCGGAAACGCCGGCGACGATTGACTGGAACGGCTTGCGGAGGCGTGGTGGGAGCAGCCATCTAGACTCGAGAAGGCGGGTCGAAAAGGCGCCAAAATCCCGCTGGTACATATTACCCCGAGACTGTGGAAAAGTATCATAAAGAAAGCTGTATTTGGCCACGGATTTTCACCGATTCGCACGGATGAACCCGGTCTCTTCTTTTCGTGGGTCTTATCCGTGAAAATCCGCGTGATCCGCGGCTAATTGTCTTCAACTGGCGCGGCGCAGGATTTCGGCGTGATGCAGGCTAGAGATGCGGGAGATGGCCGCAACCATCAGACTGGAAAGCAGTTGCATCGTGGCCACGTCGCGATGGTCAAAAGCGCTGGGGGACGAGGAAAGCACCTCAAACACGCCCAGCGTGCGGCGATAGTGGCGCAGGGGGGAAACCAGGATGCTGCGGACGCCCAGGCGGCGGCAACTGGCCAGATCGACGCGGGGGTTGCGTTCGGCGTCGTTGCAGAGCATGACTTCGCCGGTGCGGACCGCTTCGGCGGAGATTCCGGCGTCGGTTTGGAGGCGAACGCCCAGGTCGGGGGCGGTGCGTCCGGTGCGGGCACGGCAAACGATTTCGTCGCCGGCACGGAGGGCGATAGCAGCTCCGGTTGCGCCTGTAAGGTGTTGAGCCCGTTCGGTTATTGCGCTAATCGCGGGCTCCAACTCCAGCTCGGAGGGACGGATTTCGACGTCGTCCACAAGCTCGCCGTTGATGGACACCGCGCGAAATCCGGAGGCGGGGTGCGCTACGTTCGACAGGCGGAGCTGGCTGCGGTGGGCAAGGGCTGGGACGCGGGAACGGTCGGCAAAATCGTCGGCAGTGTTCAATGCCATTGGATCGGGAACGGTGCGCAGGAGATCCCGGACCAGGCTATCCAGCTCGGAATCGGTGATGAGATGAGCGGTTTGCTGGGCGAGCAGCGATCCGCCGAGGACGCGGGACAGGCTTACCAGGGCCTGGCTGCCGCAGGCCAGGCAGTGAGGGCGGTGGTTGGCGCTAATCAGTTCGCACTGGATGCAAAAAGTGGCCGATTGCAGGGGAACAAAATTGACGTTTTTGAAGGTTGTGCCGTAGACCGTCTTGCCAAACATGATTGCCGGACTCCTTGCTTGCTGGTCGCAACTGGTTCATTGGAGGTTGGTTATCGGAACTTGCTTGTTGGAGATGCCACGGTAAACACGTGGCGCGCAAGGCGAAAGTGACGGCAGTGGTTCCGGCTGTGGAAATCGTGGGAAGAGCGCGAAATTTTGTCACGCAGGATTTTTCAGTCGCTATTTTCTTCTGTTCAAAAGACTTCCGAGCCGCGGGTGCTCGGCATTTTGGCGATGGTTTGCCGATGGGACGAAAATTATTGACCACGAAGGACACTAAGTATCACGAAGGTGCTTTACTGACGTGGGTTTTGGGTGAGCTGTGTGTCGCGATAGTCGGCAAAGGCTTACAGACTAAAGGGATTGGGGTATTGCTTTTGGCGGTGCGGTGGATTAGGCTAAGTGGAGGTTTCGAGGCTGCGATGCTCGGGACGACATCGGAGAAAATCATGCAATGGACCGCACCCGCTTTTGAAGAAGTTTGCTTGAACTGCGAAATCAACTCTTACGCCAGCGCGAAGCTCTAATCTAATTCCTCTGGATCGGGTTGCTGCGGAGCTCTGAGATTCGAGAGTTCCGCGCGTCCTACGATTGCCGCGACACGATGTCCGCGATGCGTTCGGCCGCATGTCCGTCCCAGAGCGGGATGCTGCATGGCTGGTGCTCGTGATTTGTTTCGTGCCTTCTTGTTTCCCCTTCCAATTCCTGCCTGAGAATTTCGGCCGCGGCATTTCGTAACTTCTGAAGATCGCGGCCGACTAACTGATTCGTTCCCATCGTGACGGTGACTGGGCGCTCGGTGTTTTCGCGCACCGTGAGACAGGGAACGTCCAGAAATGTGGTCTCTTCCTGAATGCCACCTGAATCGGTGATCACGAGCGCTGCGCCGCGCTGTAAGGCAAGGAAATTGAGATAGGGTTGAGGATCGAGCAACTGCAGGCGAGGGTGTGAGGTGGTCTCCGCGGTGGGACCTTTCAGGCTGAGATCGTTAATGCTGAGATCCGTCAGACGTTCGCGAGTGCGCGGGTGCACGGGGAAAACTACGGTAAGCTGCTGGCTGAGTTCGGCGAGTGTGGCCAGGAGTTCGCGAAGCCAGGGGAGATCGTCTACGTTCGAGGGGCGGTGCAGTGTGACCAGGACGTAAGGTGCGGCGAGATTGGCGCGGCGATGCTGCTCGGATCGGGGAAGCAGGCGAACCAGCGTATCGATCATGACGTTGCCCACGAGGTGAATGCGGGAGCGGTCGACACCTTCGCGGAGCAGATTTTCGTCGGCATCCGCGGACGGGGTAAACAGCAGGTCGGAGAGCTGGTCGGTGAGCAGCCGATTGATTTCTTCCGGCATGGTGCGGTCGCGGGAGCGCAGACCGGCTTCCACGTGGGCGACTCGAACTCCGAGCTTGGAACAGACCAATGCGGCGGCTACGGTGGAATTGACGTCGCCGTAAACCAGGGCGAGATCGGGCTTGCGGTCGAGTACGACCGGCTCAAACGCGCTGAGGATGGCTGCGGTCTGCTGGGCGTGACTGCCGGAGCCGACTTCCAGATTGCAATCGGGCTGGGGCATTTCGAGTTCCTGGAAAAAAACGTCGGACATGATGCGGTCGTAGTGCTGGCCGGTGTGAACCAGAGTCTGGCGAACTCCGAGCTTGGCCGCGAGAGCGCGCAGCACAGGAGCCGCTTTCATGAAGTTGGGACGGGCGCCGACGACGTGGAGAATGTGCATGGCAAATCTAGCTCGCAGGGTGATGAAGGATTGTAGCTGCTTCCGGAACAGAGTATCTGGTGCAGGCTGGTGGAGACTGTCTCATAAATCCTCGAGCCACTGGACGCGAAGCCTCAGAGGCTAAAGCCCGGAATTCCTGAGCGCTTTGGACACGTCTGGAAGAGGTTGCGGAAAAACTCGCTCTAAACACAAAATGCGACCGCCGGGGGCTGAAGCCCGCGCTGATTTTGGGGGCTTTACGCGGCGCTGAAGCGCCGCTCTTCCACGGTAGCGCACGCATTGGTAATGCACGCATTTGTCAGTTTCTTGCGCAACCTCTGGAAGCCGTGCCCTTCCCGAACGGTCTATGAGATGACTCCTGGTGTGTCGGTTAGCCAGCCGAAACCAGTCGAGCTTCGCTCGACTGCACAGCCGAGCGCGGCTACCCCCACATGAGCATCTCTCTCCCACATAAGCATCCCCCGAACTGAGACACTTCAGGTTATCCGGCTTGGGCTGTGATCATTCCGTCCTGGTCGGGGAGCGGGATTAGGTGGGGCGAATGAGGGAGAGTGCGGTCGAGGGCGTCGGCGAGGGCGGTGGGGAACGAGGAAGTCAGGAGATTCACGTCGACTTGAAGATCGCGTTGCGAATAGACGCGGTGAACCGCCAGCGTGCCGCGACGGCGGTTGGCGGTGCTCAACAGGTCGAGGCCGAGAGTCCAGGCGGGAGTCCCTTCGCGCGACTTGGCGAGCCCGGGCTTGCTCCAGCGGAATAAGAACTCGCTGGCCCGTGCCGAAGAACCGTCTTGCGTGTCGGGAGGGACGATCTCACCCGGCAACAGCTTTACTTTCAAATCAAAGCCGTCGAAGTCGTTGGAACCGAAGGCCGCGGCAAGGATGCGGCGAACCTGGGGATAGTCGCGGGCTACTTTGAGTTCTTCCGTGGCGCGGCGTATGGCGAGATTGTTGATGAAGATCTGGCGCTGGTCGAGGGTGCGGTGGGCCACGCGAGCCAGTTCGCCAAACTCCAGGTAACCGAGATGCTGCACCCCAATCCAGACGCCAACGCCTAACACCGCGAGCACCAGGCCAAGAGAACTGCCGGTGGGCCAGAGCAGAAACAGACTCAACATGGCAAAAATCGCCGACACGCCGTAGAGCAGGATGACCACTTGCCGGTGGGTCATGCCGTGCTGCAGGAGTTTGTGGTGGATATGCTCACGGTCGGCGGTGAAAACGGGGCGTCCGCTGATCAAACGGCGGATGACGGAGAGAGACGTCTCGAGGATGGGAAGGCCGAAAGAAACCACTGGAATAGCCACGGCAACGATCGTAGGGGCTTTTTGCGCGCCTTCAAGGGCGAGTGCACTCAGCACGAAGCCAATAAACAGACTGCCGGAATCCCCGAGGAAAATGGTGGCGGGGTTAAAGTTGTAGCGGAGAAAACCGAGAATCGCGCCCGCCAGGGCGATGGTAGTGACGGTAACCAGGGACTGGCCGTAGCTGAGCGACACGACGAAGGCGACGAGGGTGGAGAACAGCGCGGATCCGGCTGCGAGGCCGTCCAGACCGTCAATCAGATTGAATGCGTTGGTGATCGCGACAACCCAGAGGATGGTGATGGGCAAGCCAAGGAACCAAGGCAGGCGGTGCGCGCCTAAAACCACGGGAATATCGACGATGCGCAAACCGCCCATGAAGAGCATGGTGGCAGCGAGCGCCTGAACACTAAACTTGAGATATGGCCCCGCGCCGCGAATATCGTCGTAAACACCCAGCAGGAAGACCAGCGATGCTGGAGCGAAGATGGTTAAAAACGTCTTTAGCGAAAGAACGGCATGCAGGTTGGAGCGAGAGTGGGCGAGCGCAACCGCGATGCCCATGCTTAAGGCGAAGGAAATGAAAATGGCGACGCCGCCGAGACGCGGCAGCGGAGCGCTGTGGAGATGCCTTTCCTGAGAGGGAACGGCGACCCAACCGCGGACGGTGGCAAAATCGCGGACGGACCGGGTCAGGATGAACGCCAGGACGAGCGAAACGAGAAAAATGGCCAAAAATATGATTGTCAACTAGGCCACCTCGGCCGCCGAACTAGACTTGAACCAGGACCCGAACTAGGACTTGAAGCGCGCAAAAATTCCACTCCCATGTGGAAGTATGACAACCAATCAAAATCAGGGTGAGTGGTTTTGAAGGTACGTGTCTTGGGCCAGTGATTCAGGAAATCTAGCAGGTGCCCGAGTGCGCTTGCAATCTTTCCTCGGGAAAAAGCTGTGGAAAACTCACCCGAATGGCCGTAGGAAGGCCCCTTTCGGGACTACGCATGTGCTAAACTGCTGGCAAAACTTCATGCAGGTTCAGGGGACTCGTTGACAAGGTCGGGCAGGTCGAATCGCATCCGCCGAGGGTGTTCGTTTGTTTTTGGCTGCAGTCTGGTTTTTCTCACTGGCGCGGCGGCTGGCGCTCAGCAAACGCCGGGAGAAACGCATCCCTCACAAAATCAAAATGTGGAGCCGTTTCCTTCAGCCGCCCAGCCCGTTCCCGCTGCGAACGGCACGAACCCGGCCAACAATCCTGGAGCTCCCAGCGCAGATTCGTCGTTTCTGAAACTGGGTAGCGGGGATTTGATCGAAGTGAATGTCTACAACGTGCCGGAACTTACCACCAAGGCGAGAGTGGGCAGCTCCGGAGATGTGTATCTGCCGCTGATCGACTATGTGCATGTGGGCGACTTGTCGGTTGATGAGGCCCAGACCCTGATCGAAAAGCGACTGGGTGACGGAGGTTTCGTGCGCAATCCGCACGTGACCATTTTTGTGGACGAGTCGGCGTCGCAGGGAGTGACGGTGCTCGGGGAAGTCCAGAAAGCTGGGATTTACCCTGACTTGGGGGATCATAAGCTCTACGAGATAATTTCGGAGGCGGGAGGATTTTCGACGGCAGCGTCGCGGAAAATAAGTATTTTCCGGCACAACGAGCCGCAACCGATCCACCTGGAGCTTCCCAGAAATCTGGGGGACGATCAGAGCGCGAACGTAGACGTGCTGCCTGGGGATACGATCATGGTGCCGCGCGCGCCGATTATCTATGTGGTTGGGGATGTGGGCCGGCCAGCCGGTTTGCTGGTGGACAATGGAACACTGACGGTGCTGCAGGCACTGGCGCTGGCGGGCGGAACGAATCACACCGCGAAGATGGGCGGGGTTCGCATCATCCACAAAGGGCCGGCCGGGATGACCGAAACCCCAGTGCAGCTGAAGAAAATGCTGGAAGCCAAGGTTCCCGATGTGACCCTGCAGGCCGATGACATTCTCTTCGTCCCGGTCAGCGGGGCACGAGTGGCGGCCGCGAGAACGTTCGACGCAGCCCTGACTGCGGCGACGGCAGTGTCGATTTATGCCGTGCATCCGTAGCTGGTGCCGGTATCCGGGAAAATTCTGATCAGCGTGGTGCCGGCGTTTCGGCTTCGGTTTTGGGCTGACGTGTGGCTCGCAGCGCATTCAGGACTTCGATATATGCGTTGGCAGTTTGGCTGCGAGCAAAATGGCGCATGATGTAATCCCTGCCCTGCGTTCCCAGCTTTTGGCAAAGACTGCGGTCAGCGGCTAATCGCTGGATCGCGTCGCTGAGAGCGATGGAGTTCTCCGGCTCAATCACGATTCCCGCTTCTGCTTCCTCTACAATTTTTCTGGCCTGGCCGTCTACGCCGAGAATCACGGGGCGACTGCAGGACATGAACTCCAGCATCTTGGTGGGGATGACCGTCTTGAAAACTTCGGACTTCCTGAGCAGGACGAGGCAAGCGTCAGAGGCGGCGATAAATGCAGGAATTTTTTCTCGGGGCTGCTGATCGAGAAAGTGGACGTTGGCGAGGGCTCGGGATTGCGCCAGGGCCTTGATGCGATCTTTCTCTGCGCCTTCGCCGATGAGCAGGAACAGAACGGCGGGATTCTGAGTCTGCAGTTGGGCGGCGGAGTCGAGTAAGGTTTCGAGGCCGTGGGCCATGCCCATGGTTCCGACATAACAAGCTACGAACTTTTCGTCGGCGTTGAGTTCGTGGCGCAATGCACTTCTTTCGGCGGCAGTGCTGGGAGAAAACTGATCGGTCTCAACGCCGTTTTCTACGACGGAAATTTTCTCTGCGGGCACTTGACGGTTCTGAACCAGAAAATCCTTGAACGCCGGGGTCACCACGACAATGTGGTCGGCGCGGCGGTAAAGAAAGTTGGCGATTGCCGATAAAGAACGGTGCAGCAGGGAGTTCTCGTCACCAACACCGACTGCGGCTAGAGACTCGGGCCAGAGGTCGCGGACTTCGAAGACGAAGGGGATTTGGCGGGCGAAGGCTATCCACCATCCCGCGAGGCCGACCAGCAACTGTGGAGATGTGGCGATGATGACGTCGGGATGAGGAAGGGTCATCCCGCGCAGCGCCGACGACACGCAGAATGAAGCATAGTTCCGCATGCGTTCGTGCGCTTTGCGGTTGGGCAAGGGCCACAGCCAGGTGCGGTACACATCGACCGATCCCGCGTTTTCATGGAACGTAAGTTTTCGAAGGCGGC
>JBEKDY010000102.1:0-14961 GCA_050014115.1 Candidatus Sulfotelmatobacter sp. | reverse complement strand
TTTCCGTCTTTCAAGGCCGATTCCGCAGCCCGTGCAAGACGCGCGTTTTGAATATTCGATCCCCAGCCTAAAGATTTGTTCGCAGACGATGTTTGAGCAGAGGATGTTTTATCTGGATTCGCTTGAGGCGCCTCTGCCGAGCCAGACCCCACCTTATACGTCTGTGCTCGGAGCGAACAGGCAAACGCAACAATCAGCAGAGACACATACGCCGTCTTCCGGCATACCAGCGCGAAGCTCAAAGTGTTACCACCAAGTCAGTTGATTGCAAGGCTCTTCGATTCGAGAAAGGCCTTCTGCGTTGGCTGGACGGTCGCGGACTTTAAGTGCCCACAGCGCCGAAAGAGGACGCGCGGCGATACAACCCGGAATGTCAGCCTCGAATCCAAGCCCAACCAACAGAGAGGGAGCTGTGCACAGAACTGAATCCGTCGCGCCTACATCCGCGCCAATCCCGTTGAGCATGATCTTTCTGGCGGCTTTTGTGGTCCATTTGCCGTTACTTCTCATGAAGTTGCCGCTCAAGTCGTATGACGCGAACTTCCACATTTTTTTCGCGTCGCATTACCTGCACGATTGGTTCGATCCCTGGAACCCTAAGTGGTATGCGGGTTTCTCGCAGACGACCTATCCGCCATTGCCGCAGCAGTGGCTGGCATTAGCATCCCGGCTCATCGGATTAGACATGGCTTATATGGCCGTCCAGTTCGTCGCCATTTTGCTTCTTACATTAGGCGTGTATCGGTTTTCGTTGCTTTGGGTAGACCGGCGGTCGGCTGCGTTCGCCGCACTCGCCAGCGTTTTTCTCGGTTCGGAAAGCTTTCTAATTTATTCCGCGGGACAGTTATCTACCACGTTTGCCGCGCCCCTTTATTTGAACGCGCTGCCTTACCTCTTTGAGTGGGTCCGGCATGGCAAGTGGAGATCTTTCCTCAAAGGCGGAGCACTCTTCGTCGCAGCCGCTGCCGCTCATCACGCCACGCTGCTCTTCGGCTCTTTTTTCTTCGCATTGCCCGTGCTTGCGCTAGTAGTGTTTGATCGACAAAAGATCGATCGACAAAATACTGATCGACAAAAAACTGATCGACATGATTCGGATGGAGAAGATGGCGAACGAATCTCAGCTCCTGCGTTTCTTCTTCGTACTGGGAGCATTATTCTGGTCGTCGGAGCAGCGGTCGCGCTCGTACTGCTGCCCTTCTGGATTGCGCTGATTCACTATCCCGTTACGCAGGTGCCCATCCCACATCCCAGCCGCGCGAATTACCTGCTCAGTCCGCAGTGGGGGTTGAACTACTTCATCGTTCCTTACGGAGCTCTAATTCTTGCCCTGCCGTTCATCGTGTTGCGAGGCTGTTCGATCGCCCGGCTCCGTCCGCTGCTCCTGGGTTTCTGGCTGGCGTTCCTGGTAGGACTTGGAGGCACCACTCCCGTGGGCCGGCTACTGTTAGGCCGCGCGTTCGACGTGATCACCATGGAGCGCTTCAGCTATTGGGCAACTTTGCTCGCTCTGCCTTTTGTCGGGCTTCTCGCCAGCGAACTGATCGACCGTTTTCAAATGCGAGCCATAGCCGGCCTGACCGTGGCGGCAGCTCTGACCTGCGGTTTGGCAGTAGCATGGGCAACTTACCGGCCGGCGGATGCCGCGGATTTCAAGGTAGAAGCCGTCGCCTCGTGGCTCAATCGTGATGGCCACGACCGCTACCGCTACGTCACCCTCGGATTCGGCAACAAGATCGCGCGCCTCGCCGTTCTCACCGACGCCAGCAGCGTGGATGGCGAATGGAATTCCGGCCGCATGCTGCCCGAACTGACTGAGCACGGCGCCGGCGCGCTCACCAGTTCCAAATATTTTGGCAAGGCCGGCCTCGACGCTCTGACTGCGATTCTTCACCACGCCGATCGTTACGGCTTGAAATGGGTATTCCTGCGTGACCCCTACTACGAGCCGCTTCTGGTCTTCGGCGGCTGGCGCAAAGTGGATGACCTTGAAGATAAGACCATCACCGTGTGGAGCAAAGAGGACGTGCCGCCCGCCGTTCCTGTCAACGCGCCGCAGATTCCTCCGCGCTGGCAAGGGCTCATGTGGGGCATTCTTCCCATCGGCAGCAGCATCCTGGCGATGTTCCTCGTGCTGATTCCAGAGAAACGATGGCAGGCCCGGCGTGTCGTGCAACCCACACCCGCGCACGAAAATCTCGTTCTCGGGAGGCTGATCTCGTGACCACCGGACGCCTCCTTGCTGCACTCATTACAACTGCCACCGTGGTGCTCATCGCAGTCGCGACTCTGTGGCCTGTTCATTCTGCAGTCGCGATGGCCGGATCCGGCGCCAGCCTTTTGTCTTCCTCTTCGACACCGGAAGCGGCGGTCGAAACTCTGGCCGGCGAAATCGGCCGGCAAAACTGGGAGAAAGCGTACTCGAGCCTCGCCAACAAAAGCGAATTCACCGAACCGGAGTTCGTCCACGACTTGACCGGAAATTATCCCAGCCTTCGCACTTACGCAACACTCGACAGCTCTGATCTGCGCCCGCTTCACGCGACTGCCGACGAAGCACAGATTCAACTCAAGTTGCGCTGGTCCACGGTAGTCGGAACTTTTCTAGACACGCGCACTCTGCAAGTGATTCGAACTGGCGACCGTTGGGCCGTGTCGTGGCCCATTGTGAAAGAGCCTCGCGTACCGCCGCAAGTGATCCCCGTGAACTACCTGCGCTGGGATGTGATTTATCGCGGGCCGGCCGATGACTGGGGAGCTCAAGACGTAGAGGCTCCGCACGTCCGCATCGTGGACATGCATCCCGTCGACCGCAGCGATGGAGTGGTCATCATGGGCGAGCTCCTCAACGAAGATGTCGTCCCCGCCTTTGTGGCGGTCAAAGCGACCCTGCTGGCGAAAGACGGCTCCGCGATCGCAAGCGAAGACAGCTTCGACAAAATTTCTCATATTCTCTTGCCCAAGCAAGTCACTCCATTTCTCATTTCGTTTCACGATGTGGCGCTGTCCCAGGTCGATAGCATTCACATGGACCCGTCGGCAACACTCATCGCGGCCTCGGCGGACCCTGTGATCGAGATCGAAGATCAGCGTCTGAATCCCCCGCCCGGAGCCTCATTCACCGGGAAGCTCATCAACGAGAGCGGCCAGGTCGTCAATGTGGCGCACGTGCTTGGCACGTTCTACGACAAAAACGGCCAGCTGGTTTGGGTCGCGGACCAATACGTCGACCGCGCCCTGTTACCTGAAATCCCGGTTTCTTTTGCCATGTCGATTCCAGCGGATATCGCCGGCAAAGTCAGTAGTGAGCGTGCCATCACAGCCACCTACAGCTCCGGCCGGTTCCAATGAAACGCCGATTCACATTTTTTCTGGGTGTACTGATCTTGGCCGCGATACCGATGGCCCTGGCGCAATCCGGCCTCCTGGGCTTGCCTAAAACGGTCGAAGCAGGCGTCGCGTTCTCAATTCAAACTACTGGCACCGGCGCAGGAGTCCTCTACATCGTAGGACCCGGGCAGGTACTCCGACGCAACGTGCAGCTGGGAAAGCCGGAGCTTTTTGCTCCCGGAGATCTCCACAACGCCGGCCATTACCTGGCGGTTCTGGTGTCAGGTTCCTCCACGGAAAACAGCGCATTCGACGTTACTGCTGCACAACAGCCGTCGACATTGAGCTTTCTCGCCAAGCCTTCGCGCGTCGCAGTTGACTCGCACGACGGCATCAGCGGCGTCGTCTACGTATTCGACACTTATCAGAATCTGGTCCTGGCGCCCACGCAAGTATCGTTCCAACTGTCCGGCGTGGCCGGCGCCGCGCAGGCACGGACGGTGCTGACCCGCAACGGCGTTGCCTGGACAAAGATGAATTCCGCCGCCAAAGAAGGCTCCGGCCAGTTTGTAGCTCAGGTTGGGAGTGCAACCGGTACCCGCGTAATCCAGCAAGTTCCGGGCGATCCCTGCGGCCTGAGGATAAGCGCTCGGCCGTCGGGTCAGAGACTCGTGGTGCAAACCGAACCAGTGCGCGACTGTAGTGGCAACGTCGTGCCCGATGGAACCATCGTCACCTTCACAGAAAGTTACAACGGTGAAGAATCCACCGTAGACGCACCTCTGAAACAGGGAGTGGCGCGGGCAGAGATGCCCGCCTACAACGGCGCAAAAATCTCCGTCGCAACCGGAGTTGTCTTAGGGAATGAGATTCGTTGGGGGAGGGATTAATGAAAGCCCCCATCCTCATCGCCGGTTCGGTCTTCGCCGCAATATTTGTGTTCGGTTCAGACCAACCCGCAGTGCGCGTAGAGCCCACGGATTCGCTGGGGCCGCGCACTCTGGAGAAGCAGACCAAGGGGGCAGTGATCCGAGATTATCTGCAAGCCTGGAACAGTTTGAGCCGCGCATTCGAACAGAACCAGGGAGACATTCTCGATGCGGATTTCGTCGGCGTGGCCAAAGAAAAGCTGGAAGACACAATTCGTGAGCAAGCGAGGCTCGGGATCCAGACGCGTTATCGAGACGGCGCACACGATATTCAACTGGTCTTCTACTCGCCGGAAGGTCTGTCCCTTCAACTGGTCGACACGGTTGAGTACGACGTGCAAATCATCGATCACGAGAAAGTTCTGACCACGCAGCATGTCCGCGCCCGCTACGTTGCAGTTTTGACGCCCACGGAAGTGCGGTGGAAGGTGCGCGTTTTCCAGGCGGACCCCGAATGACGCGCATATTTCGAACTCGTACAGCACTAACCTGGACACTGTAAGACTGGACACCTTAAGAACGGCGCAAAGACGTCGACGAAGAACACCGAACACTTTTGCTTTAGGCACATACTCTAAGGAGCCTCATAGATGATCTCAGTCGTGGTACCAATTTATAACGAAGAAGAAATCGTAAATCAGTTTCATACAGCCCTTGTCGACGCCATGAAGGACATTGGCGAAGCATGGGAGGTCGTGTACGTAAACGACGGCTCCAGGGACTCGTCCCTGAAACTGTTAACCGAACTGCAAACCAAAGACACCCATGTAGTGGTGGCCGACCTGTCGCGTAACTGGGGACATATGGGAGCGATCTCCGCAGGCCTGCAAACGGCGCACGGCGATGCCGTCGTCTTAATGGACGGCGATTTCCAGGATCCCCCAGAAGTTGTGCCGGAACTGGTGGCCGCCTGGCGCGGCGGGGCACAAGTCGTAACCGCTGTGCGAAGAAGCCGGCAAGAGCGCCGCAAGATTCTGGCCAAGCTGTTTCCGATCTTCTATCGCGTGCTGGGAGCGCTCTCCGACTTTCCCATCCCGCTCAACGCCGGAATTTTCGGTCTTCTCGATCGGCAAGCAGTAGATTCCATTAACTCCCTGCGCGAAGGCAGCCGTTATCTGCCTGGCTTGCGCGCCTGGGTGGGCTACAAGACCGGAGTCGTGCTCTACGACCGCCAGGATCGAGCCGGTGGCGAGGGCAAACTTACGTTCATGAGCCGGATCAAGTATGCCATGGACGCAATTACTAGTTTCAGTTACAAGCCTCTCCGTCTAAGTTTCGGGTTGGCGGGATTCGCCATCTCAGTCGCTGTCATTCTCGCGCTGTGCACCGTCTTTTCAAGGAGCGCAGTAAATCCTTTGGGGTACGGCGTGGCCGCCGCAATCTTTCTGGTCGGAGGTTTTCTGCTTCTGTGCGTGGGCGTGCTCGGCGAATATCTCGGACGCGTCTACGACGAAGTGCGCAGCCGGCCGCTCTCGATCATCAACAAGGTTTATGGCCCTCCGCGGCTGATCTCCGGTGAAGTAACCATGAACCGCCGAACCGGAGACAGGAGAAAACCATTCCGCATTGCCTAGCGGTTACTGCCCGGCCCGCGACTGCGAGCCGGGTCCGCACTTGGCCAGCCCACGCTCAATTGCGGTGCCCTCTTCGTAATCGTTCCAGGTTTCCACCAACACGAAGGGCAACGGACGATCAGCGGAGTAATACTGCCGCCACAGCTTCATCGTGTCTGCAAAGGTTTCCCCGCAGCGCTGAGAAATGTGCCGGTCCAGACTCCACGAAGCTTTGCTGTCGTCGAATCCGGTCCAGGCGCCTCCCACCGCGATCTTGTCTGGATATTTCGTCTGCATTTTGCGATAGAAATCGCCCAGATAATCTTCTCCCCAGTTGCTGCCATCTTTTGCCCAACCTTTTTTCCCGGGGTTGATCCATGCATAAAAGCCGTCGAAATCGGCTGCGAACGGACTTGGATGATCCTCGTAGATAAGCAATGGAGGGTGAGCCCATTTGTCGGTTGCCGCCCGCACTCGATTCCAGTCAGTGTGGCCGCCTTTTGGAAAAATAAAAATCACAGGACGTCCGTTATACGTGAGATACGCCGCACGCCCAGGCGCATCCGCCGAAAGATAGGTTTCATTGAACTTGTTAAAGGCCGCAAAAGCGTCGTCCGTCGCCTCGGCCTCTTCATCGTCCGATTCGTCGTACATCATCGCAACCTGAAAGTGCTTCTCGGCAGCGATCGTCTGGATCAGGGCATAACTGCGATCGAGAAAAGGCTCACGATCCCCATACCAGTCCACTACGAACCCGGAAATTCCCAAAGCCTTGGCCTCATCAATCTGTTTATGGATCACAACCGGATCATGGGAGGAATAGCCCACGGAAATGTGCCTGGGATGCCCGAACCACGGCTCATAAACTGCCAGAATTTGTGGGGCCGGCTCTCCAGTCTTCGCACTCGGCACATTCCGCCGCAGCTCCTGGCGCAAGCCAGGATGCGCGCACGCTTGCGGCAGCATAAGAAACACCAACGCGGAGATTACCCAGTAACGACTGATCATGAAGTTCCTATGATTATGAAGATTCTGATCTTAGACTCGATGCAAACCGTTTGGGTTGTAGCAAGTCCCGCAATTCAAGGCATATACCACGAGCCGCAAGCAGCCTGATGCTCAATTTCCGCATCAGAAGTGCTGCCTCGCGAGCAGAATCCGTCCGTTCGCATTAGAACGCCCAAAGTTTCGATGCGGGATTCGTTTTCTTTTTTAGCTTTCGCCGGTCAGTGTACTGGAGCCCTCTGAACGCTGTGAATGGTCCGAACCCGGAATCGAAGACTCTCCAGGCCCGCGTTTTGTCGGGAAGCTTCGTATTGCTCTCAGCTTCTGGCCTCGCCACCGGGATCAATTTCGCCTACAACATTGCAGTCGCCCGGTTCCTCGGGCCTACCGCCTTTGGCCACGCGACGGCTGTTTACACTCTCCTCATTCTGATATCGGCGGTCACGCTTTCGTTTCAAATCGTCTCCGCAAAAGTTGTCGCGCAACAAAACTCGCTGGAGGGAAAAAGCGCAGTCTATCGAGGATTCCACAAAAGCGCATGGGCCTGCGGCATTGCCATCGCGATGTTATTGCTGTTGTTTCAAAAGGCAATCGCGGACTACCTCAAGCTGCCCACTCCCTTTCTCGTGGTCTTGCTCGCGATTGGCGTAGCGTTTTACGTTCCCCTCGGGACGCGCCGAGGCTACATCCAGGGTGCCTACGGCTTCCACCGTCTCGGCAGCAATCTTGTCCTTGAGGGACTGGTTCGCCTCGGCGGTTCTCTCCTCGCCATCGCACTGGGTTTCGGCGTTCCGGGAGTCATCGCAGCCAACGCCGCCGCCGTCGCGGTCGCCTATCTCGCTGCCGCGCCCAAACTCGCAGCCGGGACTTCCCACGAACTGCACATCCCGGATGCGTTCCGCGAAGCGCTGCAGGCAATCATCTTCTTTGCTGGCCAGGTGCTCATTAACAACTGCGACATCGTGTTAGTAAAGCACTTCTTTCCGTCAACCGTAGCCGGCCTTTACGCTGCCGTAGCGCTGGTAGGTCGAGTGATTTTCGCCTTTTCCTCTGCCGTAGTGAACAGCATGTTCCCTCTCGTCGCGGGCACTCGCCACGAGGAAAGAAAAGGCCACCGGATCCTTCTGACATCGCTCCTGCTCGTGCTGGGAATCGGTTCCGCATTAGCTCTCGGCCTGCGCCTCGCCCCCGCCGGCATTTGGACAACATTTTTCGGCCCTCAGTTCGAAATCGCCGGCAAACAAGGCCTTCCCTATCTGCTGGCCTTGTACGCCGTCACCACTGTCGTTTACTGCCTCAGCGTTGTGATCATTGCCTACGAAATGTCCTACAAGATCGCCAACACTAGCTGGGTGCAGTTGGCTTTCAGTGGCGCGGTCGTCGCTGGCATTTGCCGCTACCATTCGTCTCTGCAGCAAGTGATTTGGGTACAACTGGTGCTGATGCTGGTTCTGCTCATCGTCGTCGCTGTGCCATTCCTGCTTAACTCGCTGACCGGAGCGAAGACTGCGCCAAAAATGGCGGCCTCGCCGGCACTCAGACTAATTCGCCCGGTCTCCGAGGAAGAAGTCATCGCCGAGTTTCTCAAGAGCGATTTCAATAATTCTGCATTTGACGAGTACCAGCACTCTCTTCGAAGCCTGGTGAGAACTCCAAACCTCGAAGATGCCGGCGAAAATGCCAAGCGCCGCGCTCTGCTGTTTATCCGGCACTCTCCCCTGTGGAGAGAACTGCCGGAGGAAACGGAATGGTTCGAGGTAGAAGTCCGGCCCGAAAACCTGAGCCAAATTCGAGTGTTCCCGCGGGCACTATGGCGCAAGCTTGCGCGCGGCAATTTTACCGTCACAGCCATCGTCGAACGCCTGCGTACCTTCCGCGGCCGCAACGCCGGCGAAAAGACATTTCTCTCGAAGGTTGCAGACATGGGCGGTTCGTTCCGCCACGACACCGACCCGGGCGCTGTACTTCTGATCGGTCTTGATGAAAGCCGGCCCGTCACCATCCTGGACGGAAATCACCGCCTGGTCGCGACAATCCTGGCATCCCCGCAAACTCTGCCCAGGCTTCGCTTCTTCTGCGGACTGTCTCCGAGGATGACGGAGTGCTGCTGGTACCGAACGAATGTAGCGACACTCTTCCGCTATGGCACCAACCGGCTGACCCACGTTGTGCACAATCCCGAGGCAGATTTGGCGCGCCTTCTGCAAAACTCCTGATTGAGCCGAAAGACGATCAGAAATCAGCATTTCGCCCCTAGCGCAAACCCTTCTGCGTTCTACCGACAGGACAGGATAGACCCCGCGCCGTCGTCAATTTAGATTGTTAAATAAGCCTGAATTTGCCGGATCAAGCCATTTTTTGTCACCAGGCCGGGAGCAATCCGGAAGCAAAAAGGTTGTTGGAGCTCGGGCTCCTGAATCGAGCTCCTGAATTATGACCAGTGCAAGATATGTGTCGGTGAAACAGTTGCCGGAGAAGTTGAGCATTAAGCAAGGCCGGAGCTTTTTTCGCGAAGTTGAGCCTCACTTGCAGTCCGACCGTCCTCGAGTCGTACTCGACTGCTCCAAACTACGGCAACTCGATAGCGCCGGAATCCATGTCTTGCTGCGTGTCCTGGAAGAGGCCATGAAGCGCAATGGCGACGTCAAGCTTGCGTCGATCCCTCCAGGCGCTGCGGCGGTTCTGGAACTTACCAGGGTGGGGCGTCTTTTCGAAGCTTTTGACAACACCGCGGACGCGGTGAACAGCTTCCACCAGTTTCCGATACTGCCAGTCCCGCATGCGTTTGGGCACGCGTCGTCGCCGCTCGCGCCCAGAGTGCGGAATCGCAGCATCGAAGCCGGTCAGTCCGACGCACACGAAAATTCTCCGGATTCGGAGGAAACCGTCAAGACCTCTGGGCGTTGGCTGACGCGACAGATTGCTGGCTGCCTTGTGCTTTTACTTTTACTGGTTGCGCCACTTGCGGCCGCAGCCGCACAGCAGCAGGAGACAAGTTCCAGCCGGCAGGCGAACGTCTCGACGGCCCAAGCCCAGGCTCCCGTGCAAGCTTCCGATAGCGGCGCCAGGAAGTCCAACTATGAACCATTCCAGCCTCAGGCGCTTCCCGACAGTCCAGACACAGTGCGCTCGCAAACCGCCGACGGCAACCAAATATTGAACGCTTCACAGCCCTCCCCAAACCAACAGCAAGACGTCCCGCAGGAGCCTGTAGGCACGGCGGCCGCAGAGTTCATTAAGACCACCGGCGTTGCAGCTTCCAAGCCAGCCGGATCGGCGATTGCGCCGGCAAAACAGAGACGAGCGCGTTCCATCCTGATCAAAGTTGCCGCCATCGCCGGCGCCGGTGCTGCTGTCGGAGCAGTAGTCGCTCTATCCGCTGCCAGTCCCAGCCGCCCAGCGGGCAGTCACTAACCCAGCCGCAAAAAATATCAGGAAAACGCTCCCCGGACATGAGTCATAAAACCACAGCAACCCGAACTCCCACGTCGGTAAGCTTCTCCGGCATCGACGGTGCCGGCAAAAGTACCCAGATCGAATCTCTTCAGGCACGCCTGAGTGAAGCTGGCCTTCGCGTTTTGTTGGTTACTTTCTGGAACGATGTTGCGCGGCTCACGCGCATCCGCGAAGTGAGCGGCCACACTCTGTTCCAGGGAGAAAAGGGGGTTGGAACTCCCGACAGGCCCGTAAACCGGCAAGACAAAAACGTCCAGTCCTGGTATATGACGCCGGTGCGCTTCTGCCTTTACTTCGTCGATGCCCTCTCCCTCCGCAGGGTGGTAGCGAGAACGCTTAAAGCGGATGCCGATGTCGTAATCTTCGACCGCTACGTTTACGATGAAGTCGCGAACCTGTCCGTGCGCAATCCCATCACGCGAGCCTATGTTCAGCTGCTGCTGTGGCTCGCCCCGCACCCGGATATCGGCTACCTGCTGGACGCGGATCCCGTCCAGGCTCGCGCCCGCAAACCCGAATACCCGCTGGATTTTCTCCACAGCAGCCGTGCGTCTTATCTGGCTCTGAGCAAACTCGCAGGGATGACGATCATCGCTCCGCAACCAATCCAGGATGCCGCGCAGCAAATACTGCAAGATGTAATGAAGAAGCTATCCGCTCAAGGCCTCCACAGCAAAGAGGCGGAAAATCCCGCTCCTGGAGAGAAGGGCGTTTCCCTCCAACTCGACTCTTCGCCGGCGCACAGAACAGGTTCGCGAGACGTTCGTCCGTTCCCTCTGTGAATCATCCTGCGCCGAACGGGACGAAGCGATCTGCCGCTATATACCGCTGCGCCGCTACTTTCCCAATCCAATCAAACTCACGTCGCCCAGGTATTCCTTCAACGCTTTGCCGCTGGCGCTGATGTCGAGCTGAATCTGGAGGCCGCTGTTATCGTTCCAGCCTGCGGGGAGTGGGCCGGACGGATACGCTAGATTGAGCTGGGTGTAGTCTCCATCCACGTTCAGCATGTCGTAATACTCGCAAGGATAGCCGCCGCAACTCGTGTCGCCGTCCACGCGATGATAAAACCACTGAATGCGATGCCAGCCCGCCGCCAGCTTGCATGTCCGCGTGGTGTTGATCCATTGCCCATGGAGCTGATCCCACACCTGCCAGTACCCATGGTTGACACATTCCGATCCCCACATGAATTCGTAGGGAGCGTTGAAGGCAAAAGTGTCATACTCCAGCGCCTGCGCATAATCCGCCGTTTGGCTGGGAAGGTAGACGTTCCACTCCGCCACCAGGTAATCACCCGTGGTCGCGCCAACTTTCTGATAGAACAGGGCGTTGGAATATTCCGGGCCGCTGACCCCCAGCAGAAGGTCGCCGTCAAATCCCTTCGTTGTCAGCAGCTCATTCACCGTACTGGTTGGCGTGTTCTCTCCCCCCGGATTACAGGCCGGGTAGACACAAGTCGTAAACGGGCTCTGCTGCATGTTGGTTGTCGCCCGAAATTGCGCCGAGCACACGGCAGTGGAAAACAAGATAAACGCAATCAGCGGCTTCATCGAATTTATCCTTATGATTCTGTTCAAGTCCCGCTCCCGGCCGCCTCTTCGCTTGCTCCCTCTACCAGTAAGTCAGACTCAAATTGTCCAGGTACGTGGTGTTGGACGTCTGCTTATAGTTTCCATCCATCTGGTAGTTCACCGTGATCCCATACCAGCTGGAGGGCACCGCGAAAGGCGCAGACGTCGCGTTGATCGTGGCCGTCGAACCGTTGAACGTGATCGACTGGTACAGAAGCGAATTGCCCGATTCCCGCTGCACCTGAAGGGTAAGGTGGTTCCAGCCCTTGACGAGATTACAGGCAACGCCGGTCGACACCCATTTTTGTGTCACGTTGTTCAAGTAATCCCAGTCCCCGTCCCCTAAATGGTTGCACTGCGTGCCCCAGAACATTCCGATGGAATCCATATACATGCTGACATCGAATTCCAAAGCCTGAGTCACGGAGGGATTTGTCACATAAAAGTCGGTGTCATAAGTAAAGTTATGCAGAGTTGGCAGAAGCGTATGCCCCGTGTCGGGCAGTCCCTGGGTTGAGAATTGGCCAATCACCGGGTTGTACCAGAGCACTACTCCATAAGCAGTTGTCCCGCTGGTATTGAATTGGGTTGCGTCTCCGCTTTTTGACGGCGATGTGATTCCGTAGTCCGTTGACCAGTCGAGCCCTGAACAGGGTGAACAGTCCACATAAGCCGGCGGAAGCTGACCCCAGCTATCCCACCCTTTGTTGGCCTGGAGATTCGAAAGTTTCGCCGCGCCGCCCGTTACCGTGACATTCACGGTCGAGTAAGCGGCTCCGCCACACTTGTCCCATTCTTCCACTACGGTTTTGTGCGAGCCTTTGCTCAAGGAAAGCTGGGTGTTCAGGCTCGCCCCCTGCGCGACGTAGGTGAGTGTGCCGTCTACATAGATTCCCGTGGACGCTACGCCCGCCGAGCAGGTAGTCGTGGTCGCTGACGCCACATAATTCACCGGCGAGACCACGCTGCTGTTGTTCGCGGGCGAGGTCACAAATACCCCAGTTTGGCTGGCGACCGTGATCCCCAGCGTCGTGTAGGTTGCGCCACCACAGTGGTCCCACTCTTCCACAACCGTGTTGTAAGTCCCTGGGCCGAGCGCCCAGGTCGTATTCATGCTCGCCCCGTTCACGACGTAGACCAGCTGGCTGTCCACATAAATCCCCATGGAAGCTACGCCCGCCGAGCAGGTGCTGGTCGTCGCGGTCGCCACGTAAGCCACCGGCGAGCCAACCGTGGCCCCGTTACTTGGGCTGCTCACGGTGACGCTCGCGAGCGCGGATGTCGCCATCATCAAAAACATGGCGATGCAGCAATAGAAAGTTTTCATTCCCAAGTCTCCCGGTAATCTGGTATGGAACGCGTCCTTGTGGAATCACAAGGTGTGGCACTACCTAATGAACGGACTAGCCCCGACGCGAACGGGACGTTGCCCCTGTGGTCTCACTGAACTTGCTCGATCCGATCGAACTCAACGATCAACGATCAACGATCTTCGATCTCATCGATCAGCGACGTTCTGATTCTTAAATTTCACTGATGTTAGCCAAACAGTAATACAGGGTTCCCGGTAGGGTCAACGGTAAACGCCTTAAGAATCAATCGGAAGTGCATAGACCCTTTCACGAAGAATTCGAGCGGCGGCAAGTCGCATGGATCCCTTGCAGGTTCGGGGCAACCCCCGATTAGGATCGCGCAACTAAAGCACGTCTCCGCGCGGGCAGCACGACGAGTGGAGGATCTCGTTGCGTTGCCCTGTTCTCTCTCGCGACGATTGTGGGCGCTATATTCCGGGCCCTTCGCTTAGTTGCTCTTCTTGGGGAAGTTAATATTGGGGAGATTAATACACTTGGCCATTCGTCGTGGTTCGCTATTTTCTATTCTCGCCTGCCTTTTTGTCCTTCCGCTGGTGATCGCAAGCACAGGATGCGGAGGGGTCGCGAGCACGCCGCCCCCGGTCAAGACTCTCGCGTCGGTCTCGGTAACCTCGTCCGCTCCCAGCGTTGCCGTTGGCGCTACGCGGCAGTTCACCGCCACTGCCACTTACAGCGACGGGTCGACGGCCAATATAAGTTCCACCGCCGCCTGGACCACTGCGACGCCAGCGTTCGCGACCATTAATTCGAGCGGCCTCGCAACCGGAGTTGCCGTGGGCTCAACCATAGTGACTGCCTCGCTAAGCGGGATCAGCGGGTCTGAATCACTGACCATAACCGCGACCACCGCCGCTCTCACCTCGATCTCGGTATTGCCAGCGACCGCCAGCGTTGTAGTGGGCACCACCCAGCAGTTCACCGCCACGGCGACCTACGGCGATGGCTCCACGGCCAATGTAAGTTCCTCCGCCACTTGGGCGGTCACGACCCCCGCGGTCGCGACCATAAATTCGACCGGCCTGGCGACTGGAGCAAGTGCAGATTCCACGATGATCACCGCTTCATTAACCGGCATCAGCGGGAATGCGTCGCTTACCGTAATGGCTGGAACGAATGTCGTAATGTGGCACTTCGACGCTCAACGTACCGGGTTGAACCCGACCGAGGCATCTCTGACGCCGGCCAACGTCGTTCCTGCAACTTTTGGCAAGCTCTTCTCTTATCTGCTGGACGGTTACGAATACGGGCAGCCGCTGCTGGTGTCGCAACTGACCATCGCTGGTGGCCTGCACAACGTAGTGTTCGCGGCGACCGAAAATGATAGCGTGTACGCCTTTGATTCCGACAATTATGGCGCCGGCACGCCGTTGTGGAAGGCTTCGCTCCTTAAATCGGGCGAGACGCCGATGACCGATGGTCCCATTCAGCCGTTTCAAGGCATCACTTCAACGCCCGTGATCGATACGACGTCGAATACCTTGTATGTGGTTTCGACGCAAACGGTGACTGCAACCAGCGCATCCACCTTCCGCCTGAATGCCCTCGATATCACCACCGGCTTGCAGAAGTTTGGCGGACCGGTAACCATTCAGGCTTCGGTGCCGGGAACGAATTCAGATTCGATAAACGGCGTGGACACTCTGAAAACATCCTGTGTGCAGCGCGCGGCTTTGCTTCTGGCCAACGCCACGGTCTACATCGGTTTCGGCGGTTGTCACAGTGGATGGCTGCTGGCTTATGG
>JBEKDY010000101.1:0-19446 GCA_050014115.1 Candidatus Sulfotelmatobacter sp. | reverse complement strand
TTATGCCAATAGAGTTGCATAATCACGCCGCCGGGCCATTGGATGATCACATCGCGCCCGATCGGATCGTTAAACGGACTGACCAGTACGTCAGCGCCATCAGCGCGCGCGGCTCGGACAGCAGCGTCCATGTCCGTCACCAAATAGCCTGTCCTTTCCGCGCCGAACGGATACGGGACCGGCGTCTGAAAACCGAAAACTGAAAAGATCCCCACGGGGGTAGACACTGCCTGCCATATGGTGCTGCTCGGAGTTGGCGTCACGGTAATGACGGCCGGCTTGGAGGAACTGCCGCCGAAAGTGGCTAGAAGAGCGGCGACGAAGTGGTCGAAATCTCTCGGTTCGGCGTATACGTGGGCCGTACCGTATTGCGGCGCTACAGCAAAGTCTGAGCTGGCCGCAGTCTCTTGGGCCGCTGCCAGCGCCACACGAGAAAACGGAGACAGGCGGAAAATTCCGGCTGTCAGATAAATCGTGATAACGATCAGGCCAAGCGCTCTGATCTTACGCATTGGGATCTCCTTGTCGCGACGGGTTAGCAACAAGCCATGCCTGAAGCACTGCTTGCCTACCCTTTTTATCAATCCGGATCTTGCTGGGCGGATACTACAGATTGCACATTTGACCGATGGTCCAACGCTCACCCACCAGACAGACCGAAGCAGCATGCGTCAGGCTGACCTTCTTCGTTAGTATGCAGCCCCCGAACTGTTCTCCGAGCACCATGCCTAGAAGAGCGAGGAGGGCCACGATCGGCGGCGCCGGGCTCTTCACGCGAATCACTCCATAAAAAACGCCGACAAACAAACCACGACAAATGAAACGAGCAATATTTTCATCCCCTGCTCTCCCTTCTTTCCCCCTTTAGACCAATGTTCAGTTTCGTTCGTGCTCTAAAACGCGAAACAGTCGCAGCCCAGTTCCCACGGGCCTAATTTGGATCGTTCGCCAGGAACAGACCGCACTGCTGGGACATTGGCAAACGGTCAAGAACTCGCTTCGCACGGTCCAGTTGTTGCTGAATCTCGAATCGCGGGTCAAGCGCTACAGGAAACTTGGCTTCGGCGGTGCACACACTGAGTCAAACCAGCGACTAATGTACACTTCGGCGTGAGCTTCACCGCAGTAGTGTCGGGCTCCGGCCGCGCCGGCGGTTTCAGAATTCCACCTTTGCACGGTAAGTTCGGAATTTCCACATCGAATCACGAACCAGTGGACCGGATTCGTGGTCACCAGTCCACAGACTTCACACCTGAATTCCTGCAGGGTTGTCATGAGTTTCAGTCCCGTGTGTATCACCGGTTGGTATGCTCACTTCGCGATCGAGGCTGGTCGGAGATTTGGCGTCAGAATCGTCAGTTCACCGACTTGTTCCCTCTTCGCGGTACCGCGCAGGTGGGCGTGGTCCATCATCCAAACCTCGGGAATGATTTCGCCGACCAGTTTTCCGTGACAGAAAAGTCTCACCACCGAACTCTCAGAAACCACAATGCCCACCGCCTTGGTGACAGCACTCATATTCGCGGCGGCAATGTGACGACTGCCGAGTCCCAACGGCACGTCCACCTGTGCGGCCACGGCATCGAGATAGCGGCACGCGGAAAGGACAATTCCTTCCCGACTGACCACGAACCCGCCATCCAGCTGCGCCAGTTCCTTGATCGTTCCGCGTAGATTGAGATTGGTGACATGTCGTGAAGCCTCAGGATGCCCCAGCAACGGATCCAAAATCAACGGTCTGGATCTCGCGAGCACGGCACTCTCATCCCCGAGTGTAAAAAGCGTGCCTACCCGTCTTCCCTCTCGGCCCTCGCGCGCAATTTCGACTGCGAGCCCAATCAGGGACTCTAGGACGTCAGGATCATACTCCGTTACCTGGCAGAGAATGCTCTCAAACATCCATCAACTCCTCGCTTCGGCTAGACGACACTATAACGACAATGCACTCCGCTTTGGATGAAACCCGTGCCAAGAAGATGCAGGCTTCCCCGGCATTCGCGCATCGCCTGGATTATTCGCTATCGCCGCTTGCCGCTTCGCAACGGTTCAAATACCGGGCGTTTCGAGAGACGCTCCCAACACTGACCGACGATTTTACTGCTGCCAGCCTCCGCCGAGTGCCTTGTAGAGTTGAACGAGGCTGCGGTATTCATCCCCGCGAGCTGCTGCGAGCGTCAGTTCGGCACCGTAAAGCGACCGTTGTCCGTCGAGCACTTCGAGGTATGTCGTCGTGCCCCCCTTGTAGCGAAGTGTGGAGATGCGGACGGTCTCCTGCAGGTCGGCGACCGAATCCTGCTGGCGTGTTCGGACCTGATGGAGTTTCTCGTAACCGATGAGCGCATCGGAAACGTCGCCAAAGGCTCGTTGGATCGTCTGTCGATAGGCGATGAGAGCTTGTCGCTGTTGAGACTCAGCCAGATGTAAATTGCCTTTCAGTGCACCTCCGGTAAAGATCGGCTGGCTCACCTGCGCGCCATAGGACCAGATGCCTAGCTGCGTGGAGAAGAGGCCTGGGAAAGCAGAGTCGCGACCAAATGAACCTCCGCCGCCCCCGGTCAGGGAGATTTGCGGGAAGAACTGTGCTTTCGCGACTCCGATGTCGGCGTTCGCGGCGACTAAGATTTGTTCCGCCTCTCGAATATCTGGCCGACGCTCGAGGATCGACGATGGAAGCCCGGCCGGAACCTCCGGTGGGAGTGTTTGCTCGATCAGCGGAATCCCGCGCGCGATGTCTTGCGGGTAATTGCCGAGCAGGATGCTGAGCGCGTCTTCCTCCTGGGCAATTTGCCGCTCCAGGTCAGGAATCTGCGCATTCGCCGTGTCGAGGACCTGCTGCGCCTGGAGCACATCCAGCTTCGTGGCAACGCCGTGGTCGAGCCGCAGCTGGGTAAGCTTGACCGAATCGGTCTGTGTCTTGACGGTCTCCCGCGTGATCGCGAGCTGCAGGTCAAGTTGCAGCAGCGTGAAATAGTCGGTCGCAACATCGCTGAGCAGGGTCAGTGCGACCACCTGGCGTGCATCTTCGGTTGCCAGCATTTGCGCGCGCGCTGCTTCGCTGGCGCGGCGCAACTTTCCGAAGAAATCCAACTGGAATGCCGCGTCGGCCGTCAAGGTCAGGAAGTTGTACCGGGACTGTTGAAGGTTTTCCTTGCCTCCGCTGAAATTAGCGTTGCCCGATACCTGCGGAAACAGGCTAGATCGCGTAATCGCAAGTTGGGCGCGGGCGGCATTAATGCGTTCCGTGGCAATCTGCAAATCATAGTTCTGTTTGAGTGCGGTGCGTATGATCTCCTGCAGTTTCGCATCTTGAAACACCTGCCACCAGGGAAGATCGGCATAGGAGGCAACCTGCGCCTGAAGCTGAGGATTGTCTGCCAGATCTCGAAAAGAATTCGGAGTCTGAACGGCGGGGCGATGATACTTAGGCCCAACCATGCAACCGACCAACATGGCCGACCCGACGATTACGGTCAGCAATCTTCCGGTGTTCATTTTCTTGGCGTTCACGGCACAATTCCATCGAGCCCGCAGTCTCTTCGCAACCATGTGGCAGCCTCAGTCTCCCGGAGCGGGTGAAGGCGCAGCTGGCAATATGCCGGATGCAGGTTCCTTTCCCGCGCCCGACCATTTCTCGACCATATAAAAGATGCCGGGTATAAAAAAGATTCCAATCGCGCTGGCAGTGAGCATTCCGCCGATCACCGCCGTTCCCATGATCTGGCGGGCTACCGAACCCGCCCCGCTCGCGGTCCACAGCGGAACGCAGCCGAGGATAAACGCGAACGATGTCATCAGGATCGGGCGCAGCCGGAGCCTCGCGCCTTCGAGCGCGGCGTCGGCCAGCGGTTTTCCGTGTTCGTACTGGTCCTTGGCAAACTCGACGATCAAAATCGCGTTCTTCGCCGCCAGGCCAATCAGCATGATCAAGCCGATCTGCGAGTAGACGTCAGTTTCAATCTGCACCATATACGGCGGCAGGAAAACGCCGAGCACAATGCGGCGCAGCCACAGCACGAAAAACGCTCCAAAGATCGCCACCGGCGTGCTGAGCAGCACGCTGAAGGGCAGCGACCAGCTTTCATAAAGCGCCGCTAGAATCAGGAATACGAACAACAGCGACAGACCAAAGATGGCTGCAGGTGGCACTCCCTGGCGCGCTTTCTGTTCCAGATACGAGATGCCGGAATAGTCGAATCCCATCTCTCGCGGCATGCTTTGTTTGAACACTTCTTCAAGGGCTGCGGTCGCCTGATCCGCGCTGTAGCCCGGCGCCGCGCTCCCGTTGATCTGTGCGCAGCGGTACTCGTTGAAGCGCATGGTGAATTCCGGGCCGAGCTGCGATTTCACCGTGGTGAGCGTAGACAGTGGAACGTTTTCGCCCTTGTTGTTGCGGACATAGAATCGCCCGACATTATCGGGGCTGGCGCGATCCTCGCTCTCGGCTTCGATGTATACCTGCTTGAAGTAGTTGATGAAATATCCACCCATGAACGCCTGGATGGTGCGATAGACGTCGGAAAGATTGACGCCCTGTTTCAGCACTTTGTCGCGGTTGACGTCGACGAACTTCTGCGGAACGCTCGGCAGAAAAGTCGTGCTCAGGCTCGCGATCTCCGGCCGCTTTCGCGCCGCCTCAAGAAACGTGTTCAAGTTTTGCGACAAAAATTGGATGCTGCCGCCGGAGCGGTCCTCGAGGATGAACGTGAATCCGCCCGCAGTGCCGACGCCCGGAATGGCCGGCGGCGAAAAACTGAATGCGATTCCCGCCGGCAATTTGGAAAGCTGCTGATTCAGGTGCGCCTTGATCGCCTGGAACTGCTCGGCTCTCGACGTACGCTCGTCCCACGGCTTCAGCGTGACGACAAAGAACGCGTTGTAACTGGTGCGAACAAAACTGAGCAAGCTGAAGCCGATGACGCTGGTCGTGTACTTCACTCCCGGTGTGTTCGCCAGAATGTTTTCGATCTGTGCCGCTGCCCGAGATGTGCGCTCTAATGATGCGTCATTGGGCAACTGCAGATTCACATATGCATAACCCTGATCCTCATCGGGAAGGAAACTCGACGGCACGCGACTAGAGAAGAATCCTGCCGCGAGGCAAAAGACCAGCAGAAGCACGACCAGCACTGCTGTTTTCTTGAGCAGGACACCGCTCCAACTGACATAGCCCTCAGTGGCCCGCTCAAAAACTCGGTTAAACCAATCGAAGAATCTCCGCAGCAGGCCATGGCTCTCTTCGCGCGGTCGAAGAAGCAATGCGGCCAGAGCAGGACTAAGCGTCAGCGCGTTGAACGCCGAGAGAATTACCGAGATGGCGATAGTGACCGCGAATTGCTGATACAGTCTGCCGGTGATCCCGGGAATGAAGGCGGTGGGCACGAACACGGCGGAGAGAACCAGCGCGATCCCTACCACGGGACCCGACAGTTCCTCCATCGCCTTTAGCGCTGCATTCTTTGGAGTCATGCCCTCTTCGATATGCCGCTCCACGCCCTCCACGACGACGATTGCGTCATCGACGACCAGGCCGATCGCCAGGACCAGCCCGAAGAGAGAGAGTGTATTGATGGAAAAACCGAACAGCGGGAAGAGCACAAACGTTCCGACAAGCGAAACTGGCACAGCCAGGAGCGGGATCAGAGTTGCGCGCCAGCCCTGAAGGAATAGAAAAACAACGATGATGACCAGGACCAGCGCGATCACAAGGGTTTCAACGATTTCCTTGATGCCCTGCGTCACGGAAAGAGTCGTGTCCAGCGAAACGGCGAAATCCATGTCCTCGGGGAAGCGCTCTTTCATCTGCGCCATTAGCTGCTTGACCCCGGCAGCTGCGTCGACTGCGTTTGATCCGGGCAATTGGTAGGCTGCAATAATCGCCCCCGGCTTGCCGTTGAAACGTCCGGCAACACTGTAGTCTTGAGCCCCCAGTTCGATTCGGGCGACATCCCGCACACGCACCGTCGCACCGTCAGGCGTCTCGCGAACCACGATGTTGCCGAATTCTTCCGGCGAAACGAGACGCCCTTGCGCAAGAACAGTGTAGGTATATTCCTGGCCTTTCGGAGCGGGCTCGCCTCCCGCTTTGCCGGCTGGGTTCACAGTGTTTTGTGACTGAATCGCGCTAACAATTTCCGGAACCGTTATGCTAAGTTTCGCCAACGTGTCCGGCTTTACCCAAAGGCGCATCGCATATTGACCGGCGCCGAATACTTGCACGTTGCCGATTCCAGGCGAGCGAAGAATCGGATCGGTGAGATTGATGTAAGCGTAGTTCGCCAGAAACCTTGCGTCGTAGGTTCCGTGCGGAGAATAAAGCGCAACCCACATCAGCGGAGCGGTCACCGATTTTCGTACCGTAACGCCGTAGTTCGTGACGTCCGTTGGAAGCTGCGAAGCAGCCTGCGTCTCCCGCGACTGCGTGAGAATAAAATCGGTATTCGGGTCGGTCTTTACGTCAAAGTCGACAATCAGGCTGGTGCTTGAGTTGCCCGTGGCGTTCAGCGAGTACATGTAGTTCTCGTTGTCTACCCCGTTCATCTGCTGCTCGATCGGAGTAGCCACCGCTTGCTCCAGGGTCTGCGCGTCGGCTCCGACGTAGGTGGCGAGCACTTGAATTTCGGGTGGCGTGATGTTGGGAAACTGTGCGACGGGCAAGCTCAGAACGGTGAGCGCACCAACCAACACCATGACGATGGAAATCACCATGGCAACGATGGGACGGTTGATGAAAAATTTCGACATGGGTCATCCGTCCTTATCGATTCGCCGATGCTTGGCCTGCCGATCCCTGATTCGGGGCGACGAAGGGCTTGGCGTTTACACGGACACCACTGCGCATTCTCTGCACTCCTTCAACCACGACTCTGTCTCCCGCATTCAGGCCGCTCACGATGATCCATCGGTTGTCAACCCGGTCGCCGACAGTGACCGTTCGAACGTCAGCTTTGTTGTCGGCGCCAATGACGGCAACCTGGTATCCGCCTTGCAACTCCGATACTGCCCGTTGCGGCACAAGCAACGCCCCCGGCTGGGTCCGGATGACCGCGCGGACTTTGGCATAACCGCCCGGCCTCAAAATATTGTTTGGATTGGGAAAGAGCCCGGCGATTCGAATCGCGCCGGTGGTCTGGTCCACTTGTCGGTCGGCAAAATAAAACTTCCCTTCATGTGGATACATGGATCCGTCTGCCAGAATGAGTTGGAGGCGTAGTTCCCTGTCGGCTTGCAGGCGGCTCGCGTCCGTTGGAAAACGTTGCCGCCATGCCAGATATTGCGGCTCACCAACGGTGAAGTAAACCTTGATTGGATCCACAGTAGAGACAGAAGTGACGATTCCGCTGCCAGGTGTGACCAGTGCGCCGACTTGCAACAGGGCTTGCCCCGCGATGCCGTCAATGGGGGCAACGAGGCGAGTAAAGTCCAGATTGATCTTCGCAGTTTCCACTGCAGCCTCATACGTCTTGATCTGGGCCTTGGCGGTTTCTACCGTGGCGAGGGCGGCCAGGTTATTCTGAACTGCGTTGTCGAGATCTTGTTGGCTGGCCGCCTGTTGCTCTGCCAGTGGCTTGTAGCGTTGGACGTCAAGCTCGGTCCGACGCTGAACCGCTGCGGCGTTGGCCAGCGCCGCCTTTGCCTGTGCAAGCTGGCCTTCAGCCTGATCGAGCGCCGCCTGAAAAGGCCGCGGATCGATCTGGAAAAGGAGTTGGCCCCGCTTCACAAAAGCCCCCTCCTGATAGCCTTGCTTCAGCAGGTAGCCAGTAACCTGCGCCCTGACATCAGCATTGACCAGACCATCGAGCGTGCCAATCCACTCAGCGTAAATCGGAACATCCTCCTTCTGAACTTGAACGACCTCTACATCGACCGTGCTTGGCTGCGCTCCCAGAGCCTTGCTCGACGGACGCAGGGCTCCAACAATCAGCGCGATGACGATCGAGCCAACAACTCCGCCAATCAACAGATAGCGTTTCTGGACTTTGCTCATGTTGTCTCCCACAATAGCTCGCGCCTGAGCAGCGAAGGGATGTCATGGCTCTACAGTTCGAGGGCACCCAGGGACGGAGTCGTCGATTGCAAAAACAGCGTGTGAGGCAGCCGCTGGCGCAATCATTTTAAAATTAAGAACATGGATGCGTTTTGATCCCAGACGTCGTACAGAATCTACAACTGTTTATCACGTTTGATCAACTCCGGGCGACAGACCCGCCGAGATCGACCGCGCTCTCCGATTCCCGCGATTAGCGACCCGAACGCTCGCGTTGTCCCTCTACTCGCGAGGGTCTTAGCCTTTGTACAAGCATCGAATGAGTGTATCGAGTCAACTTGACCGTGCTCGATGCAGCGTGGCCTCTTCGCTTCCGGATGACTGGCAAGCCGGAAGTTACGATCCCGGACAAAATGTCAACGACGCGGGCCAGAAGTCGGCTTTTGGGAAATTGGTGCCTAGCGACGATTGGAGCGGGTGACGGGCAACCTGGAAGTAGTCGAGATGGTATACCGAAGAAAATGGAAAGGGAGTGATTTACGGTATCGCGGGAAGCTGGGGGCTTTTTCGATCCATCTCTGAGAATCTATGGATACTGTGGCCACTGTAGTTTCTGGCCAACCCCAGAGCGAATTTGACGCGCAAAACGGAAGTAATTGTTGTTAACAGCGTTTACACTAAAAACCGCCACGGTCAATGAGTGTAATCGCGATGTCACGTCAATTTACGCCAGCGCCATCCGTTGCGCATGCCTTTCCAGAGTGGTCGCTTCTGACCATACATCGATTCGGAATACCGCGTAAGGTTAGGATGCATCCCGATCCATCATGGCGCATCGTCGAAATGTTTGAGCGCAAATTGGAGGAAATGGAATGACTACTCAACTATGCCAGAAATGCAAACAAGCCCATCCCGGTCACGTCTGCGATTACGACGAAAACGGTGAATGCGCCGAGACGATGGACACCAATGAGGTTGTTCTACCCCCTGACACACCATCGCAGGAACAAGCCGGCACACGCTCCGAAAAGTAACCCCAAGGCCGGAACTCCCCTGCTATCGAATCAGATTTGCTTTTACCGAGTCGACGAGTGCAATGGCCGAGAATGCGCTCAAGCTTTTTACCGCCTTGACCCTGGGAAGCTCCACATACTTCCCAGGATCTCGCGCATGAGGACTAAGCAGCTCGGGGTGCGAGGTGAGGTACACTCTCGGCCAGACGGAGCAAAGCAAGGGTGTTGGTTGAGAAAATCTTCTCGCGATCTCCAGGATCGGTGATCGTGTCGTCTACAAGATCGATGTGCAGCTTTGGGCTCATTGGAACTGGTCCGAAATCGGTCCCAAACAATACGCGGTCAACGCCGCACATCTCGATCATCGCCTTGAGGCAGATCGCGCTTGGACCCATGGTATCCACATAAATATTTGACTTGAAATATTCCGAGGGCCTACGAAGGTTCTTATCGACCTTTTGGATCGGTGGATTTTGGATGCCTTTGTAGTTCAAGTCCCAATTCCAATCGAGTCTGCAAACCACGGGAGCGAGGGCTCCGCCCATGTGAACGAAAAGAACCTTGAGCTTTGGGTATTTGTCGAAGACGCCGCTAAAGATCATGCGAGCTGCCGACAGCGCCGTATCAAATGGCCGGCCTACGGCTTCGATAAGCCTGTACTGCTGCATTGCCGCAGCGCCGATCGATACCAGGGGCGGATGAATATGAACCAGAATATCCTTGTCCTGCGCATACTCCCATAGCCATTCGGCCTTGGGTGAGTCGAGAAAGATCTGATCTGGACCGGCTCCGTAGCTGCTCGAAATACTGATGCAGCAAGCTTCCTTCTTGGAGATCAGCGGATCAATGACATCGCGCGTATTCTCTTCCAGAGCATGAGCGTTGGCCATGCAGGCAATGTCCTTGGGGAACCTGTCTCGAAGCTCGAAGGACTCGTCGTGCAGGAATTTGAGCGTGTCGATGGTGCTTGCTTTGATGATGTTCTTGGCGAACGTATCGATTTCGCCGCCATAGCTGTTGACGCAGAGCGTAACCCCACTCTTCTGCTGAATCTCCATCGAATAATCAACGTCAACCGAATCGCGATAGAAAAACATTTCGCCAGCATTGGCCTGCGGCAATGGCTTTGAGTCATCAAAGCCTATATTCTCAACGAATTTCTGCTTTAGTTTCGGACCGAAAATGTGCCGGTGAGTGTCGATGATGCTTCTGGTTGCTTTAGATTGAGTCATTTGGACCTTCTGGAAAAGGATGATTGGATCGTGCCAGGAGTCTCTATCAAATACGTTCTGTCGTCTGTGCCGTTTAGCTCATAATCAGACAGATGACCGACACTCTGCCGCAGAACTGCCTTCCTGCTCAGACTGCCGTCGATTCGAGAGCTTTGTTGCGGGAGATGCTGTCAGTTAGAGATTCATATAAAGGCACTTTCGGCTTCCTAGGTTCGTTGACGAGGCCCTCTGATCGCCATCCATCTCGATACCTGGCCAAGACCTCACCCAGATACTTCACAGTGCCATCGAGCATCAAGTCCGTGGACCCCGCGATATGTGGCGTAACAAAGATGCGTGGCTCCATCAGCAGCGGATTCCCTTTGCTCACGGGTTCGTCCTTCACTACATCCAACCCCGCCCCATAAAGGTGTCCGCTCTTCACCGCCGCCAGCAGAGCCGGTTCATCGACGAGGCTCCCCCGAGCTACATTGATCAACACCGAATTCTTCTTCATCGCGGCCAGCACTATCCCGTCGATCAGGTTTTCGTTTTCCTTCGTTCCCGGAATCGCCAGAACCAAGTAGTCAGCCTCCGCCGCTGCTGCCTTCAGTTCATCGTGTCCATATCCTCTAACTCCTTTGGGCGCGTGTTCCGGATGGTCATCCACACCAGTCAAAATCATCCCAAATCCCCGGAGCCTTTCGATGAGCAAATCTCCAATTCCCCCCAATCCCACAATGCAAGCGGTCTTGCCGGAAAGCGCCCGATTCACTTCCCACTTCTCCGACCGGTTCTGCACGCTGCCCTGTGTAAGGGCCAGTTCCTCATTCAGCCGGCGAGAGACCGCAAGCATCAGGAGTACCGCCACTTCCGCCACTGACTCGCCGTTGCCCGTCTTCGTCGTTGGCGCCGAACCCACCCAGACACCGGCCTTCGTTGCCGCGTCCACGTCCACTCCCTCGTAACCGGCGGAGGCCATCTGGATCAGACCAAGCTTCGTCTGAGCTTCTATATCCTTGGAGTCGACCTTGCCGAAAGCAATGATCACCTCCAAGTCCGTCGATGGCGCCTTATCGCCCGGCTGCCATGTCAAGAACTCGTCTCGGAAGTGTTCCAACTTAAGTCGCCTCAACATCTCCAGCGCAAATGAATTCTGCTTTCCGAAATAACCGATCTTCATCACGACCTCACTTCCCTCTTGCGGAAAGTACACCCTACAGGCTGAGCAAGAGTGAGCACTCTTGCTCAGAAGAACCAGACATCCGTTGTTAAGCTCGAATCTCCCGACAGACGAAGGATTGACGCTAAACGCGGCCCGACCGTCGCGAGTCCCGGCGCAATTGGTCGGGATAAACAGGCCGGGTTCAATTGCTCAAACTAATTCTGATAGGTAGGCCCGATGATGAGTGAGACGTTAGAAGTTCCCCGAACAACTCCGCGAAGACGCGGGTCGAGCGACAGTATAGGCACCGTCACTGGCAGCACGTTCTCCTCGCTGGTTTTAGAGGCGGAGGGACCAATCGTGGTTGAGTTCATGTCTTACGGCTGCGTACACTGCCGGGCGATCGAGCCTCTCCTTGAGAAGGTGGCAGAGACGGTGAAGTCCAAAGAGAAGATCTTCAGAGTCAATACCGCGGTCGATGAGGAACTCTCCGACAGCTACGACATCCATGGCACGCCAACTTTGCTCATGTTTCTGAATGGGAAAGAAGTGGGACGAGTCGAGGGACCACACCCAACGGTATCGAGCGTCCTGACAGCGGTAACACAGCCATTCAAGTCGTGAAATGAGCCGATTGCCGCAAACGCAAACCAAGCCAATCCTGTTATTTAATGACGAATGCGCCGTCTGCCGCCGCATTGGGCATTGGGTGGAGAGGTCGGCACAGAGCAGTTCGGGCGAGATGAGCCTCATCGTACAACCGATTGGCGACGACCCGGATGCGCTACTGGCGCTCCATCCGGACCTCAACATCTGGGATGCCTATGAGACGATCCATCTCCTCATGCCCGATGGCTCGATGAAGCTCGGCGGAGAAGCCGTTGCCGAGGTTCTGCGAAGTTTGCCGAACACCAAATGGTTTGCCGGGTGTTTCGCCGTCAGCATATTTGGATTCCAGCCATTTCAGACGATACTCAACCTGAGCTACACCATACTGGCCGACGTGCGCCCGCTTTTCGGATGTGAGAGTTGTGGAACGCCAAGCTGGCTGCGACCGATCGAGCGGTTAACCAAGTGGGCGAAGAGCATATTCGGCGGGAAGCGCCACCCCAGCCCGACTCCGCATTTCACATCCCTTGCGGCTAAAGGCGCTCGGCCGCTACAGGTCGCAGCAGAGCTTCCGCCGCAGGCGCGTCACATCTGAAATTAAGACAACCCCAGCCTGTTCAAGGCACGATCACTGCTGAACCATCCCCAGTTTCGTCTTTCACAGAAAGAAGGGCCTGGTTTGCGTCTTCCAGGGAAAATACAGTGACTTGCGGGCGGATATTGAGATCATGGGCGATCTTTAGAAAATCGCGCGCATCCTGTCGCGTCATGTTGGCCACACTGCGAATCTGCCGCTCACCCCAAAGTAGCTTGTCATAGTCAAAGGCAGGCATCTGGTCAAGATGAATGGCATTGATTGCGACCACTCCACCCTTGCGCAAACCTGCGAGGGCACTCACCACGACCTTCCCGCTGGGAGCGAACGTAACGGCGCGGTCGAGCGGCACGGGTGGCTTGTCATCTTCTTTGCCGACCCAAGTTGCGCCGAGCGAGACAGCCAATTTTCGATGCGATTCGCCTCTGGTCACAACGTAGACTTCGCATTTCCAGGATTGCAGAATGGCGATGGCTAAACTTGCGGAGCTTCCAAAACCAAAGAGCCCAACTCGCTCGCCATGCTCAATGCCCGCAACTCGTAAGCTGCGAAAGCCAATGATGCCTGCGCAGAGCAACGGAGCCGCATGAACGTCGTCCAAACCAGGAGGCAAGGGAAAGACAAAGTCAGTCCGTGCGAGGACATAATCAGCATAGCCTCCGTCCACCGTGTAGCCCGTAAAGGTAGGCCTATCGCAAAGATTTTCCAGTCCGTGATGACAGTACCAGCAATCGCCATCTACACCGCCCATCCAGGAAACGCCGACACGGGTTCCAATCGCTAAATCCGCGGTCGCGCCTTCTATCACCTCGCCCACGATCTGATGACCAGGAATGAGTTGCGGCCGGAGCGCTGGTAGATCTCGTTCAACGATATGCAGGTCGGTCCGACACACTCCGCAAGCAACAACCCGTAGCAGGACATGTCCCGCGTTAAGTTGTGGGCGTGGTATGTCCTCGATTTGAAGGAAAGATCCAGCAACCGTACATGCCGATTTAAAGACCGCAGCTTTCACTCTAGCCCATTCTCCCGATTCTTCATTCCGCACCGCGGAAGGCTACGGCAGGTTTTACTGTTCCAGACTTCGTGCCGGACCGACCACATTCATGCCGAATCGGAAAGCCACCAGATTTCGCTTCATCGGATCACGACGACGGCGGCAGTCAATAGAGCGCTCACTTAACAACCGAGCGAAGGTTTTTGGTCAACAGGAAACGAGCAAAAGCGTTGCGCCCCACACCTGACGTACGATCCGTAGACGCTTCTTGGGTTTGGAAGTGATTTCCGCCTATTTCCCCCCGAGGCTGCTCACGTAGGAAGCCAACGCTTTCATGTCGACAGCATTCAAAGTCACAGGAACCATGCCGGCAGCTTTCATGCTGGGAGTCGGCGCCTTTAAAATTGCCGTCAATTTGGCGGCGGAATACTGACTCGAAATATGCGTCAGCGCAGGCCCCGAACCCCCGGCCCCGCTCTCTCCGTGACATCCAGCGCAGCCTTGAGAATCAAAAACGCCCTTCCCCCCGGCGGCAGTTGCACCGCCTGCCGCATCGCCAGTTGGCGCCTTCGAAGCTCCGGTTGTCGCATCTGGTTCCGCTTTAGCTGGCGCGGGTGAGGACGCCCCTGAAGCGGGTGGCGGCGAAGAGGTCGACGCTCCTCCGAGGCTGGTCACGTAGGAAACCAGAGCTTCCATGTCGGCAGCATTCAAAGTCACAGGAATCATGCCAGCGGCTCTCATCCCCGCAGTGGGTATCTTCAGAATTGCCGTTAACTTAGCGGGCGGATACTGATCGGAAATATGAGTCAGTGCTGGCCCAGCGCCGCCAGCCCCCGTTGCTCCGTGGCATGGGCCGCAGCCGTGAGAATGATAGAGGCTCTTCCCCAGGGCGGCGGTCGCGTCGCTTGCCGGATTTCCAGTTTTGACCTTCGACGTTCCGGCTGTCGCATCCGGTTCCGCTCTAGCCGGCGCGGTTGAGGGCGGCCCCGAACTGGGTGGTGGCGCCGCGGACGCCGTTCCTCCGAGGCTGGTGACGTAGGAAACCAGCTCTTTCATGTCAGCAGCACTCAAAGTCAAGGGGACCATGCCGGCAGCTTTCATCGCGGCAGTCGGCGCCGCCAGAACCGCGGTCAATTTGGCGGGCGGATACTTAGTGGAAACATCCGTCAGCGCCGGCCCCGAACCGCCGGCCCCACTCTCTCCGTGGCATCCAGCGCAGCCGTGAGAATCGAAAATGCCTTTTCCCCCGGCGGCGGTGCCGCCCGCTGCCGCACTTCCAGTTGGCGTCTTCGATGTTCCGGCTTTCGCAGCTGATTCCGCTTTAGCTGGCGCGGGGGCTGATGCCCCGGGAGAGGAGGGTGTCGCTGCCGAGGCCGACGTGCCCCCAATGCCGCTCAGATAGGAAACCAGACCTTTCATGTCAGCAGCACTCAAAGTCAGAGGAACCATGCCAGCAGCCTTCATCTTGGCCGTGGGCGCTTTCAGCACGGCGGTCAACTTAGCTGGGGGATACTGACTGGAAAGATGTGTCAACGCTGGCCCGGAGCCGCCGGCCCCGCTTTCTCCATGACATCCAGCGCAGCCGTGAGAATCAAAAACGGCCTTCCCTCCGGTAGTGGCTGCACCGCCTGCCGCACTTCCATCTGCTGCTTTCGACGAACCGGTTGTCGCAACTGGTTCCGTTTTAGCTGGCTCGGGTGTGGACGCCCCAGAAGCGAGCGCAGCTGATGTGGCACCCCCGTTCCACATTTTCAGGTGACTTACTTCGGAAGCGTTGTGAATCATGTCGTGACAACCGCTCGAAAGGCACGATATCCGATTCGAAGTGAGGTCGCCGATAGGTGGCATCTGGTTGAGATGTTCCTCAAAGTTGCGGGCCCCCTGATGGCAGTGCAGGCACTGCAAATTGCTGTACTTGCCGTCTATATGGATTGTTTTGGGTGGTGTACTCACGTACTCCATATAAAGGTACCTGAGGCCTTTGAGCTTGTCCTTCAAAGGGCCGTACATGGTGTAGTCCGTATGGCAGGTATAGCAGGCTGCGTCTGGCGGCACGAGGTGGTTCTGGAAATGCTGTGCGGGGATGTATTGCGTGCCTTCCAGATGGAGACTTTTCCCGTGACTTTCCATGCTGTGGCACGAGATGCAGTACGCCGTCTGTTGGGAACGCTGCATGTGAAAGGACATGCCCGTGCCGATGCAGAGGGCAGGAAGAACGCACAAGCCTACAAAGGCGAGAACCTTGCCCGTGACTCCCGCAGTGATCGAGGGGCGCACGAGAAACACTCCGGCCAGCACAATCGTCAGCACGATCAATATGATGAGGACGCCGGTTAGTCCAAGCACAACTCCTCCTTGCTAGCTGTCGCGTTCTCGCATTTCATCCGCGATTCTCCGCGGCCGGGGGAGCAACTAATACCAATGAAATGAGATAAACCAGGATTCCCGCTCCTATCAGGATTACGCCCACGAAGATAAAGAACACGAACGACAGTGGATGAAACCACAGAAGGGTCACAATCTCCGCCAGAAGGCCCAGAATAATCAGGGCGCTCGAGACCTGCAGAATCCGCCGTATTCCAATCGCACGAAGTTTCACTGGCCGGACCTCCACATTTTCAACTCGATTTTTCCGCCATCGATTTAAAAAGCTTAACGGATCGCGAATTCCGCCGTGCTGCCGTTGAAATCCTGTATGGGAATCGCCGCCCGCCCGGGTATCGCGTTCGATGCCTGCCCCTTGCCGTTATAACCGTAGTAATTCCATGTCTTTCGATAACTGAAACCTTTGCCCAAATCGAAAATCGTTCTCACATAGAGTTTCTGATAATTGAAAGCGAGGGTACCGGGCACTTGAAGCGGATCGATATGGCATCCAACATTTGGTCAAAGACACATAATTTACGGCCATTCGCCTATCTTGACTGTTCAAAATTGCTCACTCTAAAAAAGAGGACCGTGTCGATCAGCAATCAGAACTCGTAATGCACTCCAACGGTTACATTGTTTGCATGGAAGTTCCGAGGAGCGGTGAACCCGTAGGCCGGACCGTTCATCGCAGTATTTGGCAGCGTGCTGCAGGGCACGACCGGAGCCGGGGTAGTCGGCAACGGGAGCGTGCTGGAAGGATTGCAATACTGCGCTCCTGAAGGACCACCCTCGCCGTAGCCGAAGTAGTTATACTCGCCCTTCCAGACCAGATTCTTTCGCATCGCATAGGAGAGATTCACAAAAGGCGACTGGTAGGTAGAGACCAGCGATCCGTTCACATCGCGCGGGTCGTTGAAAAAACGGCTGCCGTTGACCGAGCTTACTCGGTAGCCGATGTTGGCATGGAACTTGTCGATCGGCGAAAGAGCCAAGGCCACGGACGCGTACTGCGTTGGAGCGTTCATGAAATCCTTAGCTGGACCAAAAGTATAAGGAGTCCCCGGCACGCGGGGAGTCGGAGACGGGCACGCCGTGCCGGTGGGCGTCGCGGCGCCCGGTATGGTGGGGCTTGCGGCCGTGCCCAGGAAGCAGATGTTGGTCGCCGTGTACACGTCGCTGTAGGCATAGCCGATGTCGAACCCGTAGTGCTCGTTCGGCGTCAAGTCGGCATTCAAGCTCACGATGCGGCTATGATCGACGTGCTGGAGCGGGCCATCAACGGACGCTGTACCTGTATTGTTCGTATTGTTGTGGCGCTCGAGGTCATTGTATGCGCCGGAGAACGTCGCCCAGGTCTTCGGCCGGTAGGTGGTGCGAATTCTGTAATGCTGAAGCTCCCGGGGTGCGACCGGGGTGAGGACATTGTCGGCGTACAGAACCTCGACCGAAGCGTTGATTTTCCAGTTGTTCGCCGGCTGCATAGCGACGCCGAAGGTACCGCCGTTCTCATTGATGGTGTAGCTGGAGATGCCGGATAGGGGTCCCGTGGTGTTCGCGGCGCCTTCGCCGATAGTGTGCTTCTGGTAGTGATAGGTGAGCGTGAACATGGTGCGATCCGTAAGGTCGTAGGCCGCTGTAAGGTTGTTCGTGATGAACTTCAGGCCGAAGAAATCAAACAGCGGCGTAGCCACTGCCGGACTGCCTTCAAAACTGGAAGTTGCCATGCCCGTGGCCGGGTTGATCGGAGTATTGATCACCGTGGTGGTTAACGTCGTGCTATTGATGGTCGGGATTGCGGAAGTCACGGTGGTTAGACTCGTAATGTTGGCCACTCCGGGCTGGTGCACATTCGAGTAGTCGAGCTGCTCGGAGATGCTGAGCTTTTGCAGCGCCTGCCAGGTGACGCCGTAGTCCGAGGCGATCGCTTCCCGGTGGGCGCTGGCGTTGCCGGCATACGTGATTTCGCGGCTCGTTCCCACCAGACCCTGGAAGTCGTCGTAATAGTTCGGCAGGCTCGTGTTCGCGTAGGTGTAGCGAACGTTGCCGTTCATCGTAACGTTCTTGATGCTGGAGCTTTGGAAGCGGAAGATTTCGGTCGGGAAGATTTCGCGGGTTGGCTGGGAACGCGAATAGCTGGTAATCACATTACACGCCGGATCTACGATGGGTAGACCGTTCGGAGTCTGCGCCGGGGAAATTGGGGCGGGTCCAACGCCGGCGTTGCAGGTGATGCCGACCGGCTTGTTGATCGGATTGTCGTAATTCTGGAGCACTGCGACCCTGTATCCGTCCGCTTCCTGCAGGTTGAAATACTGGGGCGCCATGCTGAAATAGGAATCGCCCTTGTAGTGAGTGACCTGCTCTTCATAGGTCAACCGCGTCCGCGATACGGGCTTCCACTCAACCGATCCCGTCCAGTCATCCGTGCTGTTGCGCTGATACTCCTGGAGCAGCAGGTCGTAGGCGCCGGCAACCTGATAACCGCTGGGCGTCAGGCTCGGACCCTGGAAGATGTTCTGCGAGTAGCCGGCGCGAAAGGTCACCTTGGACAGCGGAAGCAGTGTAAGGTTGGTGTCCGTCATGCGGCGCACCGAGTTGTTCAAAAACGGCGACTGCGTCACCTGCGGCCACGCGTAGGAACCCGTCGGCGCCAAGGCGGGACCGATTGGAATTGACTGGCCAGGCGGAAGGTTCGGATTGCCCAGCAGGTTGTAGTCGAAGTACTGGCGGTCACGGCGGAACAAGCCGGAGAAGTCGTAGAGCTTGCCCTTGGAAACGTCCAGCCTGGCAATGTTGTACGGATCGCCGCCGAGCCCGCTGGTAAAGGCTTTCAAGTGATCAACAAGGGTGTTCTTCGTGCCCGGCAGCGCGCGCAGCTCATAGCTCTCGCCCAGTATGCGCGGACCGGACTGCTGGTTGACCAGAGTGTCGTACATGGCACCGCTGCCGTCGATATTGGCCACATGTCCGCCCAGATCGATAGACTCGTGAAGCGTGTAGCCGTCCGGAGCGGTCTGGTGAGACACAAATATTGGAACCTGCGCGACGGCAGTGCCCGCCGTCAAGCCCAAAATGGCTGCGGCCATGCCCCCGACAATGCGGCGGGCAGCCGCAAGAGAATGCTTTTCAATCAACAGCCGGGAAATCCATCCTGGGTTCATCATGAAAGCCTCAATTGAAAAACATTGCTCGTCGAGACCTTGCATCCCTGCGCGCAATCGAAGTGCGGCCGCGCCTCCGCAGTTCTTCAGGCGCGTTCCAATCCATGGCTCCTACCTGAGGAATGCCGCATTCATGTTCGAGCCATGAATATTGGTATGGCAGTTCGTACAAGTTATGGTTTCCGACGACCCCGCGCCCATTCCGTGAACCGTGTTGTTAGCTACGCCGCTGTGGCACTGGTTGCAGAGCGGGGCGATGGCCGGCATGTTCAGCAGGCGGGCGTTCTGGGAACCGTGCGGAGTGTGGCATCCCAAACACCCCTCGGCCTTGACCGCGACGT
>JBEKDY010000100.1:0-15057 GCA_050014115.1 Candidatus Sulfotelmatobacter sp. | reverse complement strand
TTTGTGCACTTCTCAGCGATCCAAGCGGGCGGCTTCAAGAGCCTGCAGGAGGGCCAGACAGTGCAGTTTGACGTGACCAAGGGGCCCAAGGGCTGGCAAGCCGAAAACGTCCAGGCGCTGTAGGCCTGTAACTTCCAACAAAGGCGATTTCTACGGAGATCGCCTTTCGTTCGTTTAGCACATATTTCGGCAGAATTTTTCGGAGTCTGCCGACAAGTGCTTCAGGTTGTTGCCGGGATATTTGAATCCAAACCTTATTGCTCGAAACATAGTTTCGAAATCATAGTTTCGAAATCATAGTTCTGAAATCATAGTTCTCGAAACATCCCCCAGACGGAGCCGCTCTGACACGCGAAGAAGCCAGTACCTCTTACCTCGTTATCCGCCATAACGTCCGGACCTATCAGTCCGCGGGCGTGGTGGAAGTCATCAAGGGTAAACAAAATGCAGAGACGGCCGTGAAGAAATACGAAGAGAGCCAGGTCTCGTCGGACCGCCACGAGGGCTGGCGTTACTTTCTCGAGAAGACTGAGATGAAGGCAGGGACAGATCCTACCGAAGCCACGCATCGCCGCCAGGCGGAGTTGGACAACCGGGAAACCAAGGAGCAGCTGGATACGGACGCTCAGGTGGACCGGCTGAAGGCTTCTCGATAGAAGCAGTGGTCAGGGGCCAGGGGTCAGTAAAACCACGGGCTGCCGGCGCATTCTTGCTTCGGCAAGTCACTTTCGTCGCGCTCATGAATAGGTCTGGATGGGCGAAACTACGCGCGTGATGGCGCCGTTCGGGCTGGGCTGGTCGGGCTTCAAACCACATCGCAGCGAGGCGAACAAGCCCAGCAACTGACCCAGCATTACGTCGAGCACGGCGCGATATTCATCGGCGAAGCCGGGTGGGCAGGTCAGTTGGAGTGTGTAGTCGGCCAGAGCGGCCACGTCGTCCGTGGGGCCGGAGGTTACTACGACGCGGGCGCGGCCCAGGCGCTTGCGGCAGATTTCATTCAGCAAGTCGCGCTCGTAATTGCGGCGGCGAGGATCGCTGGAAACGAACGCGACCAGAAGCGCCTGACCGTCCAGACTCGACAGGGGGCCGTGGCGCAGACCGAGCGCAGACTCGGCGACGGTCGAGACTCTGCCGGCCGTGAGTTCCACCACCTTCAGCGCTGACTCGTCGGCGACGGCCCGCAGGACGTCCGACCCAATGAAGCAGGCCCGCTGACATCCCAGAGTGGTGATGGTCGCAGCGGTTTCGGCCGCGAGCGGAAGGAATTGAGCGCCCGCGTCCACCATTTGTCCGAGGACCTTACCAAAAGCTGACAAGCTCTCGAGATTCGCAAGGCATTGTCCGGCGAGGACCATGTTTGTGAAGGAACTGGTCATGGCCAGGCCGCGATCGTTCACGGCTTCGTCCAGGAGCAGGGCGAAGGCGCGGTCGGGATGGCGGCCGCACAACTGCGCCATCTGGCCGCGAGCATTGCAGGTGATGACCAGGTGCAGGATTTCCGGGTGCTGCGTGAGCGCGCGTTCGAGCAGTGCGACGCCCTCCGGACTGTCGCCGGAGCGGGAAACAGAAATCCAGAAATATTCCCGGCCGGGGCGGTGATACTGGTCGAAATCGGTAAGCAACGTGGTGCTGGGAACGGGCCATACGTCGCAGTTCCAGCGCTGGCGGAGCAAGGGAGCCAGGGCCCGGCAAGCGTAGTCGGAGGTGCCGGCGCCGACCAGAAATACGGTGCGGGAAGCGGCGCTTACTCCGGCGCGAGCGAGAATGGCTTGCAGAGCCGGGGTCTGGTTGAGGCAGCGCTGGTAAGTAACCTTCCAGCTATCGGGCTGCTGGGCAATTTCCCGGGGAGTAAACTGGAGTCCTCGTTCGACTCGTTCGGTTTCCGGCAAATCCAACAGCGCCCGCAGGGGGTTTTCCAACTGAGATCTCCTTCGGCCAAAAGCCACGACAGTGTATTACAAATACAACCTGTTTGAAAAGCATTCGCAACGAATCGAAAGCGGCTTCGGAAGGAAACGCCAGCTCGGAGGGGAGCCTTTCGTGCTAGTAGCGGAGCAACATCTGGCGCGGTCGCGGGTTTATTATTTTCAGACGCGCTTTTCGTCGGAGGAGAGAGCATGAACGGTAAGTCTGGTTTTGGCGCGCTGCTGCTAGCGGCAGCGCTGGCTTCGTCGCTGGCAAGTGTCGGCTGCGGACATCATTACTACCGCGTGTACGATCCCTACTACACGGATTACCACGTGTGGAATCATGATGAGATCGTTTACTACAACCGTTGGGCGGCGGAAAACCACCGCGACCCCAACCGTGATTTTCGCAGGCTCCGGCCCGAGGAACAGAAGGAGTACTGGACCTGGCGGCATAACCACGGCGACCGCTAAGGAAATCTGATTGCCAGGCCGAATGTCAGGTGGAAGCCGCGCACGTAGCGCGGCTTCCGAGCGACTGGGGCGCTGCATGCGGATTGAGATTAATTCAGGACGTTGAGAGCGCGGCCAGGGCCTGGTCGGCGGTGATCATCCTGGCGCCGAGTTGCTGCCATTCGGCGATTGCTTTGTCGCCTTCTTCCGGCTTGAGGGTTTCGATGGCATCGCGGACCACGGCGACCCGGCGGCCGCGCTGGAGCAAGCCTTTTGCGGCGAACCCTACGCAGTATTCCGTGACCACGCCGAAGACCACAAACTCCGCGCGGTTGCCCAACCGGTGGACGAGCGCGTCGGCGTGGCGGCTCTCGAAAATATTCAGCGTCTGCTTCTCCAGCAGGATTTGTTGATACGCGGAAAAATCGGCGGGCAGCTTCGCGTGGTCGTCGTTGGGGACGCGGATGACTTTGTCGGTGAGCGCCTCCGGGACGAATTCCGCTCCGGCAGTTCCCTGCACGCAATGCGGCGGGAAAATTTTGAATTCGGGATCATCCGGCGTGTGAAAGCAGCCGTGCGAGACGAGGAAGACGCGACCCTGCCGCGCCGCATCAGTTAAGCGGCGGATGTTGGGCAGAAGTTTCTCGGCTCCGGGCACGTAGAGCTTGCCTGCGGGGAGCATGAAATCGGCCTGCGTGTCGACTTCCCAAAGAATAATTTTCTCTGAAACCATAGCAACTCGGAACCTTCCGCCGAGCGTATCACCTTGCTTTGGTACTGACAAACCGCATCGCGGAGCCTCCCTCGAGACGACGTCGGGTATGATGGGCGGCTTGAGGGACGGCAAAAGAACAGCATGAGTTACGACGGTTCTGACAAATCCGCGAATCGGGCCAAGCTGGTGATTCGCAATATCGGGTTACTGCTGAGTGGGGACCTCGACCATCCCATTCTTGATGCGGATACGGTCGTCGCGGTTGACGGTGTGATCCAGGACGTGGGCAAGGGAAAAGACATCGACACTGCCGACGCTTCGATCAGCATCGATGCTAAAGGCACCACGCTTGCGCCCGGACTGATCGATAGTCACGTGCATCCGGTATGTGGCGATTGGACGCCGCGGCAGAATCAACTGGGATGGATCGACAGCTGTCTGCACGGCGGCGTCACGACGATGATCTCGGCGGGAGAAGTGCACACGCCGGGGCGTCCGAAAGATATTGTTGGGCTGAAGGCCATGGCGATCTTTGCGCAGCGGGCTTTTCAGAATTTTCGTCCTGGTGGTGTGAAGGTCTATGCTGGGGCGCCGGTGCTTGAGCAAGGCATGGTGGAAGACGACTTCAAGGAACTGGCTGCGGCCGGGGTAAAACTTCTCGGTGAAGTTGGACTGGGAAGCGTGAAGGATGGCACCACGGGACGCCGCATGGTGGAGTGGGCACGCAAATACGGCATCCAGAGCACGATTCACACGGGCGGGCCGTCGATCCCAGGTTCGAGCTTGATTGATAAAGACATGGTGCTCGAAACCGACGCGGACGTGATTGGGCACGTCAACGGCGGGCACACCGCGCTGCCGGACGATCAGATTGTTGAGTTATGCGGACGATCCCGCCGCGCGCTTGAGATTGTGCACAACGGCAACGAGCGCGCGGGATTGTTGGCGTTGCGTACGGCTCGAGAACTCAAGCAATTGCATCGAGTGATTCTGGGCACCGATTCGCCGGCAGGGTCGGGGGTGCAGCCGCTGGGAATTCTGCGCATGATTGCGATGCTGTCGTCGCTGGGAGAAATTCCAGCAGAAGTAGCCGTGTGCCTCGCGACCGGGAACACGGCAAAGATGCGGAATCTCAACTGCGGATTAGTTGCAGCGGGACGCGAGGCGAGTTTCGTATTGCTCGATACGGCGCAGCACTCTTCGGGCAAGAACCTGCTCGACAGCATTCAGAAGGGCGACTTGCCCGGCATTGGCATGGTGATCACCGATGGGGCGATCAGCGTGCAGCGCAGCCGCAACACGCCGCCGGCAACCCGTGTGCCGGAGGTTGTTCATGCATAGAAGTGCCGTGCGCAAAATCGTTGCCGTTCTCCTGACGTGCCTGGCTTTCTACATATTGTCATCGCCGGTGCTGGCGGCCCAGACGTCCATTCCGGACTGGTGCCGCGCGCTGCCGCGACCGGAATACAAAGCGCTCGAACGCGTTCCCGTCAGTGATCCATGGTTTGAAGTTTACAAGGTTGTGCCCGGCGTTTTCGCCATCTACGAACCACATCAGGCGGAAGAAACGATCGGCTACCTCATTGTCGGCGAGAAGCGTGCGTTGGTCTTTGATACGGGGATGGGAATCAGCGATGTCAAGAAAGTGGTGGCTGAGCTGACCAAACTGCCGGTGATTGTGTTGAATTCACACACCCACGACGATCACGTCGGCGGGAACTGGGAGTTTTCCACGATCTACGGAATGGATACCGACTTCACTCGGGAAAATGCGCGAGGGTCTCGCGTGGACGCGCAGGCTGAGATCACGCCCGACCGGATTTGTGGCACGCTGCCGCAGGGATTTGACTCGAAGGCTTACGCGACGCGGCCCTGGAAGATCACAGCATATACGCGCGACGGCGACCGCTTCGATCTTGGTGGGCGCACTCTGGAAGTGATCGCGACACCCGGCCATACTCCTGACGCAATTTCTTTGATCGATCGCGGCAACGGGCTGCTCTTTACCGGCGACACTTATTATCCTGCGCCCATCTGGCTGTTTCGGCCGGAAACTGACCTGGACGCTTATGCCGCTTCGATTCGCCACCTGGCCGCGCTCGCGCCTCAGGTTAAAGTGGTGATCGGCGCGCATAATATTCCGGTTGCGTCGCCCACGGTGCTTGGGCGACTGGTCGCCGCGTTCGATGAGGTGCGGGCGGGCACAATCAGGCCGGTGCCTGATTCTTCTGGCAACGTGCTCTACAAGGTGGATGATATTTCTTTTCTGATGCGCGCGCCGACGGCGCACTGATCGCGACGTTCCTCTGTGACCTGACCAGCATGATCTATCTCAGAAATCTTTGTCGGCGAGACACGAGCGAAACCTCAGAGGCTAAAGCCCGCGTCTTTATTGCCTCTTAGTGGCACGGCTAAAGCCGTGCCCTTCCCGAAACCATTTATGCGATGAGTTCTAGCGAAGGCCATCTTCGCCTTTGATCTGATCTTTGCTCAGACCGCCGACGCGGGGCAAGGGCCTGCCGCTATCGGTCACGGCAATCGCCACCATGATTTCGTTGGCGCGCGGCGCGTCGTTCAGGCGGACTTCCATGCCATCGAAGTGACTCCGAACATAGGCCGCATCTTTGTGGCCAAGCGGGATGTCGAGAACCACACCCAGGCCTCCGCGCTTCTTGGACGAAGGAATCAGCGCCGAGCCTGTTCCGAGCACGCGCCGGACTGGAGTACCGAGCTTGGGATGCAGGATTGCCGCTGCGTGTTCGATCTCGCCGTCCTCGCCCACGGCCGCGGCCTTGCCATAGCTTTCGCACGAGACTCCGGGAATTCCGAGCGCCGCGACCGCCCGTTGCGTGAGCAGTTCACCCAACTCTTCGCCGATCGCGATTAGTTCCGAGAGATCTTCCACGTATTTTCCCGCGCATGGGTTTTCGATTACCGCGACTGCGGCGGCGCGACGCGTGGGCGGAGAGATCACTCGATCCATTTCACGATGCGTTTCTTCGACGAAGGTCGCGATCTTCCGAATTCTTGCTTTCATCTTCTTGCTTTCATGTTCTTGTCTTCATCGGCGTCGTCGCGTTCATCGCAGCCCGTCTTCCCCTTTAATCCCGGATGCTTTAAGCCCGCCGACGCGGGCGTGGACCCGCGGTCCAGTCGTCATCACTAAGGCCAGCAGTATTTCATCCGCGCGTGGAGCATCGTTCACGCCGACCTCCATCGCGTCAAAATGGCTGCGCACGTAGGAAGCATTGATGTGCGTGATGGGAACGTCGAGGCGAGTGCCGGGGCCGCCGACTTTTTTTGTCGACGCAACAATCGCTTTCGCTCCGCCGAGAACTTCGCGCATGGCATATCCGCCGGGCACATGCCACAGCGCGCCGTGCTCAAGTTCTCCGGCCGCGCCCACGATCGCGCCCTTGCCGTAGCCCTCCACCACTTTCGCATCGCCGCCCAGCGCGGCTATCAGACTGCGAGCCATATCAAGCCCCAGAGGCTTGAGGTCGTCCATGAAGCCCTCGATGTTTTCGACATAGGAGCCGGCATATGGATTGCGAATGACCGCGATTCCCGCGGCCCGGCGCAGTGGGCGCGTGGCGATCGGTCCGCCTTCGTGGAATATTTCTTCGACGCAGGTCACCTTCTTTCGGATTAGAACCTCAGGCATGAACCAGACTCCCTTCGTGACTCGGGACCTCTTTCTTTGCAAGCTCGGAAACGCTGCCAACCACTCGCGTTTCACCCTGCAGGCACAATGCGGCGGCGTGTATCAATTTTTGCTGCAGCAGAGACTCCGCAGTCGTCACGCCCCTCGTCAGGGCTTCGTTGATTTCTGCGACCGTCAATTTTCCTACCGCCTGCGTCACCGGAATTTCGCCGAGATCGCTGTCGGGCGCAAGCTGACGCGCGGGCACGCGAACAATTCGCGGATGTCCCGGCAAGTCTACTGCATTGGCGATGATGGTCGCGGCGGCGTCCGCGGTTGCGGCGCGGTCGGCGAGTACGGTGACTGCGTCGGCCATTCCCAGAGAGAAGCTGCGGCCACGCCAGCCGCTGGTGGCGATGCCGCGAACCGGTTGCGAACAATCCAGCGTCGTCGTACCGAAAAGCGATGCACGATCGGGGCGCTCCACCATTCCGACTACGAATTTCTCGCCCGCCGTGAGATGCAGCGCGATATCGCCGCCGTCGTTCACGTAAGCGCGAGCGATTTCGGCGGCCGCGACCATGTTGGCGAGAATCTCGTCTGCTACTGCTCCGGCCACTGCGGCCATGGGGGTGATGAAATGTTGCGCTGCGTAGGGGAGCGTGGCCGCGGTCATGCGTCGCGCGACTGCGCCTCTCGGATGGGAAACATCTTCACAACGCCCGTTTTGTGGGACGCCCAGCAGGGCGGTTCGCAAGAATGGCAACTCGCTGCACAACTCATCGAGAACGGTTGTGAATCGCTCGCACGCGGCGCGGTATGCAGCTTCTACTTCAGCAGCCGCGCCGAAGGCTTCCACAATCAAATCGATCGGGCCGTCGTGCAGGTGCAGACGGTGTCCGTCGGGGAGCCATCGAATCTGGGCGCGGGTGTTCATTTCTTTTTTCTTTTTTTCACAGGGCCTGCGCTCAAGGCCAGCGGCCATGGATTGTCCGATCGCGCAGTGAGGCGGCGCGGACCTCGCTGACCTCTGGCGATCGAACTGAGCGGACGCACATTCTCGACGTAGCCGCCGAGCGCGGCATAGTCGGCCAGCTTCAGAGTGAATTCAATGGGCGCCACTAACGCAGGCGTGGGCACATATCCAAACGCGTTGCGCGGCATGCGGGTGACGTCGGCCATAAATGTGATGCCTCCGCCCGGCCACACGTAGACGGGCGAGCCTCCGCAGGTGACGCGGGTCAGGGCATCGCGCACAGAGTTGGTGAGTTTCACGGGATTCTCCGTGACTCCGGCGCGCAGCGATCCGCCAGCGCCGCCCATGAAAAGCACAGTGCACAGCGCCGGCTCGCAGTTTTCCTTGATGCGTGCGACAGATTCGCGAAGATGCGTGGGCAATTCTTTTTCGTGCGGCTTGAGATCGTCGTCGAGTTCGAAATAGGCGTGCTGTTCGCCGGTGGTGCTCACCATCAGCAGGCGCAGTCCAGGCCACGCTTTTTTCGAATTGAACTTTCCCAGAATTGTGAGTGGGTCGTCGATATCGGTTCCACCCCACGTTGTGCCTGGTTCGGCGACTTGAAAGTATCGTCCGGGAGTAGAGCGCCTTCCCTTCAGTTTGATTCCGGTCTCGCGCACGCCCAACAGCTTTCCAGCTTGATGTTCCGAAAGCACACCCGTGATGTGATCGTCTACGACGACGACCTCGTCGACTTTACCGAACCATTGTTTCGCAAACATGCCGATGGTGGCGGAACCGCAGCCTACGCGCATGCGTTCTTCTCGCGCGCCGTCGACCACCGGCGGTCTGCCTGCCTGCACTACGACCTTGGTGCCATTGTCGATTTTGAGGTCGACGGCTTTTCCATTGCACAAATCCAGCAGAGTTTCGCAGGTTGCGGTGCCTTCGCGCCGGCTGCCCCCGGTCAGGTGCCGGACGCCTCCGAGCGAAAGCATTTGCGACCCGTATTCGCTGGTGGTGACGTGGCCGACGGCTTCGCCTTGCGCGCGCACCGTGCTGCATTCCGCGCCCAGATGGCGGTCCGTGTCGATCTTCACTTTCACGCCGCAGTAGCTGAAAATTCCCTCGGTCACCACGGTGACCATGTCGACGCCTTTTACCTGCGACGAAATAATAAAAGGCGCTGGCTTGTAATCGGGATACGTCGTGCCCGCGCCGATCGCGGTCACAAAAGTTTCGCCGTGACTGACCAGCGTGCCGTCCCAATCGCGGCTGCGATCGAGGAACGGAACCACCGACTCGCCGCGTTCCACTGCGCGATCGAGCACTACGTGCGGATCGAGCCTCACCAATTTTCCTTCGTGATTGCCGTAGCGGTCGCAGGATCCGGTTCGTCCCGGCTTGATGTAGCAGAGCACGGGGCAGGCGTCGCAGCGGATGGCGTCGTCGGCCGCGGATTTCGCGACGTCGTTAGAAGCGTCTTTAGTAGCGTCGTTAGCCAACCCGACCTCCGCGTGCCGCGAGAATTGCTGCGCGCAGGCGATCTGGAGTTGCGGGAGTCTTTCGCAGGCGGACTCCAGTCGCGTCATGGATCGCGTTGAGAATCGCGGGCGCCGTCGGGATCACGGCCTGCTCGCCAATTCCCTTCGCGCCGAACGGGCCGATCGAGGAGGCATCCTCGATCAGAATTGACTCTATCGGCGGAATGTCGCCCGCAGACGGAATCAGATAGTCGTGCAGATTCTCTCCCTTGCCGGGGAAAAACTCTTCCATCAGAGCCATGCCGAGACCTTGAGCCACGCCACCTTCGATCTGGCCCTCAATCAATGTGGGATTGATGGCGCGACCTACATCGTGCGCCGCGGTGACCTTGAGCACGCGCACTGTGCCGAGTTCCACGTCGACTTCAACCTCCGCCATGTGAGCGCCAAAGCCGAAGACAGCGTAAGGGATTCCCTGCCCGTTTTCATCGAGCGGACTGGTTGGCGGATCGAACGTCGCTTCGGTTGTGATCACGTAGCCGCGTGAGTCGAGTGGCAGGCTTTCCAGAGCAAGAGAAACTTTCCTATTTTCTTCATTGACGGTCACGTCGCTGTCGCCGAACTGGATGGTGGCACGATCGCAAGCGCCGGCCATTCTTAATAACTCACTGCGCAATTGCTTTCCCGCCAGGAACGCCGCCTTGCCGGTTACCAGAGTCTGGCGCGAGGCAGAAGTCTTTCCACAATCTGGAGTGATCGCAGTGTCGCCGGAGACCAGGTCCAGGTGTGAGATCGGCGCACCAATCGCATCGGCGCAAATCTGAGCTACGATCGTGTTCGACCCCTGGCCAATGTCCACGGCGCCCTGGTGGAGTGCGATGCGGCCGTCTCTCTTCAGGCCGATGCGAACGGTCGAAGGGTTTGGCAGCGACGTGTTGCCACATCCGTACCACATTCCGGCCACGCCCACGCCGCGGCGCAGAGGCCCGTTTGCTTTCGCGTTGAACTCCGCGGTCTGGGCGCGGGCAGTTTGCCACTTCGGGCGCAGCGCTTCGAAGCAGGCACGAATACCGACGCCTTCACCGAGCACTTGCCCGGTGACGGTGGGAGAATGATTGTCGAGCGCGTTCAATATGCGAAATTCCAGCCGGTCCATGCCGACGCGATCGGCAAGATCGTCGTAGAGTTGCTCCTGCGCGATCGCCGTCTGGGGCACGCCGAAACCGCGAAATGCTCCGGCGGGAACCAAGTTGGTGTGCACAGCACGCGTGACCGCGCGGTAATTGGGAACTCGATAAGGCCCCGACGCGTGCACCGGGACGCGCGCCGCCACGGTTGGACCCCACGATGAATACGCTCCGGTATTGAAGTCGGCGGCAAAGTCAAGAGCGGTTAGTTTGCCGTCGCGTGTGGCTCCTGCGCGCAGACGAAGATGCGCGGGATGGCGCTTGGTGGTGGACACGATCGATTCCGTCCGGGAATAAACCAGGCGCACGGGGCGATTCAGTTTCCACGCAGCCAGGGCCAAGAACGGCTGTACCGAGAGATCGAGTTTGGTGCCGAAGCCTCCGCCGACAGCGGTGGGAATGATGCGGACTTTCTCCGGCGGAATCCCTAGAATCTTTGCGATGTCGTCGCGATCCAGATAGGGCGATTGCGTACAGGCCTGGATCTCGACGGTGTCACCCACGCGGCGCGCGAAGCCTGCCTCCGGTTCGATGCAGGCGTGCTCGACAAAACCTGTTTCGTATTCGCCATCGACGACGAAATCGGCCCCAGCCAGCGCCTTCTCAACGTCCCCGCGGGCAACTCTGCCCTCTACGAGAACGTTGTCTTTTCGGTGAGCGTGGATTTGCGGTGCGCCGGCAGCCAGAGCCTCGGACACCATTTTCAGCGGCGGCAACTCCTCCCACCGGACTGGAAAGCTTGCCGGGTCGAGAGCTTCGAGCGTTGCGGCTTCGCCGGCGATCGCTGCGATTGCTTCACCTCGAAAACGTGCTTCCGTATGCGCAAACACAGGTTGATCTGCGAATCTGGCGATGACTCCGTAACAATCTTCTCCCGGAACATCTTTTGAAGTGAAAACCGCGCACACGCCGGCGTGAGCCCGCACAAATGCATCGAGATCGCCGAATTGAAACCGGGCGCGATGGTGCGGACTACGAATCACTCGCACCTCCAGCGCGCCCGCCGGAGTTTCGTCCGCGCCGAAAATTTCCGTGCCTTCAACTTTCTTTCTGCCATCCAGCCGAACCAGGCGCTTCCCGACAGCAGTTCCAGCTTCCGGCGAATGGGCAACGGTCACGTCGTCGCACGCGCCGCGAATTGCGTCGATAATTTTCCGATATCCCGTGCAGCGACAGAGCACGCCGCCGATCGCGTCCATAACCTCAGCTTCGCTGGGAGCGAGATTCTTGTCCAGCAGTGCGGTCGCCGCAACCAGCATGCCCGGCGTGCAGACGCCGCATTGCGCGGCTCCGTGCGTCAGGAAGGATTTCTGCAGACGGTCATAAAGTGGCGGACGCTGCGCCAAGCCCTCGACCGTTACAACTTCGCAGCCAGCGGCCTGCCCTGCCGCCACCAGACACGAACACACTGGCTCGCCGTTGAGCAGGACGGTGCAGGCGCCGCAATCGCCGGCGTCGCAGCCAACTTTGGTTCCGGTCAATCCCAGGTGGTCGCGGAGTATCCGGGAAAGCCGGGTTGCCGGCGACGCCTGCACTTCCACCTTGCGGCCGTTCACGGAGAATGCAATCAACGCCGCAGCTGCTTCGGCGGATGACTCGACTGCGAGATTCGGACCGGTCACCATCAGCGTTGCCCTACACAAGCTTCCAGCGCGCGCCGCACGAGGACAAGCGATGCGTCATGGCGATATTCCGCGGTGGCACGCACATCATCAATCGGCGAGAGCGGCGACAGGTGAGCCTTCGTGACTGCATCACCGATTCCGGGAGCGCACGGCAAACCGACCAATTCTTTTTCCAGATCGCCCAGCCGCCGCGCTCTGGCGGAACAGGAGCCGACCGCTACGCGGGCATCGGCAACCCGGCCCACATCATCGCGCCGAGTATCATCGCTCTGAATCAGAGCAGCCACCATCGAGATGGAAATTACCAGATAGCGCCGCGCTCCCAGCTTCAGGAAAGCTGACGTCGAATTCTCTACGGTCCGCGGAATCAGAATTCCAGCGAGAATTTCGTCCGGCCGCAGCGACGTTTTGCGATTTCCCACGATGAATTCAGCCAAGGGCATTTGCCGCCGACCCGCGGCTGAAACCAATTCCACCACCGCATCCAGCGCCAGCAACGGTGGCACTCCATCGGCGGCCGGGGACGCGTTGCACAGATTTCCCGCCACGGTGCCGCGGTTTTGAATTTGGACAGACCCGACTTCACGCGCCGCGGCTTTCAGAGCGTCGAAACAATGCGGCAGCGGCGTACGGATTACTTCCGTCCAGGTGGTCAGTCCGCCGATCCGGATGTGGTCCTCGCCGATCGAGATGCCTCGAATCTCCCGCAAAGCGGAGACATCTACGATCGTCCCTTGCGGAAGCTTATCGCCCAGGGCCGGATAAAAATCCGTTCCACCGGCTAGAATCTGACTGCCCCCGGCCGCCAGCAGCGAAACTGCCTCATCGAGCGTTTTCGGCTTGAGGTACAACAATCTGGGTCTCCCTGGTATGTGCGGACTGGTATGACGACCTTACCCAAAGCAAGCTGCGGTATTGTACTGCCACGCCTCCGGACCCGCCAAAGACTCTGTGGCGACGGCGGCGAACCGGCCGTGATCGGCCACCAGCAGGCGTTTTAGGGGTTGACTTCCGGCGCGAACTGGCCCAAAGTATTCGCTGATGTCGCAGTGGACGATAAAACGGTCGAGCGTGCTGCTCCTGCTGGGAGTGTTCGTCGTCATGCTCGCGATCGTGATTGCGCCCGACTGGGATTTGCCAGACGCGGCGTTCCACGGCGGCAACGCTCCAGTCGTGGTTCACGCCCAGGCCACATCGGCGCCCGCTACGGCCACGATCGCCGACGCGTTCACGCTTCCGTCCGGCTCCGAGGCCGGCCGCCACTTCGACGAGCACCGCGCTTTTGCCGTCTACTCTGCTCCTAATTTCCTTCCTATCTTTCACCGATCTCTTCGACGCTGAGAATTCGCTAAAAAAACTGCGCTCAAGCTTGCTCGCTTCGTTCGCGGGCGGGAACTGGGGCAGTACGGAGGCGATTTCCGGGACCCTTCGGGGGGAGAGGTTTCGGTAGTCGTTTCCCCTGCCCCGTGCTTTCCATATCTCTGTCAATTCAAAGGAAACCGGGGAGCGCGCAATGCAAATCCACTCAGACCAACAGGCGGACTTCGAAATGATGCAACTGCTTCAGGCAGCGTCGAACATGATCGGGCTGCCCATTGCCGAGGTTGAAGCTTTGATCAATTCTGATCTGGAGACCGATTACCTGCTGCTGTACATCAACGCCCTCATGTCTGACCTGATGAATTAGAAAATTGCTCGCCCTGTTGAGAGCGCACCGTTGCTTTCCGAAGCGGCAGTGCGCTTTGTTCTTTCGTCTCCGCGAATCTTCCGTTCTATGTTCTAATCTCCGCGTCGTAGTCGAGTCATCATGAAGTACCTGGAGGCAAGAATGAACCGTGCATACGCGCGAAGTTGGAGCATCAGCCTGTGGATAGTGATGGCGGCGGGCTCATTGTGGGCGCAATCAGCTTCGCCTGTCTCGCAACCCGATCTCGATGCCTATGTCGCAACTGCGATGAAGACTTTCGATGTTCCCGGCATCGCCGTGGCCATCGTGAAAGATGGAAAAGTAGTGCTGGCCAAAGGTTATGGCGTGCGCAAGCTGGGCGATCCCACGCCGGTCGACGAGAACACCATGTTCGCCATCGGGTCCAACACCAAAGCTTTCACCACCGCCGCTCTCGCAGCGCTGGTGGACGAGGGCAAGCTCGCGTGGGACGATCCCGTGTACCAGCGGCTGCCCGGCTTTGTCATGTACGACCCATATGTTTCGCACGAGATGACCATCCGCGACCTGCTGACTCATCGCAGCGGCATGGGCCTGGGCGAAGGCGATCTGCTGTTCTGGCCGCAGTCCACGTACACGCGCGACGAGATCGTTTACAAATTACGTTTCATGAAGCCAGCTTCCAGTTTCCGCAGCAAATTTGCCTACGACAATTTGCTTTACATGACCGCCGGACAAATTATTCCCGCGGTCACCGGCGTCTCCTGGGACGACTATATCCGCCAGCACATTTTCGCGCCGCTGGGCATGAGCCATTCGAACGTAAGTAATGCGGCATTCAAAGCCGGTGACGACTACGCATTCCCGCATTCCCGCGTGGACGGCAAGCTGCAGGTGATTCACTTCGGAACCCTGGAGAACGTTGGCCCGGCGGGGTCGATCAACTCCTGCGCCGCTGATATGGCGAAGTGGGTGCAGGTGCAATTGAACCGCGGCAAGTTCGTGGACCGCGATGGACGCCTGTTCAGCGAAACGCGATCGCACGAAATGTGGACGGCACAGACGATTCTTCCAATAGGAAATCCTCCGCCGCCTCTGGCCGCACTCAAGGCGCATTTTTCCGACTACGCCCTGGGATGGTTCCTGCGCGACTACCAGGGCCGCGAGTTGGTCGGCCACACCGGCGGCGTAGGCGGATTCGTTTCTCAAGTCATGCTGGTGCCGGAGGAAAACCTTGGCGTGGTCGTGCTCACCAACGCCGAAGAAAGCGGCGCGTTCCTGTCCATCCTGTATCACGTGCTCGATCACTATTTCAATTTGCCACCCACGGATTGGAACGCGGCCCGTAAGGAGGTCCGCGACTCGCAGGAGAAAGACGCCGCGGAGGCGATGAAGCAAGCCGAAGGCGCGCGCGCCGCC
>JBEKDY010000099.1:0-15085 GCA_050014115.1 Candidatus Sulfotelmatobacter sp. | reverse complement strand
CTGGTCGACGCCAAGCAGAAAGCCGAGAACCAGCACGTCACCAAAGTGATCATCGCGCACGGCACCATGACGCAGATGACCCAGGAGCGCCAGGAAAATACCTACACCATCCGCAACCGCGACGCGGCCGCGCGCACAGTGGTCATCGAGCATCCCGCGCGCGCCGGCTGGAAACTCACCGACGACGAAACTCCCGCCGAGAGTTCCGCATCGTTCCACCGCTTCCGCCTCAAGGTCGAGCCGAAAAAGACCACAGAGTTGACCGTCAAGGAATACCGCCCGATCCAGAACAGCTATCAGCTGACCAACGTCACCGACGATCAAGTGAAATATTTCCTGGTGCAGAAGATGATCAACATCGAAACGGAGCGAGTGCTGCGGAAAGTGATGCTGCAGAAAAACGACATCGCGCAACTCGACGCCACCATCGCCGGGCGCAAGACGCAGATCACCAGCATCTCCGACGATCAGCAACGCGTGCGCGAAAACATGAAGGCGCTGAAAGGCAGCGCCGAAGAAAAAGCGCTGGTCGAGCGCTACGTGAAAGAATTAAACGAACAGGAAGACCGCATGCAGTCCCTGCGCCACGAAATCACCGACCTGCAACAGAAACGCGAGTCCGCGCAGAAGACGCTGAACGAAACCATCGAAGCGCTGCAGATGGAGGTCACGCTGTAGGCTACGTCTAGGCTAAGAGGGTCCCTCTCGGCCTGATGAGGCGGCTGCAGATTGCAGATTGTTGATTTCAGATTTCAGATTGAAAATCTGCTGACTCGGTCGCCTCAGGAAGTGCGCGATGCGGCGATTCCGGTGCCCGCTGTTGAGCGTGGAAGGTGTGGGTCGGACCTCGGGATTGGTCACGTCAGACAGCCCCGCAGCGGCCAGTTGAACCGATTTAGTGGCGATGTTTAAGTGTATTGTTATCAGTCGCTTACGAGGGAGTTTTGGCACAGATGGCGAACCGTGCAAAGTCATGAAACTGCGACGGTTCGGGCGGGTTGCACCAAAGACAATGCAGTCCTGCGAAAGGATGCCCGGGCGAAGCCTGAGTCGACGAATTTCTACCGCTGCGCCCGCGGCCCCGCCGCCTTCACTTCAGCCGGCGCATCGAAATTCTCAAAGTTCTTGGCGAAGCGGTTGCGCAAATCTTCCGCGGCCTTGTCGTACGCGGCCTTGTCCGCCCACTTCCCGCGCGCGTTCAGCACCTGCGGCGGCACGCCGTGACAATTCTTCGGAATGCTGAATCCAAACGTCGGCTCAATTTCGAATTCCTCGCGAGCCAGCTCTCCTTCCACGGCCGCGTCGACCATCGCTCGCGTGTAAGGAATATCCATGCGCCGGCCCACGCCGTACGGCCCACCTTGCCAGCCCGTATTCACTAGCCAGCATTGCGCGTGATGTTCGCGCAGACGGCGGCCCAGCATCTCGGCATAAGTCTTCGGAGGCAGCGGCATGAACGGCGATCCGAAGCACGTCGAGAAAGTTGCCGTGGGCTCTTTCACTCCCGCCTCGGTGCCCGCGACTTTCGCGGTGTAGCCGGAGAGAAAGTGATACATGGCCTGCTCCGGCGTCAGCCGCGCGATCGGCGGCAACACGCCGAAAGCGTCCGCCGTGAGAAACACCACGTTCTTGGGATGGCCGCCAAGGCCGGGGATCACGGCGTTGTCGATGAAATCAACGGGATAAGCGGCGCGCGTGTTTTCCGTTTTGCTGTCGTCGTTGTAATCGGGGATTCGCGTAAGCGGATCGAGCGTTACGTTTTCCAACACGCAACCGAAGCGCAGCGCATTCCAAATCTGCGGCTCGTTTCTTTTCGAGAGCTTGATGCACTTGGCGTAGCATCCGCCTTCGAAGTTGAACACGCCGCTCGAACTCCAGCCGTGTTCGTCGTCGCCGATCAGATCGCGCGAAGGGTCCGCGGACAGCGTCGTCTTGCCCGTTCCCGACAGTCCGAAAAATAATGCGCTCACCCCGTTGTGCCCCACGTTGGCGGAGCAGTGCATGGGGAAAACATTGCGCGGGGGCAACAGGAAATTCATGATGCTGAAAATGCACTTCTTCATCTCCCCGGCATAGGACGTCCCGCCAATCAGCACCGTCTTGCGCACAAAATTCAGCAGAACAAAAACCTCGGAGTTGGTGCCGTCGCGCTTGGGGTCGGCTTTGAACTCAGGCGCCGCAATCACCGTAAACTCCGGCTGATGCGATTTCAGCTCCACCACCGAGGGCCGCAGAAATAACTGCCGCACGAACAGGTTGTGCCAGGCGTACTCGTTCACAAAGCGCACCGGCAGGCGATAGGCGGGATCGGCTCCGCAGAAAAGATCCTGTACAAAAAGTTCCCGCCCGCGCAGGTGTTCCATCACCCGCTCGTAGAGCGCGTCGAATTTCTCCGCTTCAAATGGCTGGTTCACCGCGCCCCACGCGACTGAATGCTCGGTGGTCTCATCCTTCACAATGAATTTGTCTTTGGGGGAGCGGCCGGTGCGGTTGGTGTAGCCCACGATCGCGCCGTTGGCGGCCATCCGGGCTTCATTGCGATGGATCGCGTGCTCCACCAGAAGCGCGGGAGACAGATTGAAATGAGTCCTGCCTTCGCTCAGCAGCTCAGCAAGATTGCTGATGTGCATGGTCGTGGCCATAAAAAAATCTCCTCAAGAACCCAGAACCCAAAACCAAAACGAACACATGCGAAAAAGACAAACGTCGTATTGTGCCTCAAACCCTCGGGGCTGCCAAGTGATCGTAATCACAGCAGTCATCATTAGCAGTCGTAATTAACAGTCATTAGGCGTGCGTAGGCCTCATCGAAAATCCTGCGTTATCAAATACATGCAAGTGGCACAAAACGGAAAAAGCGCGGTGGAAAAAACCAGAAACAAAGTGAAGCCAGTTTTGAACATGCATTCACTTTCTCAGGAAGCGCACAGCAGAGACCTTACGCCGTCACTTCCGCTTGCATTGCCGAGACGGCGGCATCCAGGTGCGCCAGCGTCTCCGGCACGGTCAGAGAATACATTTCACGCCCCGAACCGTCGCCGGACTCGATCGCCGTTTTCAAATAATGCCCCGCAATCTCGAGAGCCAGCGAGTCCGTGATGATCTTTCCGGTACGGTTCTTGTATTCCACCCACGCCGGATGAGGCAGCGCCACGCAGGCCTTCTTGCCGTCCACCAGAAACTTGATGTCCACGGCGTCGGCGTGCCGCGTGGAGATCGCCACAATCATGGCCTGGTAGACGCAGTGGACTTTCTTCTTCGTCCAGCGATCCGTCGCAGTGAAATTCTCAAACATAGCTAACTAAAACTATATCGGACGAACGTGGCATACGTCCACGTGAGACGCCGCTTGCTGCCACTGCCACGTGCGATTTGCTTCCAGAGAGCAATTCATGGAACATGTGTGCCTATGGGCAAAGCAAGATGCGTCCGGAGACGATTGCGACTGCTTGTCATTATTTGCACCGGGGCTTGCACGTTGCTGGCGAGCGCAATCGCAATCGGACAAATCCCCGGCGACACGGAATGGCCGACCTACGGCAACGATCCCGGCGGAATGCGCTACTCGCCACTCTCGCAGATCAACCGCGAGAACGTGTCGAACTTGAAGGTCGCGTGGGTATTTCATACCGGAGATGTCTCCGACGGCACTCGCGACCGGAGGCGAAGCGGATTCGAAGCCACGCCAATCCTCGTCGATGGGACGCTCTATTTCACAACGCCCTTCAATCGCGTGATCGCACTCGATCCGGAAACTGGCAAGCAGCGGTGGGCCTACGATCCTAAGATCGACCTCACTCTCGATTACGGCGATGGGCTGGTGAATCGCGGCGTCGCCACCTGGCTCGATGCTGGCCGGCTTCCGGCAGAGCCATGCCGCCGCCGCATTTACGAAGCCACGCTCGACGCCCGGCTCGTTTCCCTCGACGCGAAAACCGGCAAGCCCTGTTTCGATTTCGGCGACTACGGGCAGGTCAGTCTGCGAGACGTGCCGGGTTATCGCGCTGGCTGGTATCACATGACGTCGCCTCCCGTGGTGATCGACAATCTCGTCGTCGTCGGCTCCGCCATTGACGACAATCAGCGCGCCGCCATGCCAGCCGGTGTGGTGCGCGCTTTCGATGCTCGGTCCGGCGCGCTGCGCTGGAGTTGGGATCCGATTCCCGGTAATGCGTCCGCGAATGCGCCGAGCGACGCAAATACAAATAAAGACACCCAGAGAAGCACCGGCGCCGCCAACGCCTGGTCCATCATGTCTGTGGACGCACAGCGCGATCTCATCTTCGTTCCCACCGGAAGCGCCAGCCCCGACTATTACGGCGGTCTTCGCCCCGGCGACAACAAATGGGCGAATTCGGTGGTCGCGCTGCGTGCCAAGACTGGCGAATTCGTCTGGGGTTTCCAACTCGTGCATCACGACCTTTGGGATTACGACACAGCTTCTCCGCCGCTGCTCGCAACGTTGCGCCATCACGGAGAAGATATTCCAGTCGTCATCCAGGGCAATAAAACCGGATTCCTCTATGTTCTCAATCGCGACACGGGAAAGCCGGTGTTTCCCGTGGAGGAGCGCCGCGTCCCGCCGAGTGATGTGCCCGGCGAATCAGCGTCACCCACGCAGCCTTTCCCCATAGCCCCGCCGGCGCTCGCTCCGCAGAAAGTTTCTGCGGAAGACGCGTGGGGCCCGACAGCGCAGGATCGCGACACCTGCCGCAACTGGATTCGCGGCCTGCGCAACGAGGGCATCTTCACTCCGCCAAGTCTGCAAGGCACTCTGGACGTGCCCGGAAATATTGGCGGAATGACGTGGAGTGGCTACGCCTTTGATCCGCAGCACAGCATTCTGGTCGTCAACACAAACAACTTGATTGCCAAAGTAAAGCTCATTCCGCGCGCCGATTTCTGGCGTGACGATGTCCGTACCGAAGATGGTGAATATTCCCCGCAGGCCGGAGCGCCCTATGGATTATTTCGCCGATTCTTGCAGTCGCCCTCCGACATGCCCTGCACCGCGCCGCCGTGGGGCATGCTCACCGCAGTGGATATGATCGAAGGAAAAATTCGCTGGCAAGTTCCGCTGGGCTCGATGCAGGACTTCGGCGGCAAACACCCGCCGGTTCCGCCGGGTTCCATTAACCTCGGCGGTCCCATCGCGACGGCGGGAGGATTGGTATTCATCGCCGGAACGTTCGATCCCTTCATTCGCGCCTTCGACGTCGAAACCGGAAAAGAATTATGGAAGGCGCAACTGCCGAACAGCGGACACGCGACACCGATGACCTACCGCCTCGCCACAAACGGAAAACAATACGTAGTAATCGCAGCCGGTGGCCACCCCAAGATCACCGAAGAATCCCTGGGCGATGCGCTCGTAGCCTTCACGCTGCCCTGAGGCAAAGGTGAGAGAGGTCCCACAAACACATGCAGGGACAGCCGCCCTTCGACTTAACTCAGGGCAGGCTCTCGGCTGTCCAGCCAAGCGAAGCGAGGCCGTTTCCCGCGCGCCTCGTCTGCCTCTTGTAACATGGACGTGTGCCAACCCGGGCTTCCAAACCAACCAGCAAGCGACCCCAACTCAATATCCTTCGCGCGCAGAACCTGGAAAAGATTCCGTGGCTGGTCCACGGATTCTCCACGCGCGCCGGAGGATTTTCGCGCGCCTACGGCAAAGCTGAGCTGAACCTCGGTTTCACCAAAGACGATGCCCGCGCCACGGTGGAGCGCAATCGCGCAGCGTTCTTGAGCGGGCTCGAAGCCGCGAGGCCCCGGCAGAATAAAAACGCGCTGCGCTGGAAGCTCATCACCCTGCGTCAGGTTCACTCCGACATCATTCATCAGGTTGACTCTGATCATGGTGCATCCGATCATGTTGCATCCGACCCCGGCGAGCCTCTAACCGGCGACGGACTGATCACCGCCACGCCCGGCCTGCTGCTCGGCATTCAGACCGCCGATTGCCTCCCCATCATTCTCGTCGACGCCAAACGCCGCGCCGTAGGCGTGTTTCACGCAGGCTGGCGCGGCACCGTGAAACGAATCGTCGAAAAAGGTGCAGGGGAGATGCACCGCTGGTTCGGAACCCGCCCGGAGGAGATAAAGGCCGCCATCGGCCCCGGCATTGGCGGCTGCTGCTACGAAGTGGGCGAGGAGGTTCGCGCCCGGTTCGAGTCTCAGTTTTCGTATGCGGCGAAGTTATTCCACGAAGTTAAAGATTCCGATCCCGTCCGCGAAAAGTATCCTCTTCTGTTTCTCTCCGCCCGCGCTCCGGGCCACGGCGAACTGCCTCCGAAGATTTTTCTCGATCTCGCCGAGGCGAACCGCCGCCAACTGCTCTCCGTGGGCGTCCCGGCGAAAAGCATCGAAACCGCGCCGATGTGCACCACCTGCCACACCGACTTGCTGTTCTCCTATCGCGCCGAAAAAGGCAAGACCGGTCGAATGATGGCAGTGGCAGGAATTCGCCGTTGATGATGAGTGTAATGGCCTGCTAACGTCAACTGACGCGCTTACGATGCCAACTTCTTTGTTTTTCGCCGTGACTTGTCGTTTTTTGCCTTCGATTCCTATATAAGGAGTAGCCGCGCTCATTCGACCCGAGCGCCGATAAAGGCTGAGTTGAGGCACAGGGTTCAAGAATCCAGTCGGCACGTCCAACCCTTGAAGGAGAAATTGCTATGCCGCCTACATTTCAGCAACTGATCCCCTGCAGGGGCGTGGACGAGCATATCCCCAGCGGGGGCGCGGGGATCATCGTGCCCTTGGGGGGCTCAAATACTGTCATCCTCGCCGACGGCCCTGGTATTCGCCCGGCCTCTAATACGCCAACAGTTCAGGTCGAAGAGATCACTGATCCTAGCACCCTTCATATTTGGTCCCCCCTCCTGCCCTTATTCGTTCCAACCCATAAGCTGAAGTCGGGAGCCATCAGCATCTGGAAAATTGGGAGCCACTCTGAGGGTACTGAGAAAAGGGAGGTGCGAGCGAAAGAAGCGAAACTTCAGGTCGCCGTCCTTCGACAGACGCCGGTAAGCGTTTCGATTCGCCCCACCCTAGTCCGTGACGATCGCGGAAACAAGGTGAGTTTCAATGTCGCGGTAGACCCGCAGAGCTTGATCGACGAGATGAACTCAATCTGGAGACCCCAGGCAAATGTTGTTTTTGCGCTTGCCAAAACCGATCCGGCCTTCATCGACGGCCTCTCGCCGGAATCTAAGTTCGATATTAATAGAGCCGTCACGGACATCCAGGCAAACAGACAGCCACCTCTATGGTACACATCCTTCGAGAACAATAAGGATCCGGCAGCGGCTCTTACGATGTTTCTGGTGCGTCGAGTGTTCGATGGGGGCAAGCCGGTGAAGGGCACCAGCATCCCTGGGATATCATGGATCAGTGATGATCGCTCGGACAGAACAATGGCCCACGAGGCGGGACACTTCTTATTAGGAGAACCTGGTCATCCGAGCACCGACCCGGACGATCTGATGCCTGAGGGAGGCCCCGGACGACGGGTTCCGTACTCCCTCGCAACGGCTCTTTACGCCAAGGACACACTCCGACGACTCCGAAGCTCTCAGCAATAGCCGTTCCTAAAAACGGCAAAACCCACAGTCGGAATCGAGGGTTTTTGCCAGTAAACTGGCTCTGCACCATTAGACAGCGTAACTCACGCTCACAGCAGCCTAATTAGGCGCTTGCTGTTGAAAAATCTCTATTACGCTCAACGACCGGCGGTCAAAATGTGTAATGGCCTGCTTACAACAGTTGAGTTTGAAACGCCTCTGCTGGATGGGATAATTCAACCAATGTTCGAGAGTCTTCAACCCTCGTGCCCGGAGCCGGTGAAATATTGGGTTCCCGCCGTTGTTTAAGGAGACGACCATTATGGACATGAAGAAACTGGTGGTTGGTCAGGATGTTTGGGTGCTTGTTGGTGAGGATATTTGGAAGCGTGACGAGCCTTACACCGAAAAAGGCAAAGTAGTCGAAGTAACAGCGCGGTACGTGGCGGTGGAATTTCCCGGTGACGGTACATGGATACAGTCACCGTGTTTAATACGGTTCGACGCCGTCATTGGTAAGACGGGCACTGGTTGGGAAGGTCTTGGTTACTTTGAATTTCACGGCGGATGCTGGATGCAATCCGACCCCCGCAGTCCCGGCTTTTGGGAACTGACTGACGTTGAAGTGGCACCGGGAAGATAGCAACCTTCGACGAAAATCACTGGGACCTCGGATATCTGACGAGACATCGCCTTAGCACTCGCCGTCAGTCTGTCACTTGGGAACGCGCCGGGCCTCGCCCTTTCCTCATCTGTTATCGTGTCGAGGATCTGAACGTCTGAATTCGAGGACTTTCGATTTTGAAATCAATACTCGTGGCTGCGCTGCTCACGTTGGCCGTTTTTTCTTCCGCCGCTGCTTCTGCGCAGGTTTCCGCCGGCCAGATCGACGCCGTCTTCGCGCCGCTGAAGTCGAGCGACGCCCCGGGCGCTGCCGTCCTCGTTGTGCGCAACGGCCGCGTGGCGTTTCGCCAGGGATACGGTGTCACCGACTTGCGCACCAGAACCAAAATCGACGCGCACACCAACTTTCGTCTGGCATCGTTCACCAAGCAGTTCACCGCCGCTTGCATCATGCTGCTGGCGCACGACGGCAAACTGCACTACGACGACCGCCTCACCGACTTTTTCCCACAGTTCCCCGAATATGGCAAGTCCATCACGGTCCGTAACCTGCTCAACCACACCAGCGGACTTCCTGACTATGAAGACCTGCTGATGAAGCAGTATCCCAACACACCGCCCGAAAAAGTTCCGCAGATTCTCGATGCGGGCGTGCTCAAACTGCTCGAACAGCAGACCAGCGGCGAATTTCCCGCGGGCACGAAGTGGGAGTACAGCAACTCCGGTTACGCCGTGCTGGCGATGATCGTGGAGAAAGTTTCCGGCAAACCCTTCGGCCAGTTCCTGCACGACAGAATTTTCGTCCCGCTGAAAATGACCAACACGCTGGCCTACGAGAAAGGCAAGAACGAAGTTCCGCATCGCGCCTACGGCCACACCCGAACGGACGAGAATATGGCGAATTACCGGGGCTTCCGCGAAACCGATCAAAGCCCCACCTCAGCCGTGCTGGGCGACGGCGGAATCTATTCTTCGCTCGACGATCTGGCCAAATGGGACCGCGCCCTCCGCGACCACACTCTGCTCACCGCTGCGGAAATGCAGCCCGCCCTGACTCCGGTCGAGCCGTCAGGCGGCCCGCCGAAGCTTGACGATCAACCTGTGAGCTACGGCTTCGGCTGGTTCCTCGATCCCTACAAGGGCCACAAGCGCATGGCGCACGACGGCAGCACCATCGGCTTCCGGACCACCATCCAGCGCTTTACCGACGACAACCTGACCATCATCGTGCTGGCCAACCGTACGGACATTAATCCAGAAGAGCTGGCGTTGAAGGTCGCCGACCTCTACCTCCCAAGAAGATAGCGAGGTTCGTGTGGCGACAGCCGCCTTCGGCTGTCAAGCCGCGCAAAGCGCGGCAGTGTACGTAGGCTTGCTCGTCGAGAACAGTATCCCTATCCAAAAAGAAAAAGAGACGTTGCAAGCAACGTCTCTACGATGGAATCTGTTCAGCCCTCTACGCCGTAGGCGGCGCGCCTGCGGGAGGAGCAGCCTTCGCCGCAGCCGCGGCGCTTTCGTTGACCAGATCCTTTAACTCCTTGCTGGGCTTGAAGAAAGGAATCTTCTTGGCGGGAACTTCCACCCGCTCGCCAGTCTTAGGATTACGTCCGACGCGCGGTTTGCGCTGACGCGTGCGGAAACTGCCGAAGCCGCGAATCTCGATTTTGTCGCCGGCGCGCAGCGAACGGACCACGCTGTCGAAGATGGTTTCGACAATCACTTCGCTGTCTTTGCGCGTAAGTTCAGCTAAACGCGAGACTTCGTCAATCAGATCGGCTTTGGTCATAACCCCTCGTCGTTCCAGATGGGCTGCTTTGCGGCGAACGCAATCCCGCCGGCCCACTACCCATAACCTTCTCAAATTTAAGGGGTTTCACGCAAGTTACGGTTTTGGGCCAACCGCAGCGGGACCTCCCAATCCAGAATCTGTATTCTCTCCCGGGTTCTGACTGGGGTTATGCCGTTCACCACGCCACAGGAACTCAACCAGTCCAACTATTCCGACAAACAGCGCTCCCGCGTGGTGCGGCCAGACAGACGGCAGGGAAAAAATGATTGGCCAAACGAAAATTAGGACATACATCAGGCTGGCGGCTATTCCCCAACTTCTTGAGGGCTTTCCCGTTTGGATGGACCACCCAGCCACTCCTGTGACGGTAGCCACAATAAGCTTGAACAATACGAAGATGAGCAGGTTGCGGGGAGTCAGCAAAGCGTCATGTCGACTGACTGCGTACATGCTCCGAAGAGAGAGCACGATGAACATCAGAGAAGTGCAAGCGAAAATCCAGTACAGGACCTTTCTGATATCTTGCATACTGAGGCCGCCCTTCCGACGCCCAGACGCTGCAACTACTTCCACAGATAATAGAAACCGACCTGCTGCTCGAGCATCTTCTCACGCCCCGGGATCCACTGCGAGATGTCGCCGGTCAAAAGGTCGAGCATGGTTTTGCGGTCGCGATCGGGACGCACCAAGGTCGGTTCGCCTTTGATTCCGACTGACTTCGCGGTATCGGACACAGCCGACTCGAAATCGCCGACCTGGTCAATCAGCTTCATCGAAAGCGCCTGCTCGCCAGTCCAGACTTTTCCGTTGGCGATGGCCTTCACGTCGTCGAATTTCATTTTGCGGCCATCGGCGACGGCTTGAATGAACTGTCCGAACATGTTGTCGATCAGCGACTGCATGTAGGCCTGCTCGGACGGAGTGAGATCGCGGGCGGGATTGCCGGTGTCTTTGAACTCGCCGGTCTTGATGACCACGTCTTTCAGCTTGGCCCACTTCAGCAGGTCGCCGTAGTTCACCCATTGCGCGATCACGCCGATCGAACCCACGATGCTGCCCTTGTCGGCATAAATCTTGTTCGAGGCCGAGGCCACGTAAAACGCGCCGCTCGCGCCGACCGTCTCGATGGAAACCACAATGCGTTTTTTCTTTTCGTCGCGGACGCGTTTCACTTCGCGATAGATTTCCTCGGACGCGGCCACGCCTCCGCCGGGAGAGTTCACGTGGATGATGATGGCCTTGATGGAAGAGTCGTCGCCGAACTTCTTGAGCTGGCCGACCACCGGCTGCGGCGAGAGAATCACGCCATCGAGGTCGACTACGCCGATGCGGTCGCCAAAGCTGCTGAAGCCACCGGCCTCGGTGCCTCCGGCATGAAGTGTGAGATACACCAGCGAAAACACTGCCAGCACAAAGAGGAAGAAAGCTCCTCCTCCAATCAGAATCCAGAGCAGGGTGCGGGAACGCGGCGCTTCAGGCATGGAGAAAGTTTAGCACCTGGAGGAGGATTCCAGCTTCCCGTCCATCGGTCGGCGTGGGTTGCCAGGAAGGCCTGCACTTCATGCAATGGGGTATTCCCGTTCACAACAGCGATGCCGTTAGTTGACGTAAGGTCCCCTTCGGCTTCGCTCAGGGCAGGCTCTCGGCCGGCTGTCGCCGGGCTCGGGATGACATCCGTTTTTGCGATCGCTTTGAAACTGAGCCGGTACCTGACTTGCCCTTACATTGACTTACCTGGAAATTGACTTGCCCCAGCTCTGGTCCTAAGATTTCAGCCCTATGATTGGGCAGACCATCTCGCACTACCGGATCATCGAGAAGCTGGGCGGGGGCGGGATGGGTGTGGTCTACAAAGCCGAGGACACGGAACTCGGCCGGTTCGTTGCATTGAAGTTCCTGCCAGATGACGTGGCGCAAGACCCTCAGGCTCTGGAACGCTTCCGGCGGGAAGCGCGTGCGGCGTCCGCCCTGAACCATCCCAACATCTGCACGATTTACGAGATCGGCAAGAACGGCGATCAGTCGTTTCTGGTGATGGAGTATCTGGACGGGATGACGCTGAAGCATCGCATCGGCGGGCGGCCGATGGAGACCGAGGCCGTCCTGTCGGCGGCGATCGAGATCGCGGATGCGCTCGACGCCGCGCACGCGGCCGGGATCGTTCATCGCGACATCAAGCCGGCGAACATCTTCGTAACCAAGCGCGGGCACGCGAAGATTCTGGATTTCGGGTTGGCGAAGGTGACGCAGCCGATTCGCGGATCGGGAGGCCAATCCCAGGCGGCGGGGCAGACGACCGAGACGCTGGAAGACCATCTCACCAGCCCGGGAGCGACGGTGGGCACCGTGGCCTACATGTCGCCGGAGCAGGTGCGGGCCAAGGAACTGGATGCTCGTACGGACTTGTTCTCGTTCGGAGCGGTTCTGTACGAGATGGTCACCGGTCAGCTTCCCTTCCGCGGCGAAAGTTCGGGCGTGATTTTCAGGGAGATTCTCGACGCGGCACCAACTGCGGCTGTCCGATTGAATCCCGACCTGCCGCCGGAGCTGGAGCGGATCATCAATCATGCGCTGGAGAAGGACCGGAACCTGCGCTACCAGCATGCGTCGGACGTGCGCGCTGAACTGGAGCGTCTGAAGCGGGATACGGAGACGGGGCGCGTGCTGGCCGCCGGTTCTGGATCAGCACCTTCAGTACAGCAAAGCGGGACACACGCGGCGAAGAGGAATCTCTGGAAGATCGCTGTGCCCTCAGTCGTTGTTGCAGTCGCTTTGATTGCGGGTGGACTTTATTACCGCTCACATCGAGCCAAGCCGCTGACCGACAAAGACACGCTTGTTCTGGCCGACTTCGCCAACAGCACGGGTGATCCGGTGTTCGATGACACGTTGAAGACGGCCCTCGGCGTTTCGCTGAGCCAGTCGCCTTTCCTGAACGTGCTATCGGACTCGACCGTCAGCAGGACGCTGAAGCGAATGCAGAAGGCAGCCGACACAAAGCTCACGCCCGACGTTGCGCGAGAAGTCTGTCAGCGGGCGAACAGCAAGGCCTACATTGCTGGGTCGATTGCCGGCCTGGGCAGCGAGTATGTGCTCGCGCTTAGGGTGGTGAGCTGCCAAACCGGGGACGTGCTGGCGCAGGAGCAGGCGACGGCAGCCGGCAAGGAGAAGGCGTTGGAGGCCCTGGGCGCGGCGGCATCGAAGCTACGCGGCGAACTGGGCGAGTCGCTGGCAACGGTGCAGAAATTCGATGTTCCGCTCGCAGAGGCAACCACGTCTTCTCTCGAAGCGCTGAAAACTTACAGCCTTGCTAAGGCAACTGCGAATCAGAAAGGAGCCATTGCAGCAATCCCGTTTTTTAAGAAGGCCACTGAGCTTGACCCTGATTTCGCGGCGGCCTACAACTCGCTGGCATCAGCGTACGTGGGCATGGGTGAACCGACTTTGGCATTGCAGTATTCAACGAAAGCCTACCACTTGCGCGATCGAGTTAACGAAAGGGAGAGGTTGGCAATCTCCGGCATCTATTTTTCAGTCACGGGAGAAGTTGAAAAGGAGGTACAGGCCTACGAACTGTTAGAAGCGAACTATCCGCACGATTATCTGCACACGAACGTAGATATTGCCTATGCCGGGATGGGCCAATTGGATAAAGCCCTCGCGGAAGCTCAGGAATCGGTGCGGCTGGTATCGAACTCCGAAAGCTATGCAAATGTCGCACAGCTCTACCTGGCTCTTAACCGGCTGGACGACGCAAAGACCACCATCAGCAAGGCATTCGAGCTCAAGCTCGACGGCGGGGCCCTTCGCGGGATCTCATATCTACTGGCCTTCTTGCAGGGAGATGCCGCGACCATGGAGCGCGAAGTGACCTGGGCAGCAGGCAAACCGGGTGATGAGGATTATCTGCTGTCAGCGCAGTCGGATACGGAAGCGTACTACGGACGAATGACCAAGGCGCGAGAATTCTCCCGCCGGGCTGTGGACTCGGCTGTGCGCGCCGATTCCAAAGAGGCAGCTGCATTTTGGCGGGTCAATGCAGCGTTGCGTGAAGCAGAGTTGGGCAATGCCGCTCTCGCCAGGCAAGACGTCGCAACGGCTTTGGCGCTCTCCTCGGGGCGAGATGTGAAAGCTGTGGCCGCGCTCGCGTTGGCCCGCATCGGCGAGGCCTCACGGGCCAAGGCGCTGACTGAAGAACTGGAGAAGACTTACCCGACCAGTACACTGCTGAAAGCCTACTGGCTGTCGACCATCAACGCTGCCATCGAAATCAGCAAAGGCAATTCGTCGCAGGCGATTGTGGATTTGGAAGCGGCCGGTCCTTACGAGCTGGGCAGTGCCGAAACGGCGATCAGCAACCTGTACCCGGTGTATGTGCGCGGGCAAGCGTACCTGTTGGCGCACAACGGAGCTGCCGCAGCCGCCGAGTTTCAAAAGTTGCTCGATCACCGGGGAATCGTGACCAACTTTGTGACAGGATCGCTGGCGCATCTTCAAATCGGCCGCGCTTACGCGATGGCAGGCGAAACCGCCAACGCGAAAAAGGCGTATCAAGACTTCTTCACCCTCTGGAAAGACGCCGACCCAGACGTCCCGATCCTGAAGCAAGCCAAGGCGGAGTACGCGAGGCTGCAATCGTCAACTGACGCTATCGGGCGATAGCGGCCATCCCTCGAGTGGCTGGTTTCGGATTCCGGTTGGATCACGGGCAATCCGGAAGTCAGCCGTTGCCGTCGTGACTCCGCCAACTACCCGAGCATCGACTTTCGGGACAAACTCTAGAACGTTGTCTGGGAACGACGAACTATCTCCGAGGAGCGATTACTTGCAGGGCGGCGCGCTGGACGCTGATTTCCGCGGGAGTGCGGCAGACGTATTCGCCGTCGGCGTAGAAGTCGAGTGGATGTTCGGTCTCGACGCGGAGGTGGGCGGCGTGGAAGTAATCGACTTCGCGGATGTTTAAGTGGCGTCCGAAGTAGACGGTGGGAAACATGCAGGCCAGTTTGAGGGGATCGACGCTGGCGATTACGCAGACGTCGAGGAGGCCATCGTCCATTTGGGCGCGGGGGGCGATCTTCATGCCTCCGCCGTAGGTGGGAGTGTTGGCGAA